>CANDKY010000018.1 GCA_947385425.1 uncultured Lachnospiraceae bacterium | reverse complement strand
TAAGTGCCGGCGTCTTTCGATGGTCCGGATTGAGATATATGGTCTGCAGCACCCCAAAAAGCTTAAGTTAATGACATTGGTTCACAGAACGGTACCTGTCCGGTCTCCCGAGGGTTCCTGGTCTTTGGAGAATTTGAACTTTTCGCCTTAACGTAAACCCTAAGTTAACGACATGATGCCGGGCAAAAGTCATGTGCCGGAAAATTGTGTTAATTGATTTAAAATTTAAAAAAATTCTTGTATATGTATTGAAAATTATAAATGAATCCTATATAATGAATACGGTGGTGGACAGAACAACCATTAAATACACAGCAGAAAAACAAAGGGGATAAAATGAAACGGCTATCGAACTTTGATAAATGGATTCTGACGAGGTTTTCGTATGAAGTCTGTAATCAAGTCGGAAACAAGCATAAATGGTCATATATATCCGATTTAATGTTTTTGTTTATTTATTCAGGATTTTCTTTATATAATGCCTTAATAATGGTGTTTCCGACTTCAACGTTGACTAACAGCAATGGTGTGTCTCCTTCCGGAATTACAATAATTTTAAATATCATAATACTCGTTCGGCTGAATATAAGCATATATATAAAGAAAAAAGAAAGTATAAACATTACAGAAGAGAAACTGTTAAAACAAGGTCTAGTAAAAAAGTTGGACATGAAAGCCTGGCAATATAGATTGTGGATTATATATATAGGATATGTAATAGCAGTAATTATTTCCATATATTACCTTTGCTATGGCTCAGTAGTTTCAACATCCTTAGGGGTTATTGGTATTGTTGCAATTATTGAAACATTTTTAAATAGCTTTCTTGATAATTTAACAGCTAGATACGAAGCGGTTCCGGAAGTTTATATAAAGATATAGGGAGATATAAGTATGAATGACAAAATCTTAATGTTGATGGTATTGATATTTTTTTCTGTATTATTAATAGTAAATGGTATTATCTCTAAAAAGCAGCAAAAATTTTTAAAAACAAAATTAAATAATCATAACCGGGGAATTATTTTTTCAGATGTTCCTTCTGGCATAGGTGATGAATGTTATAAAACTTGTGACTTTTTTAAAATGCATAATACAGGCAAAGAACCTTGCGAATGCATGGGTGAAATAGCATATACTAAATATAGCAAAAAAGAAGATTATTGGTTTAAAAAGGAAGAGAAAAAATGACACCTTTAATTAATGAGATGTGGGATATTGTAAAGGTTGGCGCAGACGCAATGTGCTCAGAAGATTCAAAAATCCGTTTTAAAGAATCGAAAAAGCAAGTGTTTGAGAATTCATGTAAAAAAATATATAATGTTCTTCTAGAATATATGGAGGATAAAGAAAAGCCCCTTGATCGACATAAAATGACTGCAATTTTTATGATTTCAGTTATAAAGGCAGAAGTATTAGAGACAACAAAAGAAGAAGAAAATATTGTTTTTGTAGGAAATTATGTTTTAGCAACCGAAGTGGGATTTTCGTATATGCTTAAGGCTCTTAACGAAAAATTAGAAGAAAAGCTTAAGGAAGAAATGAAACCCATACAAGGCTTTTATTTTCCGAAAGCAAATTCTTGTCCAACAGATTATTTTAGGATTTTTTATCGCAATTTGTATTTTGCTAATACAAATGAAGAATGGAATTTGAATCCTCTTGATATTGCTGAGCGGTTATTTTTACTTGAGTATCTGACATTAGAACATAATCAAATTCAACCAAATATATTAAAAGAGTATGAATAATAACTGTTAGCTCTTTCTAAATGATAGGCAAGTATAAATGCTCCTCATTTAGAAAGAGTATTTTATTGTATGCTTTATTTTTGATAACGGAATAATAGGGTTTAATTATCAAACTTTTTTGAAAACGAACATCTGCTTTGCATGGTTCGAGCCAGTACAAGACAAAATTTCGGCAACGCTGTGATGCATCAACCGGAAAATTTAACGCGGCAATAGTGCGGAACCGGCAGAAGGAGAAATCTGATTTCCGGCTGCAGGGCCGACACCGGCCTCATAACCAACCTCCCCCCGGCTCCGAACAAATATCTTTTACAACAAATGCCTCGCTTTTAACACCCCAACCAAAATAACCATCACCAGCACCACCACGCAAAGCACGATAAAACGATCCAACGATTTAATGGAAATATCCGGCAGCCGGTCATAAATGCTTTCAAACATTCCCGTCTCTTCTTTCTTTCCGGAAATATCTTCTTCCGGATCGGCCGCCGCCTGCCGCTCCATAGTATCCTGCCCTATGGCACCATCCAGCCCGGCTGCTCCCTGTTCCGTAGTCCCCTTCCGCTCTCCCTCCATAATGCTCCTCCCTTTCTTTCACAGACACTTTTTCCACAAACCTAACCCAGATAAACCGGAACCAAAATTTTGCCATCTTGTGCAGGAAATCGCTTATAAGTGCCTAAGAACCTGCTTAAAATCTCATTTTCACCATCTGTACACCCTATTTTGCGAAACCTTCGCCCCTTCGGGCAAACCTCTCACAAACTATGGCACACCTGGCAAAAAACAGATTTTAAACAGGCTCTTAAAATATGCCTTAAATTTTCCCGTCCATTACTTCTTCTGCAAATACTTCCTCAAGTCAAGCGCAACCGCGATAACGATGACAAGACCCTGTGCAATATATGTATAAGCCGGATCCACACCCAGGAACTGGAGGCAGATCTTCAAAATTTCAAATACCAGTACACCTATCAGGATACCGCCTACCCGGCCGACACCGCCGTTCGCGGATACGCCGCCGATGGTACAGGCCGCAATGGCCTCCAATTCATAGCCGTTCCCGGTTGCCGTGGAAGCCCCTCCGGCCTTCGCACCTACCAGGAAACCTGCCAAAGCATACATACAGCCTGCCAGAATGTAAATACGGATCAAAGATGCCGTAACATTCACACCGGCAACCTGTGCCGCATTTTCATTGCCGCCGATGGCATACATATATTTGCCGTGGCGTGTCTTATTATACAAAAACCAGAAATAAACACCGATCACTACCGCAAAAATCATCAGATAAGGAATCGGCCCCAGGGAACCGCTTGCCACTGTCAGATAACTCTTTTTGTAACCGCCCATAGGCTGGTTATTTGTGATCAGGGAGCACAGCCCGTAAATAATCGTCTGCATACCAAGGGTTGCAATGAAGGGCGGCACTTTCAGCATGGAAATCACGACACCGTTCACTGCGCCGAAACATCCCATGATAACCATTACAATAATCAATGCCACCGGCCATGGAATATCAGGCATCCAGGGCAGCATACGCGCCGAATAGTCCAGACTCTGCAGCAGCATGGCGGAAAGGCACGCCGCAAGGCCTACCGCACGCCCCGCGGAAAGATCCGTCCCTTTGGTGATAAGACAGCCCGATACGCCGCAGGCTATGATAAACCTTGGGGATACATTTACTACCAGGTTTTTAAAATTGTTTAAAGTAAAGAAATTTTTTGTCGTAAATCCGGTCAGGATGCCCAGCAGCACGATCAAAATAATAATCGCATTGTTGGAAATGAATTTTTTCAGGTTAAATGATTTTCCCATTATTATGTTCTCCCTCCTTATTCAAACTGGGTTGCCAGTGCCATAATATTCTCCTGATTTGCCTCCGCCCCATCGATAAATCCGGTCACACGGCCGTCGCACATAACCATGATACGGTCAGACATACCAATGAGTTCGCTCATCTCGGAGGAAATCATGATAATACTCTTTCCCTGTTTCGCCATCTCCGCAATAATGCAGTAAATCTCATACTTGGCCCCTACATCGATCCCCCTCGTAGGTTCATCCATGATAAAAATATCCGGATTGTTGGCCAGCCAGCGGCTGATCAGCACTTTCTGCTGATTACCTCCCGAAAGAGACTGTATCTGTGTCTTGGATGACGGTGTCTTGATGGAAAGCTTGGCTACATTTTCCTGTACCAGAGATTCTATCCTTGCATCATTCAGCATCACCCCTCCGATCAGATACTGGTTTAAAGATGCAATGGAAACATTATCCGCAATTGACAGCACTCCCAATATCCCCGTAGCGCGGCGATCTTCCGTCAGCATGGCGATTCCATTGTTGATGGCATCCTTTGGCTGGGTAATCTTAAGTTCCTTCCCTTTATATGTAATCCTGCCGGCTGTATGGCTGCGCAGCCCGAACAGCCCTTCCATCAGTTCCGTACGCTGCGCCCCTACAAGACCTGCCACACCCAGGATTTCCCCTTTCCGCAACTGGAAGGAAGCATTGCGGAAACTCTTCGGGTTAATAGAAGTGAAATCTTCTACTTCAAATACTATCTCACCTGGCACATTTTCACGGGCAGGATACAGTTCCGAAAGTTCACGGCCTACCATCTTCGTGATGATGAAATCCGTCGTCAGATCTTTGGAAGACCATGTCCCGATATACTGGCCATCCCTCATTATAGTCACTTCATCGCTGATACGGAGGATTTCATCCATCTTGTGGCTGATATAAACGATGGAAACCCCTTTTCCCCTCAGTTCATTGATAATGGTAAACAGCGCCTCTACCTCCGCGGCTGTCAGCGATGAAGTAGGTTCATCCAAAATAAGGACTTTACAATCAGCCGATACAGCCTTTGCAATCTCCACCAACTGCATCTGGGATACGGAAAGGCTTCCGAGTTTTGCCCTTGGGTCAAAGTTTAAATGGACTTCCTCCAATACCCTGGCGGCATCCTCATACATTTTGCTGTGATCTACTACAGACAGCGGCCCCAATTTCTTCATCGGATACCGCCCTACATAAATGTTCTCCCCGATGCTTCTCTCCGGAATCGGCTGCAATTCCTGATGCACCATGGCAATACCGCGGTTTAGGGCATCCAGCGGCCCCTTTATCTGGACTTTCTCCCCTTCATAGATCACTTCCCCCTCATCCATATGGTAAATACCAAACATACACTTCATCAAAGTAGACTTCCCGGCGCCGTTTTCGCCCATCAGTGCATGGACTGTACCCGGCCGAAGATTTAGCTGTGCGCCATTCAGCGCCTTGACACCCGGAAATGTCTTTACAACATTGTGCATTTCCAAACGATACTCTGACAATTCGATGACCTCCTTTTCTTTTCTACATCTGCGCACAGTTCCTAAGCACAATCCCCCGCAGCCCGCTGCAAGCAACGTGGCATTAGACTTGCAACGCAGCGGGCTGCGGGGGATTGTGCCCTCACGGCGTTCGCCAGATACCCGTGCATCGTCACGGTATCCGGCTCCTGCCTGCGGGAATCATAAACCAAGAAGTGCATACGCCATTGCACACGCACTTCCTGGTAATTTGCATTATCTTATTTTATTACCTGCTTCCGATTACTGGAAATCAGCTACATTATCCGGCGTAACCTTTACATAGTCTACATAAATGGACTGCTCGCCTGCCGCATAAGTCTTTCCGCCCAGCAAAGCTTCCATAGCGTCAACAGCCCCTGCTGCCTGGCCGTTCGCATCATTCAGTACAGTACCTGTCATGTTGCCGCTTGCCACTTCGTTCAGCGCTGCATCCAATGCATCCACGCCTACCAGATAAATGTCTTCATTTACAGTACGTCCTGCTGCCTGGATTGCCTGCAGTGCGCCGATTGCCATATCATCATTGTTGCAGAATACTACTTCAATATCATCGCCGAACTTAGCAAGGTCATTCTGTGCAATTTCCTGGCCCTTGTTACGATCCCAGTCACCACGCTGTAAATCAAGTTCTTCCACTTCCATCCCTGCATCGGTCAATGCTTTCACGGAAAACTCGGTACGGTACTGTGCATCCACGTTCTCCGGGTCACCCTGGATCATGATATAGGAAACCTTACCGTCGCCGTTAATATCACCTTTGTTCGGGGTATCCAGAATCAGTTCGCCCTGCATAGTCCCGGACTGGCGCGCATCACACCCTACATACACCAGCTTGTCATATGCGCTCATCTGCTCTGCTGTCGGCTCACGGTTAATCAATACGGTAGGGATTCCTGCGTCCTTAACGGTTGCAATGATCTGATCTGCAGCGGATGTCATAACCGGATTGATAATCAAAGCATCAACACCCTGTGTAATGAAGTTGTTAATCTGGTTATTCTGTTCAGCCTGATCATTCTTACCATCCATAAATGTTACTGTGTAACCTTTGCCTTCCAGGATTTCCTGCAATGCATTACGGTAAGTTGTCATAAACGCATCGTCGAACTTATAGATGCAGACACCAATATTGCCGCTGCCTCCTGCCGCTGCCTCTCCTCCTGCTTCCGGAGCCGCTTCATTCTCTGCAGGTGCTGCCTCTTCCTCTGCCTGTTCAGGCGCCGCTTCCTGCTCTGTTTCTGCAGGTGCCGCCTCTTCTTCCTTCTCTGCGGGCGCTGCTTCATTTGTGCCGGATGTGCTTGCGCTGTCGCTTCCGCCGCATGCGGCCATGGAGAACACCATAATGGATGCCATCGTCATAGCCATCACTCTTTTGAACAATTTCATAGTTTTTATCCTCCTCTAATCCTGCCCTGTCCCGGGCGTTTTTATCAGTTTTTTTCACATATGCACTTATATTTTGTACATTATGACCACCGACAAATTCATTATAGACGATTTTATACATATTTTCCATAAGAAATTCTTTGAATTCTTATAAATTTTCTTTGATTCCAATGCCCGGCGGCCAAGCAGGAGCCTTATTTCCGAAGCTGCCGCTCTCAATCTTTATTTTCGCGAATCAGGATTTCCTGCGGCGTCCAATAATAGGTCCCGCCTTCCAGAGGATATTCCTCCGGCGGTTCCTCCCCCAGGGCGCAGCTTGCGGCTAATTCCAGGATGACACTGGCATAGAGCTCTTTATTTGCCGAAACTGTCCCCAGCAATTTGCCGCTTTCCAATGCCTCCAGGCCCGGCGTAGTACCGTCAATGCCGATAACATTCACCCCTGTAACCCCTGCACGTTCCATAGCGTCAATAGCGCCCAATGCCATATCGTCATTATTGCTGACGACCAGTTCTATCGTATCCGGGTAGGCGGCAAGCCACTGCTCCATCAGGGCGGAGGCCTGGCTGCGCTCCCAGTTCGCTATGCCGCCGGTAAGCTTCTCAATGGGCACCCCTCCGTTTTTCAGCGTCCGGACCGACCACTCCGTACGGATCAGCGAATCCTGATGGCTCGTTTCCCCTTCCAACAGCACATAGCTGACCACACCGTCCCCGTTTAAATCCACGGCCCCGGCATCTTCCCGGTAAAGGTCTACCACCATCTTACCCTGAAGGACGGCCGTTTCTTTCGCGTCCACGCCGATATAGTAGAGCTCGTCCCAGCGGTTCATATCCTCTTCCACCGGCTGCCTGTTAAAAAACACCACCGGCACCCCGGCTGTCATGGCCCGGTCAATAATAACCGAAGCATCCATCCTGTCCACGGGATTGATGCACAGTACATCGCAGCCAAGCGAAATAAAACGTTCCACCTGGTTGTTCTGGACATTCTGGCTCCCTTTCGCATCCTGGATATCCAGCACTACCTTTATGCCGCTTTCACGTTCATATTCCTTCGCTTTCTCCTCCAGTATGCCGCATATATTATTGATAAAAGTATCCTCCCCGCGGTACAGGCTGATACCGATACGTATGGAAGCCTTTTCCTCCTCCTTCTGGCCGCCCCGGCAGGCAGAAAGAAACATACATAAAAACAAAAATAACAGCAATCTCCCTTTCAACATATCTCTTTCCTATTCCAGTCCCGCAACCCCCTTCCTGGGTACAACGCCCTCAGAAGAAATCCCGTCCTTAATACATGGCCGGGTTTTCGGTTTTCTTCTGTGTACCTGGCAGGGAATTGCTGTTTATTCAATAGGGTATAGCAGCTTCTCGCAGGCCGGATCCCTCAAATCCTTTTTTTCTATATAATAGGACTCCATGACTACAGGCTCCTGGGCGCCGTCGCCTTCCAGTGTCCGGACTGCCGCAAGTACGCTCAGGTATCCGGTGCTGAACCCGTCGGTCACACAAATCCCTGTAATCTGCCCGCGATCCAGGTAATTAAGGATCGGCAGCGTGCTGCCCCTCCCGTACAGCCCCTCGACATGCTCCGCCAGATCCGGATTGTCAGTCATAATCGCCGCTGTCTCCGCCAATATCTCCGGGTTCTGTGCCAAAACAAGGGCCTTCCCCCCACTCTCCGCTTCCAACCCCTCCAAAGCAGCACGGATCCCTTCCTGCCCCTGTCTGGCAACAGCCCGGCTGCTATAGCCTGCAGCGGCAAACACTTCCTCCGCCCCCTCCAGAAAGAAGCTGTCCACGTCACCCATGCTGTCCGTGTCTATAAGTTCCAGTACGGTACACTCTTTCGCAGCCCCATCCAGCATTTCCCGCGCCAGCTCTTCCCCCATCTTCCGGTAATCCGTCACAATACTCCCTGCCCCTGTGTTTTCCGCAAACCCCGGGTACAGAAATATCACCGGGACGGCGGCATGTTTCCCCGATACCCGCCCTTCATCCGCAGGGACTACAATAAGCGCGTCAGCCCCGTCCTGCTGCTCGCGTTCCATTAATTCCAACTGCTGATCTGCGTCCAGTTTTTCATACAGGGTAATAAAATGGACATCGGCGTTAAATTCCATTGCCGCCTGATCCATCCCTTTCCGAAAGTTGCTGTAATTATCCCCCCTGTCATCCTCAATGATCACGGCGATCTGGTAAATCTCCTTCTCCGGCTCCCGGATAACCAAATCCGTCGAACACATAAGGAACAGCACTGCCAGCAATACCGCATACAAAAGTATAAGCGCCCTCCCGCCTCTGCCTATCATGTCCGCTCCCCCTCCGCAATTTCCGCATATACCAGCACCGGGAGGCGGATGCTGATTCTTGTCCCCTCGTCCGGCTCCGACCAAATGGCAAGGCCGTAAGTCTCTCCGAAATACAGCCGTATCCGCTCATTTACATTTTTCACGCCGATGCCGGATCCCCTCCGGGAAGAAACATGCCGTTCTTCGTCAAGCAGGCTCTCCACCTGCTGTCTTGTCATCCCGAGCCCGTTGTCACTGATCCGGAACCATAAATCCTGCGCCTCCCGGTATACCCTGACGCAAATCTCACCGTCGCCGTCCATAAATTCCATACCGTGATAAATTGCGTTCTCCACCAAAGGCTGCAGCATCAGTTTTAAGCTTGCCAGCTCCATCACATCCTCCCCCGCGTCGATATGGTAGGCAAATTTATTTTTGAACCTCATCTGCTGGATCATCAGATAATTACGCACATGCTCCAGTTCATCCCTGACCGTGATAATACTTTTCCCCTTGCTGAGGCTGATACGGAAAAAACGAGCCAGCGCCGTCACTACTTTCACGGCCTCCTGTTTCTGCTCATTTTCTATCATCCATACAATGATGTCCAGCGTATTATAAAGAAAATGGGGATTAATCTGTGACTGCAGCGTATCAAACTCACTCTTCCTCTTTGACTCGTGTTCCGCCACGATATCTTCCATCAATGCCTTGATCCTTTTCGCCATATCCCCGATAGAACGGCCCAAATGCCTGATTTCATAGGACCCTCCCATATACACCTCCGTATCCAGATCCCCCGCCTCAATGGCGTTGACCGATCTTTCCAGTTCCTGGATAGGGGTTGTGATACGGGATGAAATAAATGTATTGATGAGTATCAGAGCCAGAAGGAACACTGCCACTACAAACACCGCAAAAAGGCGCATTTTCAGATTACTCAGCGGCAAACCTTTCTCCGGCGTAACACTCAGCAGTTTCCATCCGGTATAGCCCACAGACTTCACGCAGACTTCCCGCCGTTCGCCCCCATATTCCTCCTGATAGTTCCCGTCCCTGTAATCCACGGTGGCGGAAAGGTTCTCCTCTATCTGGCCGGTTTCTATCAACTGCATCTTCGGATGGTAAATCAGCTCCCCGCTGCTGCTGACCATATAAAGATAGCCCTGGTTGCCCAATGTAATATTTTCCAGCATCTGCTGCAGGCTGCTGTAACGGATATCAATCAGCAAAATACCCTGCTCCGTTGATGTGCCGTGGGTAATTTCCACCGCCCTGGTCAGGGTTATGACCCATCGGTACTGGTTTTCGCTGTTATCAAAAATATACTGCACATGGGGCGTGGTAAAATGAAGGTTGTCCGTCCGCTCCAGCGTATTGGCAAACCACTCCTCCCTTGTCACATCCAGCCCCGTCTTCAAACGTGCCGCCGGGACTGCCTCCAAAAGTTCACCCTCTTTGGACAGCAGGGCAATATTGGCAATGTTATCTTTATTATTATCATACAGCAAAGTAATCCGGCTGTTCACCGAGCCCTGATCCAAATCGGCATTTTTAATCACGCCATAATACAGACTGTCGGAAAGCTTCATTATAGTACGCAGATAAGAATCCACCGAACGGTTGATCTGCCCTAGGACAGCCTGGTTTTCATCCCGCACCGCCGCTGTCAATTGGCGCGACATCTGCATATACAGGACGACACCGGTCAGCAGGATTGCCACCAGAGCGCTGACCGTAAAATAAATGAAAATCGTATAACGGATACTGGCTTTTCCCGGAAAACCCACCCCTTCTTTACTGTTACCCATTCCCCTGCGCCCCCCGGTATTTGGTAGGCGATACCCCATACCGCTTTTTAAACACATAACTGAAATAATTCTGCTCCTGATATCCCACTTTCTGCGCTATCATATAGGTCTTGTCGTCCGTCTCATTCAGCAGCTCCACCGCTTTCTTAAGACGCAGTTCCGTCAGGTAATTGACATATGTCTGTCCTGTCTCTTTTCTGAACACCGTTGAAAAATAGGCCGGGCTCATATGCAGATGACGGCACAGCATCTCCACGGACAGTTCCGGATTGGAATAATGCTCCCGGATATACTCCTTTGCCTCCTGCACCGCCTTCCTTGTCGTATTATCCCTTTCCCGGTTCATAACTTCATTCATCCGGCAGGCGACCGGAATCATACGTCCGGCAAACTCATCCCTGTGGCAGCGCCCTTCCAGGATATCCCCGTACTGCGCTTCAAAATCAATCATCTCATCCATATCCAGCCCGTACTGCTGCATCAATTTTATCATACAATTAACAATAGACAGCATATAAACATGATACTGCCTTGCGTGAACCTTCGCTCCGTCCATACGGGCCGACAGGCGCCGCAGCACATCGCCGATCATTTCCGGGGAGCCGAACTTGATGGCCGCCGTCAATTCCTCCTCGTCCTTGGCATCCAACTGCAGCCTTCCCCTCTCCACTGGCTCCACATCGCTGATATAAATAGCCTTACCCCTGCCCACAATCGCCCGATAGCCCAGCGCATCCACGGCCGTCCGGTAAGAACGGCTGATTTCCTGCAAACTGCCGCAGCTATACCCTACCCCTACGGTAATGGATACCTCCAGCACGCGCTTGCTCTCTTTGCAGATATCATTTAACAGATTGGTCAGCCCTGCCTGCGTCCTCTCCCCGTCTACTGCCACAATCACGGTAAGCCCGTCCATGGAATTGAAAATAGCAAAACGGCAGTAAGGCTTCAAATAGTCCTCCACCAGCCTGCGCACCGAAATGGGAATCAGTTCCTGATGCTGGGAAAACACCTGCCCTTCCGTCCGCTCCGCCTGTTCCACATCAATAACCGCTGCCAGCCATCGGTGCGCATCCAGGATATCTATCCCATATTCCCTCAGTTTCGGCACTGCCCCTTCCACATCCGTAGCCCGGCACACCAGGTTATTTAAGAACAGCTCCCTGAGGATAGGCAGGCTCCCAAGGTAACTCTCCCTTAAAATATCGATATTGCGGCGCTGCTCAATCTCCTTATCCAGGCTGACCCGCACCCGGTTTAAAATATCTTCCAGTTCCTGCCCGTTCACAGGCTTTAAAATATACTCCGTCACATTCAACTGTATGGCCTGCTTGGCATATTCAAAATCATCATACCCGGAAAAAATAAGTATTTTCATGGAAGGGTATTTCTCACGGATCCTGGCTGTCAGGGTAAGCCCGTCCATATAGGGCATACGGATATCCGTCATAATGACATCCGGCTCCAACTGCTCCAGCTTTTCCAGCGCGTCTTCCCCATTCTCGGCATCCCCAACCACAAGAAAACCAAGCCGCTCCCAATCCATCTTCCTGATAATAGCCTTGCGCACCTCTTCTTCATCATCTACCAGCATGATACGATATAAACTCATTGGAAAATTCCTTTCATTCCTAAATTCCCCGGCCTAAGTTCCCCGGCGCCCCATCCGGACGGAACACCGGGCATGGCCCGGATAAATACCATATCTATAATATACCACATCATTGCGGAAATGATAACCGGCTTATTCCACACTTACCGCCGAAAAATCAATTTCAAAATCTTCATATATCCCTGCTTTTACTTTATCCGAAAAGGAATATTCCCCAAACGTATCCTGTTCAAAGTTATAAACCGTAATACGCCGGTCCATCGGATCGGCAATCCAGTATTCCCTGACACCTGCGGTCCGGTATCTGAATAACTTCTTATTATAATCCATCGGACGGCTCGACGGTGAAACAACTTCAATAATCCAGTCCGGCGCCCCCTTACACCCTTCTTCTGTAAGCTTATTTTTGTCACATATAACAGATATATCCGGCTCAAGGTAAATATCATTGCCCGCATTCAAAAAAACCGCAAAGGGAGCGGAATATACTTTACAGCCGCCATCTTTCCTTATTATATAATCTTTTATGAAATAAGATAAATCCATTACAATATCCTGGTGAATCCTGCCGGGCGACGCCATCATAAATAATTCACCGTCAATCAGCTCAGCCCTTTGCCCGTCCGGTAAATGGTATATATCTTCAATAGTATAATATTCCAACTGCTTTACAGCATCCATTTTATTACTCTCCTTTTTACAAGAATACTATTATACCATCCGGAACTGCTTTATAACCGTTTTTTATGCCTTCTTTTCAGGGATTCTCTTTCAAAAAATTTCGATTAAATTCTTTTTGCAAACCATCCTCGCATTTTTCCATGATGATTATATTATTACTCCAACTGATTTCCCGCACCAGCGGTACGAATTTTAGCATTTATGCGGCCGGTTAATATTACAATATCTTGTATATTTTACAAACACATTATACTACAAACAACTATCTCCCACAACAAACATTTGCATTTTCTAAAATAAAAAAGGATAAAACTCTCAAGGATGCAACCGCCAAAACACAGGTCAGGATTACGCAGAGATGCTGTCCTTATCCTTATGTATACCCAAATCATCGTGCCATATGGCAGTAACAAAACAGAACGGTTCGTGTGGAGCGTGAAATAGGGAAATGTGACAGGGCATAGGCGCGAAATAGGCATCTATGCCTTGATTTTATTTCCGCCCAATGGAAACCGATTGTGGAACAGACAGAGATGGGATATAATATGGAAAACGTCATTCGAATGGAGGTATGAGGATGAAAAAAGCGCTGCCGATTGGCGTGGAAAACTTTAAGGACATAATGGAATCCGGTTATTATTATATCGATAAATCATTGTTCATAAAAGAATTGGCTGATCTGAAAGGGAAGGTGAACTTATTTACCCGTCCAAGACGTTTTGGAAAGACATTAAATCTTAGTATGCTTAGATACTATTATGAGGATACAGGGGATACGGAGAAAAATGAGGTACACAAATCGCTTTTTCACGGCTTGAAGATTATGGAGCAGGGCGAAGAATATACAAAGCATATGGGGGACTATCCGGTCATTAACCTGACGCTTAAATCCGCGAAGCAACCTTCTTTTGAATCCGCGTACGGCAAGCTGAGGGACGATATTGCGGACGAATTTCAAAGACATCAGTATATCATGGAATCCGGAAAAATGAATGAAAGGGAAAAGGCGCTGTTCCAAAAGATTGCGGATCGGGAGGCGGGATATGACAATTATTCCGGCTCTTTGAAATTCTTAAGCAAATGCCTTTACCAGGCAACGGGGAAACAGGCGGTTATCCTGATAGATGAGTATGACGTGCCCCTTGAGAATGCTTATTTCCGGGGGTTTTACGAGGAAATGGCGGATTTTATCCGGTCATTGTTTGAATCTGCGTTAAAGACGAATGATTATCTGCAGTTTGCCGTCATTACAGGGTGTCTTAGGATTTCAAAAGAAAGTATATTTACAGGACTGAATCATTTGAATATTGTATCTGTACTTGATAAAAAATACAGCGATCATTTTGGCTTTACAGAGCAGGAAGTGATCCGTATGATGTCTTATTATGAAGTGGAAAGCCGTTTTTCGACAATGAAAGAATGGTATGACGGATATTTGTTTGGAGATACGGAAGTGTATAATCCATGGAGTGTGATAAAGTATTTATATGATTTATATTCAGATACGGAAGCATTCCCTCATCCATATTGGATTAATACCAGTTCCAATGACATTGTAAAAGATTTGATTGCCAGAGCAGACCAGGAAACTAAGGGTCAGATTGAAACGCTTTTATCCGGCGGAACTTTAGACATTCGGGTTCATGAAGAAGTTACTTATGGAGATATGCACAGCAGAGGGGAGAGTTTGTGGAATTTTCTCTATTTTACAGGCTATCTTACAAAGAAAAGCGAATACTTTAAAGATAAATATATATTTTTAAAGGTGCGCATCCCGAATGTGGAAGTTATGACCATTTATGAGAACACGATTTCAAGCTGGATGAAGGATATGATAAGGAAAGAGGATTTTCATGATTTATACCGTGCAATGGAGGAAGGAAATGCTGAAAGGATGACAGATATATTAAATGGCCAGCTTTTCCGTACGATAAGCTTTTTTGACAGCGCGGAAAATTTTTATCATGGATTTCTTGCCGGAATCTTAAGCCAGAGCGAAAATTATCTGGTGAAATCGAACCGTGAGTCGGGAAACGGACGTTCTGATATTATGGTAAAAAGCCCTTCGCTGCGTGGGAGGGCGTTTGTTGTGGAAGTGAAAGTTTCGGATTCTGTGGATGATTTGGAAAGTGATGCGGAAAAGGCGCTGCAGCAAATATATGATAAAAGATATATGGAAGAGCTGCGTGCGGAAGGGTATCGGAAAATTGGCTGTTATGGAATATCATTTTTCCGGAAGGATTGTGAAGTGCGTTTTGGAAAAAGATAAAAATCCGGGTTACATAGCCCGCTATGCGCCCTTCATTTGCCAAAGCAAATTTGCTTTTAAGCATATATGCTTTTCATCTCCCACAAATTGTGACGCACCTCTTCCGGAAAGCATTTTTTAAACACGCTCTAGCCCCCTGCCTATCTCCTCCCTCCTGTTCACCCCCAGTTTTTCAAAAATATTGGACACATGCTTTTTCACCGTAGTCTCGGAGATTCCCAGTTCCATTGCAATCTCCTTATTGCTTATCCCCTTACATATCTGCAGCGCGACCTCTGACTCCCGTCTGGTCAGCCCGGCGTCCAGAAAATACTGATAACATTCCTGTGTTGTCCATACCTTCCCCTCCCCTCCGAAACTTCCGCCAGCCCCGGTGCCCGCAGTCCCCTGCCCTTCCACTGCATTTCCCATAGCCTTACTGCCGTCCTTGCCGCTGCCATTTTTGCCGCCCTCTTTCCCCTCTTCACTTCCAAGCGCAATCCAGATACAGATTCCGTACAGCAGCGGACGGAAACCCAACGCAATATTCCTCATCAAAATGCCGGAAACCGATTCCACCCCCTGCCCGCCCTCCTGCACTGCCCGCAGCCCCGGCGCCTGTCCCGCCTCCGGCCCATGGTACAAAAGCAGGAACAACAGCACGAAAGTCTCAATATAACTGGCATATATAGTATTGCGTGCCAGAAGGGCAAAATCCGGTTTTCGCCAATTCCTGAAATCCTCCTTCTCCATGGATGGAAGATATAAGATAATACCACCGGCCAGCACAAGCAAAAACTGGCTCAGATCAAACAATTCCCATGGGCGCAGCCCCAGCAGCAGTGCAACCGTAAGCAGATACAGAAACACAGCCACGATCCTTTTTCCTCTTTTCATTTCCCGCTCCCAGACCGTTTCCCTTAATTTTCCCGATAACTTTTTCCTATTCCGCCCTTTCGGTGCTCTTTCCTTCCACAGCCTCTTTTTCCATGCCTTCCCATTCCATACCTTCCCATTCCATGCCTTCTCTTCCCCTACCTTCCCCCTCCGTGCTTCTTTTCCCCATGCTTTTTCGCGCAGGCCAGTCTTCCGCCGCCATTCTCTCCCCTGTTCTTCCTTTTTCTGCGCTTTCCCCCTTTGCACCCTTTCTTTCCGCAAAGCAGCCTCCCACAGCCAGTCTTTCCTCAGCCCTTCCTCCCATATCCCTTATTTCCGTCCTGCCGCTTTGCAGATTAACAATATCCGCCTTCCCCTCATCTTCTGTCCCAGCCTCCTGCATATACTCTATCATTCCCAGCTTCAGCCTGCTCTTAACAGGCAGTAGCAGAAGGTTCATGGCATATGCGTAAAGCGGGAGAATAAGCAGCACAGACAGATGCACACTCCACATAGCCGCATCCTCCAACAGGCCATAAATACTTATAAACTGCAGCACAAGGCCAAATACCCCACCGTATCGCAAAGACTTCATAAAGAGCTCCACCGCCTCCACTGCCCGCTGTCTTTCCCTCAGCCCCGTCTGCCTTTCCTTTCCCAGCGCCAAACGGAACGCAGCCAGAAAATCCTTCCCCAGCCCGGCTGCCAATAACATAGATATCCCTATAATCATAAGCAGCAATAGACTCGGAACATCAAACAGCATTGTCACATTGGAAAGCCCCCACGCGGAAGCTTCCACCACTATAACTGCAATCGCCAGCCCTATTACAAGCAATACATACATATCAAAACTCCTCCTTCCGGCCCCGTTACGCTTTCACCCGCATTCATCCTTCCCTCTCTGTTTATTATATACAGTTAATCCGGATACATCAATGCATTCCTCCCTGCCGCTCATCCATATATGTCTGTACCCGGTTCTGTATCAGTTCCGCCGTCCTGTCCGCGCTTTGCATTCCGTTAAAATAAGCTTCCGCCTCCTCATATATAATTTCAAATATTTTATCATCCATCCCTTCCCCCATCCGGGCCGTCTCTATCATCCTCCGTATTCCGTCCGCCTGTTCCTGCGTAACCGCATATACATCGATATTGAGTTCCCCGACTGCCCATGTGTTCTTCGGCCGCACTTTTCTGTTTCCGTTCGCGTCCTCATAATATTCCTCCCGCATTTCCTCTTTCAGTAGCTTATCCAGCGCAGACTTCCTGATTGGGAAGCCGTCCCCGTTTATTGCCCTCAGCTTCTCCTGCCGTCCCTCTGACAGGCAGAAACGGATGAATTCCCATACCCCTTCCTTATTTTCCGAAGCGCTGTGCATCACTGCCGCCGTCCCCCTCGGCACAAGGATCTGCCCGCTGGTTCCCGCGGTGGGATAGCCGATAAAATTCACCGGTTCCCCAAATTCATACTCATATAACTGATAAGCTTCCGCCGAAGTAATTACACAGTCTGACAGCAGCACCTTCCCGTCCCTTATTTTTCCCGCCGGTTCCGTCTCGGATCCTGCACGTTCCCCATAAGCCGCCTGTGAGGGAAAGCGGTCTGCAAATTCCAGGAATTCCCCGAAATCCCCTCCTGTAAAATCACAACTGCCCGTTTCCCAATCAATAAACAGACCCTCGTTCAGCATACAAACCAGCCAAAGCACCGTACCCTTATCCGCATTTTCCAACAATTCCGTATCCTTCCCTTTGGAATCCGCCAGTGCCGTCATTTCCTCCACAGACCATGTACTCCCTTCCCCTACCTCGGATGCCTTCCCGGCCAAAGTCCGTATCCCGAAAGACGGCATTACCGCATACAATTTTCCGTCCCGTTCATATGCCTCCATAACATTTTCCAGGAAATCCTCCCTTCTTACCGCATCGTCCCCCTCGAAATAAGGCGTTAAATCCTCCGCCGCACCGACCGAAACCAGCTTTTCCAGGGATGGCCCGCCATTCCCCAAAGCAATAATATCTATCGCCTGCCCGCCGGCCAAAGCCGCATCCAGCAAAGCCATCCTGTCTTTATATTCCATGGCATCATCCCCATACACCTGCACTTCTATGCGGTATTTTTCACTCTGCTTGTTAAACTCCGCAATATCCCGCTCCGTATAATACGGGACATACAGCGCCGCATAATGTAAAACCGTTTTTTCCTCCGTCCCGGAATCCTCCTTCTTTGCCAGGATGCTGAGTTCCCTCGCCGCACCGTTACTGTAATCTGCCGTAACCGAAACTATCCGTCCATCCGGCAATACTGCAAAATCCTGTATGTTGCCGCCATTGATATCATAATCCGCCCAATGTAACAGTACCTCCGGCTCCTCATCCGCCAGGTTGCAGGCATAAAGCGCTCCGCCTTCCGTATAAACCAAATCCTTATCCGTCCCGCTCCGGTATACACCTTTTCCAAATCCAATACTGCTTTCCAAAGGCTTTAACCCCTTCCGCGAAAAATCCACTTCCCCCAGCTTCCAGCCATCCCTTCCGCCATACCCGGCCACAACCCGGCCGTCCTCCAGGACAAACAAGGTAGATATATAATCCCCCGCGGCCGCGTTAAAATACATACTGCCATCTTCATGCAGCACACAAACTTCCTTCGCAGCCGACAAATAATAGTTCCCCCCGCTGTCCTGATAAAGGCCGTTTATATAAAAAGACGCCGCATCCCTGCCCCAAAATACATTCCCGGTATCCACATTCCCCAGCATCACCCCGTCCGGCGAAAGCTTCTGAATAATTACACGCGCCACTGTCCCGCCCGATGCTGCCCCATCCGGCACAGACCCGCCCTGATAACCAATCATCCCTAATAAAAGATTCCCTTCCGCATCCCTCCCGATTACGGATACACGCATCCCCGGTTCCGTCTCCAGCAGATATTCCCTCACGCCCTCCCCCTCCGCACCGCCAATATCCAGCACAAACAAAATATCCGCGTTATCCCTGGCACCTGTAAAATATACTTTCCGGCCATCCCAAATCATAACTGCACTGACGGAATCACAATATTCATTCAGCAGCTGATGCTTAACGGCAAACACATTCCCCTGCGGCTCCTTCCCCCCTGCCGCCGCAGCCTCCCCATCCGCCCCGCCTGCCCCTTTCCCGCAGCCGCATAGAAATAGAAAAAGAAACATAATTACAGCGATACTATACCATACTTTCTTCCATACTTTCTTCCATCTTTTCTTCCGCCTTTTCATCCTCCCTATTCCTCCCTCCGTTTTTCCTCTGCTCTCCCTCCTGCAGGGCACGTCCCGGACGCTGCCCCTGCAGCTTTTACAACAGCGTAAAACAATACCGCAAAAAAATCCATTCTACTAAGGTAGTATTTTGGTAGTAGATATCCTCAAAATACGCCTATTTTTAAGCCTTCTATTGACAATACGTAAAACACGTGTTATCATGCATCTGTAAGGAGGAAACATACATGAGATTCAGAGAAGCCGACCGGATGCTAAAGGATAATGGTTGGTATGTGTCTGACATAAGCGGCTCACATTACCAGTACAAACATCCAACAAAACCCGGAAAAGTAAGCGTCCCGAATCATCCCGGTGACATCCCGAAAAGTATCGTTAAATCCATACAAAATCAGGCAGGGCTGAAATAGGCCCTGCCTCCGAAAATCATGTAAAGGAGCATTAACTTATGAACTTTATTTACCCGGCAGTTTTCTATAAAGAAGAAGGAAAAATATCAGTCATTTTTCCCGATTTGGGAAACCTCGCAACTTTTGGTGATAATGTCGCGGATGCTATGCACATGGCGGCAGATGCCTGCGGCCTGTATCTTTTTACCGCCCTGCGTGACGGCGAACCCTTCCCGCCTCCCAGCACATTAAGCGAAATCAATCCTGCTGCCATCCTGAAAGATGTTGAAATGGAAGCCGCCGCAGACGATGCTTTTGTCAATATGGTACTGGTGGATATGGCTGAATATGCAAAGCGCCACAGTGATAAGGCAGTTAAAAAAACTTTAAGCATTCCCATGTGGCTGAATACTCTTTGTGAAGAAAAAAACATCAACTTCTCAAAAGCATTACAAGATGCTCTATTAACAAAAGTATTATCATTATGACTATTCTACTGCCTCCTCCGGATGCAGCATTAGATCCTGTCCCATCTGTTTCTTCCGGGATTTTCGGTCATACGGGCAGGGGAATGACCTCCCCTACTCGCCACGCCTCCCTCATTCGGGGCAAACCTCTCACAAACTGTGCCCCACATCGGACGAAAAGCAGATTTTAAACAAGCGCTAAAAAGCTGCGGTGCATAAACAATAAACACTGTCATACACCGCAGCCTTACTTTTTCTGCGCCTCATGCATTTGTGTAAAGAACAGGAACAAGTCCGCTATCCCTTCCTGTAAATCCTGCCCGCCCTGCATCTGAAAAATACAGCCCTTACAATACTCTGCTTACAAAGAGAAATCAAAATTCTGCCCGACTTTACGCTCCTGATCCGTCAATAAATGATCTGCCCTGTCCGCCATAAGCACATCATCAATCTTCTTTAACAGTTCATCCCAGGAACCCGCCGTAACGGTTACTTTATCGCCGCTGTCCGATTTCATCCCTTCCGCCAGCTTTTCTTCCGCCGCTTTCTTCGCTTCCTCTTTCTGGGCCTTCGCGTTCTCCTCGCGTTTCTCCGCAATACGCTCCCTCTGCATTGCCAGCGACTTATCCACCACCGCAAAGAACGAAGCGTTTCCATGGTCGTCAATCTTCATCCCGAAAGAGCTGACCTTGTTGGCGTTCGCCCCAAGGCTCTGCTTCATCTGCTTTACCTTGCTGGAAGCATTGGATAAAATCCCCTCATATTTCTTACGGTACTCCTCATCCTCCGCCATCCGCTCTATCTTATCGGAATCAATTAAAACAATCAGTTCCTTGCTGCTGGAAAATTTATCCACGTTACGCTCCGCCGCTTCTTTCTCTTCCGGGGACACAAGGATAAAGTCCATATTAGAATATTTTTTCTTCAACTCTTCATAATATTTCTGGGCCTTATCGCTCAGCTTCGGATTCCCGACTGTCCTGCCCCCTACTCTGTTCAGATTCTTGTCATCTTCCACCTTCGGACTGCCGTTTTGGCCTGCCGCCTTCTGGCTGCTTTGATACCCGGCCACCGAATTTAAATACCCGCTCTGCCCGAGCCCGCTCGTGTAATCACTCATTTTACCCAATCCTCCTTGATCCTTACCTGTTTTCCAGTTCCTCTTACCGTCCCTAAAATCCATTTTAGAAACAAAATACAAACATACCACAATATGTTACTTTATATTTATATCGGACGAAACAGCAAAATATTTAACCGCATAAGTACTGATTTATACGCAAAGCCGCCGGAGCAATTTCTGCCTGTGCGGCCAGAGCCCTGTACCCTCCCGGCAGCCCCTGGCTGCACAGAAGAGGAAAAAGCCAACTGCAAATCAGACACGCTCTAAGAATCCATAAGCTGCAGCTCATACAGTTTCTTGTACAGCCCATCCTGCCCCAGCAATTCCTGATGTGTCCCTTCTTCCCGTATTTTCCCTTTATGCATGACAATAATCTTATCCGCGTGCTGGATCGTGGACAGCCTGTGTGCAACCATAATCGTCGTACGCCCTTCCATCAGCTTTTCCAATGCCTGCGTTATCACGCTTTCCGTCTCCGTGTCGATATTGGCCGTCGCTTCATCCAAAACCAGGATTGCAGGATTATAGGCCAACGTCCTTGCAAAAGAAAGCAACTGGCGCTGCCCCGCCGAAAGGGTGCTGCCCCGTTCCGTCACCGGCTCATCATAACCGCCAGGCAGCTTTTGGATAAACGGATCCGCATTTACAATCCGTGCCGCCCTCTTGATTTCCTCCAGGGAAATCCCCTCATTGTTAAGGGAGATATTGCTTTTTATATCCCCTGTAAAAATAAAGACATCCTGCTGCACCTGCCCTATGGCAGCCCGCAGCACATCCGTATCGATATCCCGTATATCCACACCGTCAATCAATATTTCCCCTTTCTGTATATCATAATAACGCCCTATCAAATTCAGGATCGACGACTTCCCGGCCCCGGTGGCGCCGACAAAAGCTATCTTCTGCCCCGGTTCCGTCACGAAACTCACATCCCTTAAAATGTAATCCTCCTTCTCATAAGCAAACCACACATGCCTGAATTCTATCCGCCCCCGTATCCGCACCTTTGCCGGACGGACAGGCTGCACAATCTGCGGCTTTTCATCCAGGATGGAAAAAAGCTTCTCCGCGGAAGCCAGGGAAGACTGCAGCGTACCGAACTGCTCCGCCAGCTCCTGGATCGGCTCAAAAAAGGAACCGATATAACTGATAAAAATAAACAAAGTCCCCAGGGAAAGCGTACCTTCCAGGACAGAAGCACTGCCCGTACCGATCACAATAATCATGGCAATCACAGACAGCAGATATATAACAGGACGGAAAACAGCAAAGGTCATAACCTCCCGCCAGTTTGCCGCAAACAACTCTCCCGATTTTACCTCAAACTCCTCATATTTCTCCTTCTCACGGACGAAAATCTGGATCAGCTTCATGCCGGAAATATGCTCGGAAAGAAAAGTATTTAATTCCGTTATCTTCGTCCTGGTAAGCTGATAAGCCTTTCTCGAAAGCGCCCGAAAAAAAAAGGTCAGCACCGAAACCACCGGCAGCAGCAGGAAAGAAACAACTGCCATACGCACATGGATAGAAAGCATAACCACCGCATAACCGATAATCTTCACCACATTTTTAAACAATTTTACCAGAATCGTGGAAAACAATTCATTTACGGCCTCCGTATCATTTGCCACACGGGTCACCAGCTTCCCGACCGGTGTCACATTAAAAAATCCCAGCGAAAGGCTATGGATATGTGCGAACACTTCCTCCCTCATCCGGTAAATAATACTCTGCCCCATTTTCTGCAGCATCCATGTATCCACAGCATTCAAAACAAACCCGGCAAGGAGAAACAGCAGATACACCCCCGCCGCATACAATATTCCCGCAAAATCAAAACGGCGCAGCTCCTTCAAATCATCGCGCGTAAGCAATACCGCCCCCTGCCCCACATAAGATTCCAGCAAAGCATTATCCGCATTTTTTAACGCCTCACACTCCTCCGCCGACAAACGCTCCGCCATATAATATTTATCCCCATAAAGCAGGATCTGGTAATAACCGGCTTCCCCCGCACCGGCTTTCCCCCCGTCAGCCACAGCCGCCCCTGCCGCATCCCCGGAACTACCCGCCGCATCCCGCGTCAGATATATCCCGCGGTAAGCCACAGCCCCCGGGGCATCCTTGCCAGCCTCGACATAAGGCTCATAATAACCATTAATATAATCATCAATCGCATCCCCGATAATAATCGGCCGATACAGTTCCACCACAATAATAAACAAAACCAGCAATGTTGCCGCCGCCATCGTCCACTTATGCGGCTTCAAATAAGAAAAAAGCCTCCTCATCCCGGCATACCTCCCGCCATACAACCCCAATCCCATACACCACGCCAGCAACCCACGCCATAAAGCACCTGGAAGAACGCCTCTTTCCCGGCGTTCTTCCGCGTGAAATGGATTTGCAATGCATCCTGCATGCAAATCCTAGAAGCTCTGAGGCGGCGTCCTTTGACGCCTTAGAGCTTCTTTTCACGCTCATCCAACTGCTGCTGTTCAAACATGCTCCTGTAAATACCGTTTTTCTCCATCAGCTCCTCATGGTTCCCGATTTCCTTCGCCTCGCCGTCCTCCAGGACAAGGATGATATCCGCATTCTGTATCGTGGAAATACGGTGGGCAATCAGGATCGTCGTCTTCCCCGCACGGTTTTCCTTCAAATTACGCAAAATATGCTCTTCCGTATCCGTATCCACCGCCGAAAGCGCATCGTCCAGGATCAATATCGGCGCGTCCTTCATCAAAGCCCTCGCGATCGAACTGCGCTGTTTCTGCCCGCCGGAAAGCGTAACCCCGCGCTCCCCGACAATCGTTTCATAACCGTCCGGAAAAGCCACGATACTTTCATGGATACAGGCCGCCTGCGTAGCCCGGACGACAGCTTCCATATCCCAATCGTCCGTGCCGAACGCAATATTCGATTTCAGCGTATCCGAAAACAGAAAATTATCCTGAGGCACATATGCGATATTTTCCCGCAAAGTCTTTAACGGTATCGTATTAATATCCCTGCCGTCGATCCATATCATCCCCGGTTTCGTATTATAAAGATGCAGCAGAAGGTTCACCAATGTAGACTTCCCGTTCCCGGTACGCCCGATAACGGCAAGGGTAGTCCCGGCCGGAACCGACAGGTTAATATCCTTCAATGTTGGCTCGCTGTGCCCCCGATGCAGAAATGTCAAATGGGAAAATACAATATCCCCCCGGATCTGCTCTACCTCCACCGCCTCCTCCCTGTCGGCAATCTCCGGCTTTTCCTCAAAGATTTCCCGTATACGCCGGATGGAAGCCGCCCCCTGGGAAAACATATTGATGGCATCCCCGCAGGCTAACATCGGCCAGACCAGCATATTGACATATTGGTTAAAGGCCACGAAACGCCCCAGCGTAATATCCCCGACCAATGCCAGATAACCGCCGTAAACCAGTGTAATCAGGCTGGAAAGCCCGATCACCACATCCAGAAGCGGCATCACCACCGACTGTAAGCGGATCACCTGCAAATTCTTATCCATGGAATTCCGGTTTGCCTTCTCAAAAGCCCTCAACTCGGCACGCTCCCGGACAAAAGCCTTGATCACCCTAACACCGGAAAAACTTTCCTGCACAAAATCCGTAAGATCGGAAACAGCCTCCTGACGTTTTAGAAACCGCTTATGTATGATTTTCCCATAATAAATCTCCCCCACGCAAATCAGGAGCATCGGAATGACAGCCAGCAGCGTCAGCTTGATATCCACATAGTACATCATCTGGCAGATCACCATCACCGTCATCACCGACGCGTCAAACACACAGATCACCGCCGGGCCGATGGACATACGAACTGCATTCAAATCACTGGTAAAACGGGCCATCAAATCCCCGGTTTTATGCTCATTATAATACTCCACATCCATTTTCTCCAGATGGGCGAACATATCATTACGCATTTCCCTCTCAATCGACCGCGAAGACCCAAAAAGGAAATAGCGCCAGAGGAAACGCCCAAGCGCCAACGTAAAGCCAAGCGCAAAAATAGAAATGAGGCAGGAAACCACCCCGTCCCAATCCAGCGTACGCGCCGCCAGCCCGTCCGTAACCGTCCCTGTCAGCTTCGGGATAAACAGGTTGGCATAATCCACCACCAAAAGCGTAAGTATCCCTGCCGCATACTGCAGCCTGTACTTTTTTATATATTGAAGAATAAACTGGAATGTACCCATAAACAGCCAACCCTCTTTCTTTCACCTGCCGGCCGGATTTCCCTCTTCCGGCAGAAATTCCTTCGATCCATAAATTCACATTTCCCTTACCTGTATTTCTTCCTTCCTCATGTTATCCCTCCAGGCATTTGTTGCTTAGAAGAAAAACGCCGCCTGCAAAGGCAGCGTTTTCAATACCATCCATATTATACTTTTTATATAGCATTAAGTCAATATATGCCCACGGCAGAATATCAATTCCGTCCGGGATGGGTTACAGCATCTCCTTCAACAGCCGGTTCACCATTCCCGGATCTGCCTTTCCTTTCATAGCCTTCATTGTCTGCCCCACCAGGAAACCTATCGCTTTCCCCTTCCCGTTACGGTAATCCTCCACTGACTTCGGGTTCGCGGCAATCACCTCTTCTACCGCCCTGCGCAGCGCGCCCTCGTCACTAACCGTTTCCAGCCCCTTTTCTTCCACATACTTTTCGGGGTCGATATCCTTTTCAAACATAATCTCAAACACTTCTTTTGCAACCGTACCGTTAATGGACTTCCCGTCCACCAGCCGTATCAGTTTCGCAAGGTTCTCCGGCGAAAAACAGATATCTTCCGGATCCATGCCGCGTTCCTTTAAAAGACGCAGAGTTTCCACCATCAGCCAGTTCGATACCTTCTTAGGCTCCCCGCACAGCCGCACCGTTTCCTCAAACAAATCGGCCATATGCTTCGACCCGGTGATAATCTCAATGTCATAATCCGGGATGCCGTACTCTTTCTTATAACGCGCCATTTTCTCCGTGCGGAATTCCGGCTGTGCCGCCTTAATTTCCGCAAGCCACTCATCGCTGATCACAATCGGCGCCAGATCCGGATCCGGGAAATAACGGTAATCCTGCGCATCCTCCTTGCTCCTCATGGCATAAGATTCCCCTTTGCCGTCATCCCAGCGCCTTGTCTCCTGTACCACCTTCTGCCCGGACTCTATCAGCTCTATCTGCCGCTCCCGCTCCCCTTCAATCGCCCTCGCAATGGCACGGAAAGAATTCAGGTTTTTCATCTCCGTCCTTGTCCCAAACTCCGCAGCCCCGGCTTCCCTGACGGAAAGATTCACATCCGCCCGCATGGAACCTTCCTGAAGCTTGCAGTCGGAGGCGCCCAGATATTGTATCAGCATCCGCAGTTTTTCCAGATAAGCGATCACTTCCTCCGCATTCCTCATATCCGGCTCCGACACAATCTCAATCAACGGCACGCCGGAACGGTTGTAATCCACCAGGGAACAATCCTCCCATTCGTCGTGGATCAGTTTGCCTGCGTCCTCCTCCATATGGATTTCATGGATGCCTACCTGCTTCTTCCCCGCTTCCGTCTCAATTTCCACACTGCCGTCCCGGCAGATCGGCAGGTATAACTGGGAAATCTGGTAATTCTGCGGGTTATCCGGGTAAAAATAGTTTTTCCGGTCAAACTTACCATATCGCGTTACCGTACAATTCGTGGCAAGCCCTACCGCCACCGCATATTCCAGCACTTTCTTATTTAATACCGGTAACGTTCCCGGCATACCTGTACAGACCGGACAGGTATGGGTGTTCGGCGCCCCGCCAAACGCCGTGGAACAGCCGCAGAATATCTTTGTTTTTGTCGCCAGCTCCACATGGACTTCAAGACCGATAACCGTTTCATATTGCTTCGCCATACCTGCCCGCCTCCTCTGCTTCTTCCCTATCTGCTATGCTGCCCGCATCTTTTCCGGAACCTTCCGGCAGCCCGAATTCCCCTCTCGCTTTTTCGTAGGTATAAGCTGCCTGAAGCAATACTTTCTCTTTGAAGCAGCCGCCAATCAACTGCAGCCCAATGGGCATCCCTCCGCTGTCCTTCCCGCAGGGCAGGCTGATTGCCGGAAGCCCGGCCAGATTTACCGATACCGTATAAATATCACCCAGGTACATCTTAATCGGATCCGCAAGGCTCCCCCCCAGTTCCGGTGCCGTCGACGGCGCCACAGGCCCTAAAATGATATCATATTTTGAAAGCGCTTCATCAAAAGCCTTCTTAATCAGCGCTTTTACTTTCAATGCTTTCAGATAATAAGCGTCATAATACCCCGAACTAAGCACAAAAGAACCCAGCATAATCCTGCGCTTCACTTCCGCGCCGAACCCTTCCGAACGGGACTTTTTGTACATATCATGCAGGCCCGTATAGTTTTCCGCCCGGAAGCCGTACTTAATCCCGTCAAAACGTTCCAGATTGGAGCTTGCTTCCGCCGCCGCGATCGTATAATATGCAGGGATCGCATATTCCACCAGGCTTAAGTCAAACTCTTCCACCGCCGCTCCCCTCTCCCGCAGAAGCCCTGCCGCCTTTTGCACCGCTTCCTTCACTTCCCCATCCAGCCCGCCGCCGAAATAATCCCGCGGGACGCCGATTTTCATTCCCCGCACATCCTCCTTCAGGGCCGAGGTAAAATCCGTATCCTGCCTCCTTACGGAAGTGGAATCCTTGGCATCATAAGAAGCAATGGCCTCCAGCAAAGCCGCACAATCGGATACATCCTTACAGATGGGGCCTATCTGATCCAGGGAAGAGCCGTATGCAATCAGCCCGTACCGCGATACTGTCCCATAAGTAGGCTTCATCCCCACCACACCGCAGAACGCTGCCGGCTGCCGGATCGAACCCCCGGTATCCGAACCAAGGGCCGCGAAACATTCCCCGGCCGCTACTGCCGCCGCCGAACCGCCGGAAGACCCTCCGGGCACCCGTCCCGTATCCCAGGGGTTCCGCGTCACGCCGTAGGCGGAAGTTTCCGTGGTCGATCCCATCGCAAATTCATCCATGTTCGTTTTTCCCAGCACCAGAGCCCCCGCCCGTTCCAGGTTCCGTACTGCCTCCGCCGAATAAACAGGCACAAAATTGCCCAATATTTTTGACGAACAGGTCGTCAGCACACCTTCCGTACACATATTATCCTTGACTGCCACCGGCACTCCGGCCAAAACCCCGGCAAACTCCCCGCTGTCAATCCTCTTCTGAATCTCTTCCGCCTGCTTCCGGACGGATTCCTTATCCACTGTCACATAACAATGATACAACCCGTCCTTCTCCTCAATACGGTCAAGCATAGCCTGCGCCGCTTCCGCAACGGACACCTCTTTCGCCCGTATCCTCCCCGACAGCTCCAACGCCGTCATCTTCCATAACTCCATCCGCCTGTCTCCTATTCCAGTACCGCATAAGCCGCAAAAATGCCCCGCTCAGGGAAGAATTTCCGTACGCATTCGCGTCCCGAATTCCTTCCGGGCATTTTTGCGGCTTATGCTGTTTCCAGTTCCGCATATCCCCTAAAAATGCCCCTCCGCCTCACTCGAAGGTGCGTGGTGCCATGAACATCCCGTCCTTTTCTCCCGGCGCGTTTTTCAGTATATCTGCCCTCATATCCCCGTTCGTCACCACGTCCTCCCGGAAAACATTCTGCACCGCAAATACATGCGACATCGGTTCCACTCCATCCGTATCCAGCTCCCCTAACTTGTCAATATAATCCAGCATCCTCCCCATATCCGCCTTCGCCGCTTCCTTTTCCTCCCCGGACAACTCCAGCTTCGCCAGAATCCCCACATATTCTATCGTTTCGTCACTAATCTTATTCGCCATCCGACTCCCTTCCTTTCTTCCGTCCTCAAACCATCCCCGTTAGGAATTGTGAAAAAATAACTTTAGTAAATTGCAAAGTTATTTTTTCACAGTTCCTTACCCCGTAACACCCTGCTTTTTCCTCTTCCGTGCAGCCAGGGGCTGCCGGAAGGGTACAGGGTGCCAACCGCACAGGTGAGCTTCTTTTCATGCCCGGACTTTAATATGCACCTCCCGAAGCTGTTCCTCCGTCACATCCCCCGGCGCGCCGCACATCAAATCCTGCGCCGAGCCGCTCATCGGGAAAGCGATCACCTCCCGGATGTTTTCCTCGTTGCGAAGAAGCATAAGGATCCTGTCTATCCCCGGCGCCATACCCGCATGGGGCGGGGCCCCGAACTGGAATGCCTGATAGAGCGCACCGAACTTGCTTTTCAATGTCTCCTCATCATAGCCCGCAATTTCAAATGCCTTTACCATAATCTGCATATCATGGTTACGCACCGCCCCGGAGGACAGCTCCACCCCGTTGCAGACAATATCATACTGATACGCCAGCACCTCCAGCGGATCTTTCCCTTCCAAAGCTTCCAGCCCGCCCTGCGGCATGGAGAACGGGTTATGGGTAAACCCTATCTGTTTTGTCTCAGCATCCAGTTCAAACATCGGGAAATCGTTCACGTAACAGAAACGGTATGCATTTTTTTCATATAAATCCAGCCTCTTCCCCAGTTCTATGCGGATCTGCCCGGCATAATAATTCGCCCGTTCTTCCCTGTCCGCTATAAAGAAAATGGTATCCCCCGCGCCAAGCCCGGCCAATTCCAAAAGTTCTCCTTTCTTCTCCTGGGGAATGAACTTATCAATCGGCCCCTTATAAGCCAAACCCTCCGTAACCTCCAGATAACCCAGGCCGCCCATGCCAAGGGAAACCGCAAATTCCAGCAGCTTTTCATGGAACCCTTTGGACATATCCCCATGCACCCTGATTGCCCTAACCGTCTTTCCCAGGAACGGCCGGAACGTACATCCCTGGAAAAATTCCGTCACATCCAATATGCGCAAAGGGTTGCGCAAATCCGGCTTATCCGTACCGAACTCCAGCATTGCCTGTTTATAACTGATCACCGGGTAAGGGGCTTTTGTCACAGCATACCCTTCCGGCGCAAATTTCTCAAACGCCGCCGACAGCACTTCCTCCCCTACCCGGAACACATCCTCCTGCGTCGCATAACTCATTTCAAAATCCAACTGGTAAAATTCCCCCGGCGACCGGTCCGCCCTGGCATCCTCGTCCCTGAAACAGGGCGCAATCTGGAAATATTTGTCAAATCCCGATACCATCAGCAACTGCTTATACTGCTGCGGCGCCTGGGGCAATGCATAAAACTTCCCCTTATACTTTCTGGAAGGCACGATGTAATCCCGCGCCCCTTCCGGCGAAGAAGCGCATAAGATTGGCGTCTGGATCTCCAGAAAACCCAATTCCGCCATCCTTTCCCTCAGAAAAGCAATCACCTGTGAACGGAAAATAATCGCGTCCTTCACTTTTTTATTCCTCAAATCCAGATAACGGTATTTCAGCCGCACTTCCTCCCTCGTCTCTTTGGAGGTCATCACCTCGAACGGAAGCTGCTTATAAACCTTCCCAAGAATATCAATGGAATGCGCCTCCAGTTCTATTGTTCCCGTTGGTATCTTCGGATTGTAAGTCTCCTCATCCCTTTTCTGCACAGGCCCCTCCACCGAAACGGAAGCTTCTTTCACAATCCCTTTCAGGAGTTCCCCATCCCGGATCACCACCTGCAGCGTCCCGTACATATCCCTCAGATCCACGAAAGACACCCCGCCGTGATCCCTGATATTCTCCACCCATCCGGCTGCCCTCACCGTCCTGCCAATATATGATTCGTCCAACTCTTTCACCGTAACATCCCGATAAATATTTTTCATTTCCATTTCCTGCTCCTCCTTTCCTGCTTCCCATCCCGGAAATAATTCGCGCGCCGGGCGCACGCTGCGCAGGCAGCAACTTCATCTGTGCGATCCTGTGCAATCGAGCAGGGAATGCTTTTCCCCCTACTCGCGCGCCGGGCACCCGTCAGCTCTTGCTGACACTTTTCCTTTGGGTGCCCGTGTGCATAAAAAAACCCCGGAACACAGTCTCCTGCATTCCGGGGCGGATAAACATTCCCTATCCGCGGTACCACCCGCATTGACAAGCCGACATCTCTATCAAGATGTGTGAACCGCCTTGCCCACTCTTACACTTAACGCGTGCCACGTATCCCCCTAGTGCCCTGACGGACAGTTCAGGAAATCTGCTCCAGAGTGTTCCCCGCATTATTTCCCGCGAACGGCGCTCTCAGTCGGTGACGCCGTATTCCTGTCGTTTTCCATAATCAGAGTCTCTTTCCCTGCATTTGCTTTTTTTAATGTGAAAATATTAGCACATCTTTCCGGGGATTGCAATAGTTTTTTTAGCAGAAGAAACAATTATTTTTTCAGCACGTAAAACAGTTCGTTGTATATAACTCTCCTGTCCGCTATTAAAATATTTTCCGGAAGATTATCTTCCAGAAAAGCGGTATAATAAGCTTCCATCCCCTTGTTTCTGCCCGCCATGCTTTTGGTGGGAAATGAGACAACAGCCGTCCCAAAGGATGCTTCGGAAAGAAACTCCATCGCCCTTCCCTTTTTTTGCTGCTGGAGCAATGGAAGAAGCTTAAGCGCAAGCAATAAGTCAGAATAGCCGGACGGCACCCCCTGTACCGCATCCAGTATTGACGCTGTATATCCGTCCATCCGCGCTTTACGGAAATAAACATTCAGCACGTCAACCGTATCCCTGCTTATCTCATATGCAAAGTATCTTCCCGGCCTTTTCTCCATAAAGGGAAGCGCCAGCGGGTTAAACCCGCACCCGACATCTGACAGTATACCGTCCGGGACAATGCATTGGGAGATAAAAGAATATATTTCCTTTTCAACCCCCACCCGTTCTTTCGTTGATATGTGAAGGGGCAATAACTCCAGGCAAAACTTCCTGTCAGCTAAAATGTCCTCTCCTTCATATCCCATAATCTTCTCTTTGGCGATATTCTGGCAATTCGGTGTCAAAAAAGACTCGTAGACAATATGGAATTCCTTTTTTACCTCACTCAAAGCAGCTTTTTTCTTTTTATATTTTACCGCCGACTCTGCGCACACACGCTCAATGATATCCCGGGACAGATTCGCATACTTCTTACTTTTTGCAATTTCTTCCACTAATTCATTAACTTCCATAATTCCCTTCAACCGTCCCGCGGGTTATCCCTTCCGTCTCCTGCTCCTGGATTTTTTCCATAAGCCTTGCATAAAAACGCAAATTGTGTATCGTTGCAAGCCTGTAGCCCAGAGAATCCCCGATCTTGAAAAGATGATACAAATATGCCCTCGAATAATGCCTGCAGGTAAAACAGTCGCAATCCGGCGCTACCGGCGAAGCATCGCGCATATTTGCCTTTTTATCATCCAAAATATAAAAATTGTGATGGCTTGTCCCTGTCCCTTCAAACCGGTCGAACACATACAGCCTGTTGTGCCTTGCATCGCGTGTCGGTATGACACAGTCAAACAAATCATATCCCATTGCACGGCATTTTACTATACCGTCCGGTTTTCCAAGCCCCATTGCATATTTGATTTTATCATCCGGCATCAGTTCCGCCGTATAACGCAATATATCCTCAATCAATTCACCGTTTGCGTCAACCGGCCATCCTCCAAACCCATATCCGTCAAAATCCAGGCTGATCAATGCCTCCGCACACTTTTTCCGCAGGTCGGCAAAACTCCCCCCCTGTATAATCCCAAACAGGAGCGGGCGCTTTTCATAAGGAATTTTTCTTTGGCGTAATTGTCTGTCGTACTCGTCCCTGCACCGTTTGGCCCAATCAACAGTAACTTCTACCGAAAATACATTTTCTTCATAGGAGTCATCCGGGTGTGTGCAGTAATCAATGCACATCATGATATCCGATCCGTAATTAAACTGGGACTGTATGCACTTCTCAGGAGTAAGGATGACTTTCTCCTTCTTCCCGTCGGGACGGAATACTATTTCATTTTTACGGACCTCCCCGTACTTTGGATTCTCCCGGATCAAAGAAAATACCTGAAAGCCCCCCGAGTCAGTCAAAATCGGACGCGTCCATCCGCTAAAGGTATGGAGCCCCCCAAACTGTTTTAACACCGTTACGCCCGGCTTGGACAATAAATGATAGCTGTTCATAACAAGCCCCGCCACGCAGCTTCCTTCCAAATCAACCGTATCCACACAGCGCACAACGCCATATGTCCCATCCGGGAAAAAAGCGGGCAGATTTACGTTTCCGTGAGGAAGCGCTAAAGTCTTTTTCCTATTCATCCGCAATCCCTCTCTGGCCATCCTGTGAAAAAAGCTGTTTCAGGCGAAGCGACGCCGCGTAAAGCTCTTTTTTTGATATCCCGTTCCCGGCGAGCGCAGATACCGCCTGTTTTGCCGAAACATTATTTTTTATCATATAATCCACTATTTTCCCTTCCTTGCTCACGGCAGCATTTTCCGCCGTTTCATCCGGGCATACCGCTTCGGGAAATTCCACAACCAAAGTGTATTCCCCTTTTTCCGCCCCCGGATTCGCCTCCAGCAGGCCTAGTACTTCCATTGGATTCCCCCGGTATGTCCTTTCATAAAATTTGGTCAGGTCATTACATAAACAAACGCTGGATCCAGGGGATACCCCGGCCAGAATGTTTATCGTCTTTTTTATCCGTTTCGGCGACTCATAAAAAACGCAGACCCGTACATCCCTTTGCGCCGCATTCAGGAATATCTCCCGAATCCCGCTCTCCTGCCGCGGAAGGAATCCAAAAAAGGAAAAAGACGCACAATGAAATCCGGATATGGATAATGCGGTAATTACCGCGCTGGCGCCGCATATGCCGACTACCGGTATACCGCTTTCCGCCGCCGCCTTAATCAAAACATATCCGGGATCCGATATACACGGAGTACCCGCATCGGAAACAACCGCGATATTTTTGCCCTCCAAAAGATAGGACAGCAAAAGGTCTTTATTCTTTTGCTCATTAAATTTGTGATTGGATACCATATGGCATGTAATGCCATACATATTAAGGAGTTTTTGTGTCGTCCGTGTATCTTCCGCCGCAATTATATCTACTTCCGTAAGGATTTTTACCGCCCTCGCCGAAATATCCTCACGGTTGCCAATCGGCGTTGCAACAACATATAAAGTACCGCTCATAACAATCCCTGTCCCTGCCATACCTGCGCATCCGGGCGCAGGCGCGAATTTGCCTGTAAAAATATAATTCTTACAGTAACCACCGTTTCCATCCATTTTACTTACTAAAGCTCCGCTTTGTCAACAGGGTATCTTCCGTTAAATAAAACTGCTATCCGAAACGTTATTGTTTACAGGCCGGCGCCGGCGCCGCATCCGGAAAGGCCCTGGGCTTTGGAGCAATGCCATTAATTTAAGGTTTCCATGGTGTTACAAACCAGATATCTCATCCAGACGCGCTTCCGCTCACAGCAGACCGGCAGCAGCATTTCCACGTACTCCCTTGCATTATGGGCCATATCTGTTTATAATAAGTGTTGCTATCATAGATCCCGGTACAATGGCCTGCCCACGGGAAACATAAGGAGGAAAACATAATGGTTACTACTATCACAAGGGAGGATGCCCTCTCCCTGCTCACAAAATATAACAAAGAACCTTTCCACCTGCTCCATGCCTTCACCGTAGAAGGCGTCATGCGGTGGTTTGCACCCGAAATGGGTTATGGGGAAGAAACTGACTATTGGGGGCTCGCCGGGTTACTGCACGATATAGATTATGAATGCTTCCCGGAAGAACATTGTAAGAAAACGCCCGGGCTTCTGGCGGAAATCGATGCCGGCGAAGATCTGACCCGTTCCGTATGCAGCCATGGTTTCGGCATATGCTCCGATATAGAGCCCGCGCATCCCATGGAAAAAATACTTTTCGCCACGGACGAACTGACCGGCCTTATCGGCGCCGCCGTTAAAATGCGCCCTTCGAAAAGCGTCATGGATTTGGAAGTTTCCAGCCTGAAAAAGAAATTTAAGGATAAAAAATTTGCCGCCGGATGTTCCAGGGATATCATCCGCCAGGGCGCCGAAATGCTGGGCTGGGAACTGGATGAACTGTTCGGTAAAACCATTGACGCCATGAAATCCTGCGAAACCTCCGTCCAGGAACAAATGAAGGCATATGAAGCATAATCCCCAAAAGGCATCCTTCATAAACCTCTCACAAAATATACCCAGAATGGAGAATCACGATGTGGATAGCTGATAATTGGAAAGAGTATGAAGTACTTGACACTTCCGCCGGAGAAAAGTTAGAACGTTGGGGAGATTATCTTCTCGTGCGCCCCGACCCCCAGGTCATATGGAACACGCCCAAAAACAACCCCGGATGGAAAAAGAAAAACGGCCATTACCACCGCAGTCCGAAAGGCGGCGGCGAGTGGGAATTTTTCCATCTGCCGGATGAATGGGATATCCATTATAAAGGGCTCACCTTTCATTTAAAGCCCTTCAGTTTCAAACATACCGGGCTGTTTCCGGAACAAGCCGTCAACTGGGACTGGTTTTCCGGGCTTATCCGCAGTGCCGGACGGCCTGTCAAAGTTTTGAATCTTTTCGCCTACACCGGAGGGGCCACTTTAGCCTGCGCCAGGGCCGGCGCCCAGGTTACTCACGTGGATGCCTCAAAGGGAATGGTATCCTGGGCAAAAGAAAATGCCGTTTCGTCCGGCCTGGGCAATGCCCCCATCCGCTGGCTGGTGGATGACTGTGTGAAATTTGTTGAGCGTGAAATCCGCCGCGGAAATACTTATGATGCCATTATAATGGATCCGCCCTCCTACGGGCGAGGCCCGAAAGGTGAAACATGGAAAATCGAAGAAAGCATCTTTCCATTGATAGAATTAACTGCCAAAATCCTTTCAAAAAATGCCATATTTTATCTGATCAATTCCTACACCACCGGCCTGCAGCCCGCCGTACTGTCTTACATGATCCATACCGTCATCGTGCGGCGCTTCGGCGGCAGCGCCTCAGCCGGCGAAATCGGGCTTCCGGTAACGGACAGCGGCCTGATCCTGCCCTGCGGGGCGTCCGCACGCTGGCAGGTATAGCCCCGGCTGGTTTTCGGCCGGCTGAGGGATGGAAAACGCCGGGAACGTACAGAAACACTACGTTTCTGTACGTTCCCGGCGTTTCTTTTTATAAGTTATAAGCTCTCTGCCAGCCCCGGCTTCGGAACCCCATCTACAGAAGCCATGATAACATCCCATAAAGGCAAGTCCACAAAAAGAGTATCCCAATCAATATCCCCCAGAAAATCAATCTGGCCCTATAATAATTAGATTTGCTTCTCTTCTCTTTGTCTCCAAAAGCCCATACTAACATCAAAATAATATTCACACAGGGGATCAGCATTAAAAGCATGTTAAACAGCCATTCTCCCACCGTCAGCGGCACTTCCGGCTCCTGCCCGTAATCACCCTGCCCCGGATACGGGTAAGTATTCCTGTCATAGCAATATCCCGGCCTGCCCGGTTCCTGCATCGGGCCGCCTACGCCATGCATATTCCGGCCCGGCCCTCCATAACCATAGGCCGGAGCCATATTATGTCCCTGCCCCGTCCTGCCGTGGCCCGGCGGCATATCCGCATACTGCCCGCGGTTCCCCTGGGCATAATACGGCGGCATACCTGCATTGGGGTCACAGTCCCTACGGCCATAGCCCTGCGGCATACCTTCTTTTTGCATGCCTTCTTTTGGTATACTTTCTTTTTGCATGCCTTCTTTGGGCATGCTTTCTTTTTGCATACCTTCTTTTTGCATACCTTCTTTGGACATGCTTTCTTTTTGCATACCTTCTTTTTGCACGCCCCCTTCATCCAATTCCTCTTTATCCAGCAAAACGCCCTTTTTATTATTGTCCATCCTGCCCTCTCCCATCCGGCTGCCATACTCTTCTTCCCTTTATAAAAACAACGATGAAACCTCCAATAACAACGGCATCGCCCGCAGTAAGGCTCTGTCGTGAAATAAACTTTCATTTTGATATGCATCGTTGGCCTGCACTCCGTCTCAGTCCGCGCTGAACATGTGCCGCCGGCACATAGCGCCGTCCATCGGCGTACCCCGCCATTATATCATATCCCAAACAGCTTATGCAATAACTCCCTGTAAAAGGGCAATCGTTTCTCCAAAAAGTTCCCTGCCGTATATACATAAGGCGGCCGGCCCGGAAACACTGTACACATCCGGAAACCGTACACCGCCAACAGGCAAAGGCATAAAACCGCAGCGCAGGTTTTAAGCCCCCTTATCCTTTTCCCCAGGACATATCTCATCACTATACAATATAAAATAAACAATAACACCGGGAATGCCATTGGATGCAACTGCCAGGAGCGCCTGAACTGCCCTGTCACCAGGAAAAAAACAGCCCGCGTCATCCCACAGCCCGCACAGGGCAGGCCGGTAAGTATCACAGAAGGGCAGAATGCATGGAATACTATATGTACCGTCACATAATACACTATAAATACCAGTATTCCAATCCTGTAATCACATATATCCTTCCAAAGCCGCGCTGCGGCATCTTTTATCCCCGCAACCATTTCTCACCATCCCCTGTCCGGAGCGTGTCTTAAAATTCATTCCTGCACGCAGTGCAACCGCTTTAACCACTTAGTCTGCCAAATTCAGGCTGCATAGCCATAACCCGGACAAGCCGGAACCAAAATTTTGCCATTTTACGCAGGATTTCGTTGTTAAGCGCCTAAGGAATCCACCATTCTGATATCCCATATCCCCTTAGGGCAATGCCCACTACGTGCCCTCCATTTGGCAAGGCAGATATGCTTTTAATCTCCCACAAATTGTGGCGCACATCTGGCGAAAAGCAGATTTTAGACATGCCCTAAAACCTCGGTACTCCTCCGCAGCACATTCCCCCTCCCCCGCAGCAGCAGTTGCAGAACATATTTAAAATACACAGCCTTAAGCACATATTACCCCCGCCCGCATAAGGGCTCCCGTAGGCATATTGCCGCTGCCGGTACTCCGCGCCGCCGTTTTCAAAACGATATAACAGATTCCGGTAATCCATATTCTGCGGTTCCATAGCCGCCGCGCGTTTCGCATGTTCCACCGCGGCCACCGTATTTCCCAGCCCGGCATGGGCCAGCGCGCTGTAATAATACCATCTTGCGCCCCTCTCCTCCATGCCGTCAAGCACGTTCCTTGCTTCACCGTAATACCCGTTCCTCACATAGTTGCCGGCCGCGCGCAGATGCCCGTCCTCTTCATAGCCTGTATTAAAGCCGCCGAAACTCCCAAAACCGCCGAAAAAATCACCGAAGCCGCCAAAACCGCCATACCCGTAACCTCCGGTTCTGTCACCGTTCCCGTAACCTCCGGCACCGCTTCCTGAGCCGCCGCTCCCATAGCCCCCGGCACTGCTCCCGTAACCTCCGGCACCGCTTCCTGAGCCGCCGCTCCCATAGCCTCCGGCCCTGCCGCCATAACCGCCGTTCCCATAGCCTCTATAACTGCCTGCCCCTCCGTAACCGCCTGTCCGCTCCTTCATTATCTGCTGATAGGCTTCCTGTATCTGCTTGAATTTCTCTTCCGCCTGTGCCTTATTCGGATTATTGATATTTGCATCCGGATGATATCTTCTGCTCAGCGCCCTGTATGCTTTTTTTATCTCTTCCTCAGAAGCATCCGGGGATACACCGAGAACCTGATAAGGATTATTCATTGCCCTGTCCCTGCCTTTTTTTGCTCCCACGCCCTTCCCGCACCTTTTCATAACGGTACCAGACACCGGAATATATAATATTCCTCAAAATCTCAATATTATCCAATATGGGAAGCTGTTCAAACTCCCTTGAACATTCCGACATCATCAGCACCAGGATGCCCCTGCACTGCTCTTCAAAATCCGGATCCTCATACATCCCCCGGAAAGGGTTATAACTGCCGTTTTTCAGATCCTTTTCCACATCCTCATAAGCATCGCACAGATAAATGAATTTCCCAAGGTTCAGCCCCAGACGGTACAGATTGCCCTTCCACTCATCATCCTTATAAACAATGATTTCCGCCATCACTTCCCCGAACAGCCGGGACATCTCGTCAATATCGCTGCTGCCCTCTTTCTCCTTCTGCAGCAGCCGGTGCATCAGGCTCTCGATACGCTTCACCTTTGCGGCATACTTTCCCCGCAGGGAACGGTAGCCCTTTTCCAACAGGCCGGCATACAGCCGTTTCATATATTTCCGGTCGTCCATCCAATCGTCCATGCATTTGTAATAAGACAAAAGGACGTTCATATCGGCGCCGTATTCCGTAAACTCATTTTTCTTCGCCATATGTCTTTCAAAAGGGTGCGCCACACATTTACAGCTATCCGTCACAGTATCCGGTTCATACAGCCCGGACAGCAGCATGACGACGAACGTCATATCATAAGACAGTGAAAGCTGCCCCGTCAACCCGTATTTTTCTTTCAGCAAACGGCACAGCCCACAGTAATAAGCATGGTATATATCAAATTCCTTGAATTTCATATCCCCTTTATTAACAATCACATAACCAAACATAGCCGCTCCTCTCAGCAATCGGTCTGTTGTCTTTTGCTTTCTATCCTACCCCTTTCCTGAGAAGATGGCAATAAACGGCCTATAAACAATTTATTAAAATTTAAGAGTGCATTTTTTTCACCGCGTTTAAAAACAGCTCCTTCTGGCTGTGCAGGAACAAACGCCGGATATCCGGGACACTCAGAATCAGGAAAACATCCGCAGACGAAGACACGATCCGCCCCTCGCCGTCCACATAACAGGTCGCCAACCCCAGCTCCCCCGCTTCCAGCCGGAAAATATCCTCCGTCATGGTAAAAGTAACTTCCTTCGGTACTGCCCCTTCCTCCCCTGCTTCCCCGTCCCCCCGGCTGTTCCTCCCTGCAAGCCGCGCACCAAGGCCATACTCTTCCTCCAACGCATGCCCGGGCAGGATTTCCACAGACAGTTCCGTCCCTTCCTCCCGCGCCGTCTCCCTGGCCCGTTCCGCAAATTCCCCTGCCTGCCCTTTCCTCCCGTTTTCAAAGATACGGATATGCCGCTGCCCTGCCAAAAGCCCTTTTAATTTTTCCTCCGAATGGACGACCGGGTAAATTTTATCCTCCTCCGCCCTGCCCATCCGCCCGTGGATGGCATCGTCATAGGCATACATTACTGTCTTCGTCCTGTTTTCCTCCCCCAGATAAAGGTCATTGCAGACCACATCAAAAATACCGTTCAGGAATGAAGCGCACATCCCTTCCCAGTTTTCCGCAGGCGTATATTTCATAAAGAAACGTATCCAGTTCCTCCAGGAATAATACAGAGGGAACGTACTGACATCCTCTTTTTTCGCCCCCATGCAGTGCAGCACTTTCGACCGCCCCAGCGACGCAACCTTATAACCTGCCCGATTGCAGAGAAGCCCCCATTCCGTATCATCCCAATAAAGGAAATTCCCCTCCGGCAAAACCCCTATCTCCCGTATCACCGAAGCCCTTACCAAAACGGAACAGGCCGCCACTGCATCGGAATAAACCACCTCCGGCATGGAGCCGTCCTCCAGCCTGTTGTAATACTTTGCCTCGCAGCAGTACTCTTCCCACACAATATCAATCCCAAACTGCTGTACATAATCCGGCGCTTCCATATGATAAACTTTGGAACCGCACATCCCCGCCTCCGGATGGCCTTCCATAAAACGGTACAGCTCCCCTATGGCATTTTCATCCACCAGCACATCATTATCCAGGCACCAGACATACTCATACCCTTTCCCCAGGGCATACCGGATCCCTGTATTGAATCCCCCGCTCCCGCCCAGATTCTCCTTATTTACAAATAACCGGACCTTGTCCCCGTATTTTCGGCGGATCTGCTCCACCGAATCGTCCGTAGACGCATTATCCACCACAATAATATCAAAATCCCGGTAAACCGATTCCAGCACACTCTGTATGCACTCCGTTACATAACCGCTTTTATTGTAATTGCATATCACTGCCGCTATTTTCTTTTCCTTTTCCCGTCTTTCCATCTTCCCACTCTTTCCGTTTCCGCACCACAGCCACCATTAAATCTCTGAGTCTCCCCATCCTTTTATCCCACAATCTCTATATATTTAATGCGAATTCTTTTTCTGCTTTCTCATATCTCCTACTATACCATCTGTAAAATATTCCCGCAACCAACAAAACACCTTAAACAGCCTCTCTGCCGCTAAATTTCACATTTCCCGCGCTTCTCTCACCCACTGCCCTGTCCGTAATGCCCGCCTGCTCCTGAAGAGAATCCTTACTTCCCCTACCGGTAAATGCACATGTGCATCAGCAATCCTCCTTCTTCCCCCCGCTTATTACCTTTACCATAAACAGGCAGGGATTATCCTCATCCCAAACACACGTGAAGACTTCCAACGGATAAAATCCTTCCTTTTTGTAAAATGCTCTCGTGCCATTATACGGTTCATATACCGCAGATTCATCTAATGTTTTAACTGTCAAAAACCCATAACCATGTGCCCTGCAATACTCCACACAAGCTTCCATCAGCCGGTGTCCGATTCCCCTTCTATGATATTCCCGCAGAATACCAAAATTATAAAGATCAACCGTATATATATTATGGACTTTTATCGCCACAAATCCAATCGCTCTATCGCCGTCAAATGCCGCAATAAACGGATATTCCCTATGTATTACCGACTTATTCACAATATCCTCCGGTGGAGAAAACCATTCCGGCAGTGCATTCATAATCTCTAATGTAATCCTTGTTTTTTCATCTAAATCTTCTACACTTTTAATCGTTATCATTATTTTCCTCCTAATCCTGACAAAGCAATCGAGCAGGGAAGAACCATCTTCCCCTACTCGCCGCGCGGGGTGCGTGCAGCAAAGCTGCTAATTTCCCTACGCACCCCTGTGCATAAAAAAGCTGCAGATATCACTCTGCAGCCAAACATCAACCATATACAGAGCAAAAATCATTAATGATACCAAAATAAAAACCGCACTTGCAGTCTATTATTTCCTATTCATTTCTGATTTTCTGCTCTTCCCGTCTATTTTCCTATCGATAACCGATAGTACGATAATCGGACAAATCACTTCCTTTCCATTATTGTTGTGCTGCCCTACACAACCAATGTCATTAACTTAAGCTTTCCGGAGCGCCGCAGACCACATATCTCATCCGGACGCGCTTTCACTCCGCGGCATAATCTGTTTGAGTTGACAGGTATTCCCATTTGTTTACTTCCGCCAGCCGGCTCTCCAGCGCATTTCGTACAACATTCACTGCATCGCTGCCCAAAAGCAGGCGCAGAGGCGTTTCTTCGCCTTCGATTGCCTCTATCAGAACTTTGCCGACCTTGTCCGGATCCCCCGGCTGGTTACCGGGATTCCTGCTCTGTGCAACTGAACGCAGCCAGGCAGTGTCACTGTAATCAGAGATACGATTCTCAGAACCCTTTAAGGAACTGTCATAGAAGTGCGTGCGGAAAGCACCCGGTTCCACAATCATTACCTTGATACCCAGAGGCTTGAGTTCCGCATACAGGCCCTCACTCATCAATTCCAAGGCTGCTTTTGTGGAGGCGTAATAGCCCGACGCGGCACCTGTGCGAACCGCACCGATGGAAGAAATGTTGATGACAGCACCGCTCTTTTGTTTTCGCATATGCGGCAGCACCGCCTGAATCATGCGCACAGCACCGAAAAAGTTCGTCTGATACATCTGCATCACACTATCTTCCTCTGCCTCCTCCACAGAAGAACGATAACAGTAGCCAGCATTGTTGACCAATACATCAACTTTCCCAAAGCGTTCGATGGCTTTTTCCACCGCCTCCTGCACACTCTCCGGCTTTGTGACATCCAATGCCAGCGGTAAGGCCCTGTCTTCATATCCGGCAACTAGATTCTCGATTTTTTTCGTGTTCCTGGCTGTTATGACCGCCTGATAGCCATTCTTCAGAACTGCCTTTGCAATTCCCGCTCCAATGCCGCCTTCACTGCAGCCTGTGATCAACCATACTTTGTTCCTATTTTCTTTGTTCATATTTTCTTTGCTCCTCCTACAATTTTTCATATTCTTCGTTTGAAACGGCTTCCAGCCATTCACAGGCCGTACCCTCTGCCGTTACAGATACGGCAAGGTGCGAAAACCAGCTATCCCCAGCCGCACCATGCCAATGTCTCACCTTTGGCGGGATATTTACCACATCGCCGGGATACAGTCCCTGTGCTTCCTCGTTCTGTATCCTGTTTTCCCTATCATTTTAAGGGAATTACCCGTCCGGAGCAATTCAGATAACAAATGCCATAGATAAGTTTTTCTTATGTAAAATAGAATGTGCCCTGGCAGATCCGTTTTATTTTTCCTTTGTCATTTTATTTTTCCTCTGTCATTTTATTTTTGATAGAAGAGACAAATTCTTCTATATAATAATTACTCTTTTCCTTTTTCCAGAACGCACAATAATTAAGTTCAATCGGCGTATGATCCCCGCGCAGTAAAGGCAGCCTTTTCAGCCCCGGCGGATCGTTGTCCAGGCCAATATCCGCAACCGTAAGAAATCCCCTGTTGCCTATAACGGAAAGCCTTGCATCATCGGCGCTTTCTACAAAATAGAAATGCCGCCCTATCCCAAGTGTATTTTGATAAAAAATCCGTTCCAGTTCCCTCTGTTCCTTTTTGGCAATTAAAATACAAGGGATTTCTTTGATTTCCTCTACATAAGCAAAAGTTTTCTGCGCTAATTTATTATGTGCCGAAATTTCTATCAGGCATGGCACATATTGTAAATGGTAATTTTCATATTTCTCTTGAAAAGCCCTGCGCTGATAAGAAAGGACGAGATCGATTTCATCATTACTGACTTTCAGATACAGATCCTCATGGCTGTATTTTGTTACACTGAGTACTACCTCCGGATATGCAGCCGTAAACTCATAAATGGCTTCCTGCAGTTTCTTCCCCTCATACCCTTCCAAATATCCGATACGCAGCCTGAGTTCGGCATCCTGCCCAATCCGCACGGTTTCCCGCCGGATCGCCTCCGCCTGTTCAAGCAGACCTCTCGATTCATGGTATAGATACTCTCCCGCAGGTGTCAAAGAAAATTTACGTTTCCGGCGTTTTATCAACAGAACTCCCAAATCCTGCTCAAGAGCGCTGATCTGTTGGGAAATCGCTGACTGGGAGATGAAACATTGTTCGGCAGCTTCCGTAAAGCTGTTACAGTCTGCCACAGACATAAAATATTTAAGTTGCTTCAACATGGTTTCCTTTTCCTCCTCCCGCATATTCCACTCTATTATATGCGGAAAAGCGAACAAAATCAAGGTAGTCACCGTGAAATCTGCATGTATAAGTTCTAATCCAAATCTCCATGCATATGTCTCCGCTTCGGTTAAGGGCGCCCAGTTTTTCAAATGCCGCAACCGTAAGGAAGTACCTGTCCAGCAGGAGCAGTGTGCCGCCAAAGGTAAGGGCGGCACGGTAAGCATCCTCCACCATCTGTACCACGTGGGAAGCACTGGAAACAGCCGCGCCATTCCATTCCCCGGCAGCCTGCAGGCCAAAATCCCCTTTCTTAGAAACTGTAGGAAAATAAGTGATACAGATTGCGCAGGACATTTCTTCGAGTGTACAGGCCAAAAAACGTAGGCGTAACGGGCTACGTTGAGGCTTTTTGGCCTGTGCAATCGGAGAAATAGACAAGACCTGAAAAAGTGGATCATGGAAGGATAACATCCGGGAGCAGGAGCCAGGTCGCGTATAACGGAAGCAACTTAAAGATACCGCAAATCCATAGAAGGTTTTTTCAGAGAACTTTTTGAGTAAAAATGGTTGATTATCTCAAAAAAGCCTTGATTTACGGGCATACACGCAGGAT
>CANDKY010000017.1 GCA_947385425.1 uncultured Lachnospiraceae bacterium | reverse complement strand
TTGCGGCACCACGGGAAGCTTAAGTTAACGACACTGGCCGTGATCTATGTCTGGAAAGTAAGGATGGACATATTTGCGTAAAAATGGTATACTGCTGATAGTTGTTGTGTGACAGATCGCTATACTCTTTTTTATTTTATCTTTAGGAATTTCCCGGGGGCGTTGGAATGGAAAAGAAAGGCTGGATGAGGCAGCTTGGCAGGAAAAACCGTATTATGGCAGGGGCTGCACTGTTGTTTGTGGTTATGGCAGTGATCGGTATATGCGGGATGTATTCTACTTTGCTGGAGAGTGCCCGCGTTTTGGGGCGGGATTTGGTACATAGCTTTGCGCAGGATGAGGAACTCAATATTTCCAGGTTTCGGAACGAGGTCAGCCTGGGAATGGCTTATCTGGAAGAAATGCATGAGATGGGCGTTGGGGAAGAGGAAAGAGAGGAGTGGGTTCGGGATTATTTTTATAAAATGAAGGAAGCACTGCCCGAAGCGGAGGTGGAAGCCTATGCGATTTTGAATGGAAGGCTGATAGCGGAAAGGCCGTGGGACGGCATGGAGGAGTATGATTATACCCGGAGCGAATGGTATCAGAAGGCGGCAGGGGCGGGCGGGGGAGTTATCTTCACGGATGCCTATGTAGGAGAGAACAGGGATGACTGGGTAGTGTCTGTGGCGGCTGTTGATTTGGAAAGCGGTGACGGGATTATCCTTGATTTGTGGAAGGATAGTTTTCATGTATTCCATGAAAACCAGAGCCTGCCGGAGTATGGCGCCTATTATCTGTGCGATGCGAGGGGGCAGCTTCTGTACGGCAATACGCATTTTCCGATGACGGAAGAGCAGTTGGAGGCTTTTGCGCTGGATTTATACACAAAGGCGGATAAGGGGGAAGTGACGGAGCAGGATAATGATATTTTAGGTATCAACGGCGAGAAGCGGGGGGTTTATTTTTCCTATCTGCATGACGGCTGGTTCTGTGCGATGACAATGCCTTATGCGGCTCTGCTAAAAGGCATGAGAAGCCTTTTTGGCTGGTATATCGCCGTCTTTGCCCTGTTTTTGCTGACTGCCTCTTTGATGTACTACAGGAACCGGCAGTTGTCTGCGGCGATGAGGAAGGAAAAGGAAATCGCCCGGTCTTTGGGTAATTCCTATTATGCCTTTTACCGTGTGAATGCGGAGCGCAATACGTATGAAATTGTGAAGGGTTCGGAGTATATCAATGCCAAGCTGCCGGTGAATGGGGAATATATGGATTTGATCCGTATGGTAGCGGGTATTATGGATGCGGAGAGCAGGCAGGAGTTCCTTGAAAGCTTTTCGCGGGAAAAAATCGGTGAGCTGATTAAGCAAAAGACGGAAGGGTTCGGCGGTGATTTCCTGAGGCGTTTCGGGAAGGAATACCGCTGGATCAATGTAAGCCTGCTGGTGGATGAGGGTCTTGGCAGGGAGGAAGGGGTGCTGTGTTTCCGGAAAATCCATGAGGAAAAGCAGCATCAAAGGGAGTACCAGAAACTGTTGGAGGATGCTTTGGCGGCGGAAGAGAGGAGCGAGAGATCCCAGAAGCAGTTTTTTGCCAGTATGAGCCATGAGATGAAGACGCCGCTGAATATCATTATCGGGATGGCGGATATGGTGCAGAACCCATCCACCGGGTCGGAGAAGGCAATGGCGTGCCTTAAGAAAATAAAGGATTCTGCCAGGCAGCTTTCGGATTTTATTAATGATATTTTGGAAAATTCCAGGGTTGAACAAGGGTTCAAGGAGAGGGAATGGCAGGATTTTGACCTGAGGGAAGCCGTGCTGGAAAGTATCGGGGATTACAGTGTGCAGGCGGGGCAGGAGGGGAAGGAGCTTTCGGTTGAGATGGATATAGTAAACCGGATGGTGTCCGGGAACCGGTCATATTTGGTGCAGGTCCTGGATCAGCTTCTTTCCAATGCCGTTAAATTCACTCATACCGGTGATCGGATCTGTGTGAAGGTGGGCCAGACCGGGGAACGGGGGAACCAGCGTTACAGTTTTACCGTGGAGGACACCGGGATAGGGATGGCGGAAGATTTCCTTCCGAAACTGTTCGCGCCTTATGCGGCTGTGAAGCGGTTTGGGAAACAGAAGAGCGGAAGAGGATTGGGGCTGGCTATCGTCAGGAATCTGGTCATGCAGATGGGCGGTGTGGTCCATGCGGAAAGCAAACTGGGGAAAGGAAGCAGCTTTCTTGTGACGATACCTTTTCTTGTAACGGATGCCGGAGGAGAATCCGGGACGGGAGTCGCCGGGAGGAAAGAGCCGGAAACAGCGGATGTTAAAGAGAGAGCCGTTACGGTAACTGCCGGGAGGGGAAAGCCGGAAACGGCAGATGCGGAAAAAGAATCCGGGACAGGAATTGCCGGGTGGAAGGATCCGGAAAATGCAGGGGAAAAAATTGGGGGATTGGATGTAACGGAAGCGGAATCAGGGGAAAAAGAAACTGCCGGCGCAGGTTTGGCGGACAGGGATTCCGAAACGGAAGCTGCCGGGTCTGCGGTTTCCGGCGCCGGAACCGGCGGTGATTCGGCGGCGGAGGCAGCGTCAGGGGATGGGACGCCGGGGGACGCCGTGGAGAAAGGGCGTGAAAACGGGGAGGAGGATGCAGCGGAAGCCGGGGAGGAAGAAGGGGACGAATTGGCCGGCTGCCGTATCCTTGTCGCGGAAGATAACCCTTTGAATATGGAGATTGCCGTGGAGCTTTTGCAGATGGCGGGCGCAGAGGTGGATTGTGCGGTTAACGGGCAGGAAGCCGTGGATCTGTTCCGCGATTCGGCAGTGGGATATTATGATGCGCTGTTGTTTGATATGCAGATGCCTGTCCTGGATGGATGCGGCGCGGCGGAGGCGATCCGTAAGATGGGGCGGCCTGACGCGGCGGCAGTCCCGATTGCAGCGCTGACGGCAAATACGCTGGCCGAGGATGTGGCGCGGACTGCGCATGCGGGGATGAATGTACATATGGCGAAACCGGTGATGGCGGAGAAGTTGTGGAAAACTTTGAATGGACTTATTGCGGAGTCGCGTAAGGAATTTTCAAACACGCTCTAAGGAACTGCATGTAAATAACCTATGCACGGTTTCTTAGAAGCAGAGAACAGGAGGAAAATATGGTTTACAGGGATTTTCAGGATTTAAAATTATCAGCGCTTGGTATGGGGGCGATGCGTCTGCCTGTTGTGGACGGGGACGACGCGAAGATTGACAAGGAGAAGACGGCGGAAATGGTGGCTTATGCTATGGAGCATGGCATAAATTATTATGATACGGCATGGGGGTATCATAGCGGGAATTCGGAACTGGTGTTGGGAGAAATTTTGAGCCGTTACCCGAGGGAAAGCTTTTATCTGGCGTCCAAGTTCCCGGGGTATGATCTTTCTAATATGGGCAAGGTGGAAGAGATATTTGAAAAGCAGTTGGAGAAATGCAAAGTGGGGTATTTTGATTTTTATCTGTTCCACAATGTCTGCGAGATGAATATTGACGCTTATCTGGATGGGAAATACGGGATTTTGGATTATTTAGTAAAACAGAAGGAGAACGGACGGATCCGCCATCTGGGATTTTCCGCCCACGGGAGCTATGAGGTGATGAAGCGTTTTCTGGATGCATACGGCAAGCATATGGAGTTTGGGCAGATACAGCTAAACTGGCTGGACTGGACGTTCCAGGATGCCAAAGGGAAAGTGGACTTATTGCAGGAATACAACATTCCGGTGTGGGTTATGGAACCGTTAAGAGGCGGCAAGCTGGCTGCCCTTTCCCAGGAAAATACAGAAAAGCTGCATGCAGTACGGCCGGAAGAGAGTATTCCCGGATGGGCATTCCGTTTCCTGCAGAGTATCCCGAGTGTGGCTGTGGTGCTGTCCGGTATGTCTGATTTTGGGCAGCTTCAGGAAAATATCCGTATCTTTGAAGCCGATAAACCGCTGGATGAAGCGGAAAAGAAGGTTTTGCTCTCCATTGCGGAGTCGATGCTCGGCAAAAAAACGCTTCCCTGTACGGCCTGCCGTTATTGCGTGAGCCATTGCCCGAAAGGGTTGGATATCCCTTCCCTTATAGAACTGTATAATGAGCATTCGTTTACGGAAGGCGGTTTTATAGCACCGATGGCGCTCTTAGCGGTTCCGAAGGAGAAACAGCCCTCAGCCTGTGTGGGATGCAAGAGCTGTGAGGCGGTGTGCCCGCAGCAAATTAAAGTGTCTGAGGCGATGGCGGAGTTTTCACGCTTGTTGTAGAACTCAGGTATTGGTGCAGTACCGCAGGTATTGTTTGCGGTATGCGGGGGTATAGGGATGGATTTGTTTGAATATATGAGAAGCACGAAGATGGAAAAGGAGTCTCCCCTGGCGGCGAGGCTGCGTCCAAGGACATTGGAGGAAGTGGTGGGGCAGCAGCATATTATCGGGAAGGATAAATTGCTTTACCGTGCAATTAAGGCGGATAAGCTCAGTTCCATCCTTTTCTATGGCCCTCCGGGGACCGGGAAGACTACTTTGGCGAAAGTCATTGCCAATACGACCAGTGCGGAATTTACCCAGATTAATGCCACGGTAGCCGGTAAAAAGGATATGGAAGAAGTGGTGGCGAAGGCGAAAGACGCGCAGGGCATGTTCGGGAAGAAGACGATTCTTTTTATTGATGAAATCCACCGTTTTAATAAAGGGCAGCAGGATTATTTGCTGCCCTTTGTGGAGGACGGGACGGTGGTTCTGATCGGGGCGACGACGGAAAATCCTTATTTCGAGGTAAACGGTGCGTTGATTTCCCGGTCTGTTGTGTTTGAATTAAAACCGCTGTCGAAGGAGGATATTAAGGTTTTGATCCGGCGGGCGGTATATGACAGCGACAGGGGAATGGGCGCTTATGAGGCGGAAATCGAGGAAGATGCCGTGGAATTCCTGGCAGAGCTGTCAGGCGGCGATGCAAGGCATGCGCTGAACGCGGTGGAACTGGGAGTCATGACGACGGAACGGGGCGGGGACGGGAAAATCCATATTACTGTGGAAGTGGCGCAGGAGTGTATCCAGAAGAGGGTGATGCGTTACGATAAGACCGGTGACAACCATTACGATACGGTATCCGCTTTTATCAAAAGCATGAGAGGTTCCGATCCGGATGCGGCGGTTTACTATCTGGCCCGGATGCTGTATGCGGGGGAGAGCGTTACTTTTATCGCGCGCAGGATTATGATATGCGCGTCGGAGGATGTGGGCAATGCGGATCCCCAGGCTTTGCAGGTGGCGGCTGCGGCGGCGCAGGCCGTGGAGCGGGTCGGGATGCCCGAGGCGCAGATTATCCTGGCGCAGGCCGTGTCTTATATCGCCAGCGCACCGAAAAGCAACGCAGCGGTGGAAGCGATTGGGAAGGCTATGGAAGCCGTGGAAGAAACGGGGAATCTGGCAATCCCTGTCCATTTGCAGGATGCCCATTATAAAGGGGCGGCGAAGCTGGGGCATGGGACAGGCTATAAATATGCCCATGACTATCCCAACCATTATGTGGAGCAGCAGTATCTGCCTTATGAGCTAAGCGGCAGGGAATTTTACAGGCCCTCGGGCAACGGGTATGAGGTGAAGATAAGGGAACATATGGCAAGAATAAAAAGAGAAGCCGGAGCGGATGTAAGTAAGGAAGAATAAAAAGAAAGGCCGGAGTGGATGGGAGTAAGGAAGAAGGAAAGAAAGAGAGAGAAAGCGGAGAAGAAGGGGAGGCCGGATGGCAGGGAAGAGTGTAAGGAATGCCCGGGCGGGGATGCCGGGGTGCCGGGGGAGGGAAAGGGTACGGAACAGAAGGAAGGGGCAGGAAGCCTGAATGAACGGACTGCTCATCCAAAGGATAACGGCGCCTTACGGACAGGGAACGGTGAGTCGGGGAGAAAGCGGGGAAGGAAGAAGCGGCCTGCAGAGGCAGGAGAGCGGGATCCGGAAAAGGGAAAGAGGCAAAAAAGCAGGCTGGACTGGATGATAGCGGCGCTGTCCGTGCTGTTGGTATTGTTTGCAGGCGGTATGGCGGTTGCTTCGAAAATTGTTTCGGATCGCAGGCAGGAGGCCGTGGAAGCCGTCCGGCTGGCGGAGGAAGGCCGGCGCAGGGCAAAGGAGGATGCGGAGGCGGAAGCAGAGCGGGCGGCCAGGGAGGAACGGGATCGGGTGTATGATTTCGGTATGGAGTCCGGGCGGAATGTGTTTGAGGCTATCCAGGGACGTCCGCCGTTTGTGGAACTGACCGAAGAAAATGCGGAGGATCTTGTAACCATTGAATCCTGCAGGATAGACACACAGCTTGGGAAGATCATGATCCAGGCTGTTTCGGAGGAGATTCCTGCCAGTGACGATAAGTTTTATTATCTCTTTTCCATGGGGCCTTATGCAAAGAAACTTCCGGAGAATGGGATACCGATGAGGGGGCAGAGGAAAGCGGGGCAGGTAGTGTTCCATATTCCAAGATATTTTGCGGGGACGGAGAGCAGTGTTTTACATAAATTTGTGGTGGCCGTTAAGAAGGACGGGGAGTATGTGCCGGTAAGCGCGCCCCATTATGTGACGAACCAGGAGGCGTACGCGAAATACCGCTCAGGAAGGGATGCCGGGATTTCCAAGAAGGGGCTTTTGGTGGATCCGAATAAACTGCGTACTTCGGAGCTGGACGACCTGGGTGTGAAACAGGCGGCGTATAATATTCCGGTTTCAAGGATATTGGGGCATTCCACGGATGGCATCCACGATACGGTTTATTATAAATATAATGGCAAAACGTATGCGTTTAACGGGCAGGTGATGTCGGAATATGATCTGGTGTTTGGCATTCTCACGGCAAAGGGGATAGAGGTGACGGCGATTATTTTAAATGACGCGTCCTATTCTTACCCGGAGCTGCTCCATCCCCTTTCCAGGGGCGGTATCGGGAGCGCGCCTTATTATGCTTTCAATGCTTCGGATGAGGAAGGATGCGAGTATCTGGCGGCTATCGGCTCTTTTTTGGCAGATCGGTATTCCGGCAAATCATCGGGCCGGGGGCTGGTGTCGAACTGGGTGATAGGCAATGAGATAAACGCGAGGAAAGAGTGGAATTATATGGAGTATGTGAGCCTGGAGTCCTACGTGGAGGAGTATGCCAGGGCATTCCGCATGTTCTATAATGCGATAAAGAGCGTCAACAGCTCCGCCAGAGTATATATTTCCCTCGATCAGCAGTGGGACAGGAATATCAGCGGGAACAGGGATTATGATACGAAGGATATACTGGATGAATTTAACCGTCAGATTAAGCGGGAAGGGAATATTGACTGGGGGTTGGCGCTGCACCCCTATAATGTGCCCCTGACAACGCCTTATACGTGGAATTCCAGCAAATATGTGAAAAATTCGCCGGATACTTCCATGGTAACGATGGCAAATATCGAAGTGGTTACGGATTATCTGGAGAGGGAGGAATTTCTGACGGAGGACGGGGAAGTCCGCTCCGTGTCCTTAAGCGAATTGGGGTATACCTCATCGCTGGGGGAAAATGTGCAGGCGGCCGCTATCGTATATGCTTATAAGAAGGCGGAAGCGAATGAGCATATTGATGCGATCCTGTTTTCGCGGCAGACGGATGCAGTGGAGGAAATCGCGCAGGGGCTGGCGTTGGGGCTTAACCATGCGGACGGTTCCCATAAATATGCCTACAGTGTTTATAAATATATGGACACGGCGCAGAGTGAGGATTATATAAATTTTGCAAAAAGTATGATAGGCATTTCCGACTGGCCGCATTAGAACAACTGTTCGGCCAGGAATTGATAGATTGTCTCACTTTTCTGCTGCCAGTTTTCACAGATGGCGGCGGCGGTTTCCTGCGTGGGGACGGAAAGCGTGATATCTACCAGTGTAACCCGGCCTTCTTTGGCGACGAGATGGGCTTCGTATTCCCCGGAGGTTGATTTGTAATAATCAGCCAGGACGGAGGATTCGTTTCTCATCTCGATTTCATTTTTCCGGAAAAAGTCACGGATCTCTGTTTTGATGGCGGTGCTGATATGATCCTGGAAAAAATGCAGCGTTTTGGAACCTTCCGCCGTGGGCCGCAGAAGGGTACGGTTGCCGACCGTGCGCGCGGTAATGAGGGAGGCTTCTTTCAGTTCATGGATGGTCTGCTGCAGGGTAAGGAAGTTGGTGTATTCCTTTTCCAGGATAAATTCGCTGATCTGGGCGCTGGTCAGGGGGAAATTTACCTTGTCCAGCATGTAGAGGATGATTAATTTATAGAGAGTAAGCGGATCCGGTGACATGTCATATCCTTCCTTTCCAATATTTTCCCTGATAAGAATCCCGGAGTTTCATGTTATGGTGCAGTGCGTTCAATACTCTTTTCTTGTCGCCGCTCCACAGCGGGGCGATGAGCATATTTTTTGCGCCGTCGCCGGTTACACGGTGGAGTACGGTATCCGGAGGGAGCAATTCGATGCAGCTTATCAGGATGTCCAGATATTCTTCCATCGAGAGGGTTTGAAAGAGCTTTTTTCCATAGTCGGCGGCAAGATCGGTGCCTTTCAGGACATGGAGAAGCTGCAGTTTGACACCGGAAACGGGGATGCCTGAGAGGTATTCTGCTGTCTGCAGCATTTTCTTTTTATCCTCCCCGGGCAGGCCGAGGATTACGTGGGCAATGACCGGGATGGAGTACTCCTGCAATGCTGCCACTGCCCGGGAGAAGCAGGGGAGGGGATAACCGCGCCGGATGTAGGCGGCCGTTTCCTCATGGATGGTCTGAAGCCCCAGTTCTATCCACAGGAATTTGTCCGGATAGTCTGCCTGCAGCCTGCCAAGCAGCGACAGGGTTTCCGCGGGCAGGCAGTCCGGGCGGGTGGCGATGGAGAGGCCGGCGGCACGGGGATGCCCTAACAGACTGCGATAAAGCGGTTCCAGGCGGGAAACGGGGGCATAGGTGCAGGTGTATGCCTGGAGATAGGCGATAAACGGTTCGGTATCTGCCGCCGCAAAGGGCAGGGCGGCAGGGGGGACGGCAAATTCGCCGCTCCCTCCCGCACTGCAGAAGATACAGCCCCTGCTGTCCAGTGTCCCGTCCCGGTTGGGGCAGGTGAAGCCTGCGTCTATGGGAATCTTTTTCATTCTTCGCCCGTACTTGTTTTTTAAAAATGCTTCCAGGGAATAGTAACGCTTACCGTGCCATTTCCCGGCGATGTTTTCCCGGATGGAAGTTTGCCGCATGTCTTTTGTGGGAACGTTTTCCATTGGGAAACGGCCGCCTGTTTTAGCGTACAATATGTGATTTGACCGCATCGGCGACCGCCTCCGCAACCTCTGGGTTAAAGGCTTCCGGCATAATATTATTTTCATCCAGTTCCGCTTCCGGCACGAGGCTGGCGATGGCATGGGCGGCGGCTAATTTCATTTCTTCCGTAATCTGTGAGGCGCGTCCTTCCAGGGCGCCTTTAAAAATACCGGGGAAAGCGACTACGTTGTTGACCTGGTTCGGGAAGTCGCTGCGTCCTGTGCCTACTACCTTTGCGCCGGCTTCTTTGGCAAGATCCGGCATAATCTCCGGCACCGGGTTTGCCATGGCAAAAAGGATGGCGTCTTTATTCATGGAGGCTACCATTTCTTTGGTCACAATGCCCGGCGCGGATACGCCGATAAAGATATCGGCCCCTTTCATGGCATCGGCGAGGGTTCCGGTTTCCTGGTGAGGGTTTGTGATCTTTACCATTTTCTCCTGCATCCAGTTTAAGCCTTCCGACCGGGCGGAGAGGATTCCGGCCTTGTCGCACATTATGATATTGGGGAAGCCGTAGGTGAGGAGCAGTTTCGTGATGGCGACTCCTGCGCTCCCGGCTCCGTTTACCACTACTTTGCATTCTTCCTTTTTCCGGCCTGTCACTTTCAGGGCATTGATTATGCCGGCGAGCACTACGATGGCAGTGCCGTGCTGGTCGTCGTGGAAAACAGGGATATCAAGTATTTTTTTCAGGCGTTCCTCGATTTCGAAACAGCGGGGGGCGCTGATGTCTTCCAAATTAATCCCGCCGAATCCCGGCGCCAGGTAAGTGACCGTTTTGATGATTTCTTCCGTGTCCTGTGTGTCAAGGCAGATCGGTACGGCATTGATGCCGCCGAATTCTTTGAACAGGACCGCTTTCCCTTCCATGACGGGCATGGCCGCATAGGGGCCGATATTGCCGAGACCGAGGACAGCGCTGCCGTCCGATACGACGGCGACTGTGTTTGCTTTCATGGTATAGGTGTAAGCATTTTCTTTATTTTGCGCGATGGCCCTGCAGGGCTCCGCTACGCCGGGGGTGTAGGCGTAGGAGAGGTCTTCCCTTGTTTTCACCGGTGTTTTTGATATGGTTTCCAGTTTGCCGTTCCATTGTTTATGTAGCTCTAAGGCTTTTTCACTTGCAGTCATGTTTTTGTTGTCTCCTTGTTTGTTTGCTGCTTTTATTTGGGGTTAGGAACTGTGCAGTCAGGAACTGTGAAAAAGTATTCCTGCTCCATTTTTTCGTCACTGGTGATGCCGCATATGTGGGGTATGGGGATTTCCTAAGCAGCACAGTGTAAATTTTTCCTGTTCCCTTCCTTATCATATAATATTTGAAGGGACTGCGCAAGTGGAGGAAGCTTTTCTTTTTATGATTGGGAATCGTTCTGGTCGAGTAGACTTGCCTCTTGCGAGACAAGTCTACTCGACCAGAACACACAAAAAACGAACAAAAGTTCGCGCTTATATCTGTACAAATGGGAGGGATTATGGTATGATAATAACCGGATTTGATTTCTATATGCCGCGTTTTTGTTTTGGGGAGTGGAAAAGTTTGGTAGAAATGGTGTATAATAGATTATGTATTCACAAGTTTGCAGCGAAAACTTGTAAGAGTGTTCTGCACTCTTTTTTCAGAGAGGGAATAATTTTATGAAAAGAACGTGTAAGCAGTGCGGCAGGGAATTTTATATTGCCCAGTCGGAAGTCAGCTTTTATAAGGAGAAGAATCTTCAGTTGCCAAAGAGGTGCAAAGAATGCAGGGAATCGAATAAGCGGCAGAAGGCGGGCAGCGGTGAGATGGATGGGCCGTGGAAGGAAACGGCGGAAGCCGGGGCGGGGCGGAAGCCGGGAAAAGGGGACATGGAACAGGACGTGTCTTCGCGGAAAGACGGAGGGAAGAAAGCGGAATCGGATGCAATACCGTGGAGTGGGAGAAGCGGGAGAGCAGAGTCGGATGTGCTGCCGCGGAAAGAGGGAACAGGAAAAGCGGAATCGGATGCAATGCCGCGGAATGGAGGAAGCGGGAAAGCGGAATCGGATGCAATGCTGCGGAATGGGGGAAGAGGGAAAACGGAATCGGCTGTGCCGCAGCAGAGTGCGGAAAGAGGAAAAGCGGGATGGGACGTCCCGGAACAGGATGCGGAAAAGGGGATCGGAGGAAAGGGTGTATCGGGGCAAAAGCCGGATATGGGGGCAGCAGGGAATAGGGTATCGGCGCAGGAACCGGGGAGAGGGGATGCGGTACAGGGAAAAGAGCCTGCAGGCAGGAAGTCCGGTTTTAAGGTGAAACTGATTTCGGCCGCCGCAGTGTTGGTAATGCTGCTTGCCGGCCGGACAGTCCCGGGAATGGTAGATAACAGTGTCCCGGCGGAAAGCACGGCGGTTTCTTATGATACTTCCGGGCTGACGTTCCGCAACAGTAAAAATCTGGAGGAGCATTATCAGAAGCATGGTATCGAGATGGGGTTTTCATCGGCGGAGGAATATCAGGCGGCCGCGGCGGCAGTAGTTGGCAATGCGGAGGCATTGCATAAGACGGAGGCGGAAGACGGCGATGATGTGTATTATATCGAGAGTACCAATGAGTTTGTCATAGTGTCTACGGATGGGTATATCCGTACATATTTTTACCCGGATGCGGGGATTGATTATTATAACAGGCAATGATTTTTTTAACAGGCTTAAAAGCGGATGCAGGTGGAAGTATGGGAAACATAGGGAAAAATAAGTACTATTTATATGCTACGGAGTTTTTTGCCGGGATGTCGGTCATGGCGGTGGAGCTGGGGGCAAGCAGGCTGTTGGCGCCTTATTTCAGTTCTTCGCAGATTGTCTGGACGATTATTATCGGGACGATTATGATTGCCATGGCATTGGGGAATATATGGGGCGGCAGGAGCGCGGATAAGGACCCGGATCCGGACAGGCTGTATATGCGGCTGATCATAGCGGCGCTTTGGATAGCGGCGATTCCTTTGGCGGGGAAATATATTATTTTGGGGATATCGGCGGTACTTGTGCTGACGGTAAATAATAATTTCCTGATTCTGGCGGGTTTTGTGGCCTGTATGGTTATTTTTGTGTTTCCGCTTTTTTTGCTTGGGACGGTGACTCCGTCTTTGGTGAAGTATACGGTGGACAGTCTGGATGACAGCGGGAAAACGGTAGGTACATTGGGGGCTTTTAATACGATCGGAAGTATTATCGGGACGTTCCTGCCTACTTTTGTGACCATACCGGCAGTGGGGACTTCCATTACGTTTTTGATTTTTTCAGGGATTCTGCTGGTGCTGGGTGTGGTTTATTTTATCGGCAGGAAGGGGAAAAAGAGGGCTTGCGCCCTGGCGGCGGCGCTGTTTATCCTGTTTGGCATTTTCGGGCATTCCGGGAGTTTTGCATTTTGGGAAACGGATCTTTTGTACGAGGGGGAGTCCATTTATAATTATCTGCAGGTGAAGGAGTCGGAGGAGAGCGTGATTTTGTCTACAAATGTATTGTTTGGCGTGCAGTCCATTATGATGAAGGATGATTCGCTGACAGGGATGTATTACGATTATGCCCTGGCTGCCCCTTTGATGGCAGGGGCAGGGGAGAAGGAGGATGCAAAGCTCCTTGTCCTGGGGATGGGGACCGGGACTTATGCCGGACAGTGCATGAGGTATTTTCGGAATATGGAGATAGAAGGGGTGGAAATCGACCGGAAAATCACGGATTTGGCGGGGGAATATTTTAATCTGCCGGATACGGTTAAGGTGACTACCTATGACGGGCGCGCTTATTTGCAGGCGGTGGATACCAAATATGATGTCATTATGGTGGATGCGTACCAGGATATTACGATCCCTTTCCAGATGTCTTCCGTTGAATTTTTTACGATGGTACGTGAACATCTGAAGGACGGGGGCGTTATGGTAGTCAACATGAATATGCATTCGGAGGAGGAAGGGAATATCAATGATTATCTTTCCGATACGATTGCCAGTGTGTTTGATTATGTGTACACTGCCAAGGTGCGGGGGACTACCAACCGGGAATTGTTTGCCACGCAGAACGGGGATGTGCTCGCTGCTTTTGCGGAAAATGCCGGGAAGCTGGAGGACGGTGAACTCGCCGCCATGATGGAGAGGGTGGGAGGAGCGCTGGTCCCTTATGAGAAAGGGGAATATCTTCTGACGGATGATAAGGCCCCGGTGGAACTGCTTGGAATGAGTGTAATAGACAGCCTGATTCAGAATGAGATCGGATATTATAAGGGGATTTTCAGGGAAGAAGGGATAGAAGGGCTTTTGAATGCTATGTAAAAAAGCTGTCTGCGGTGCGGACAGCCTTATTTTACGGATACATGTTTTTTGATAGCTTCAAAGCTTTCTTTGCTGATGACATGCTCCATACGGCAGGCATCCTCGGCGGCGGTTTCGGGGGCGACGCCCAGGCGTACCAGCCATTCTGTGAGCAGTTCATGCCTTTCGTAAATCATATCCGCAATGGCTTTTCCCGATTCTGTCAGGTAGATAAATCCTTCTTTCGTAACAGTGATATGTTCTTTCATCCGGAGGTTCTTCATGGCTACGCTGACGCTGGATTTCTTATAACCCAGTTTTTCCGCGATGTCTACGGAACGGACTACCGGGTGTGATCTGCTTAAAATCAGAATGGTTTCCAGATAGTTTTCTGCTGATTCATTGATAATCATTTTCTTTTCTTAACCTGTCCTTTCCTGGAGGTATTGCCGGCATGGATATCATTCCCTTTTCTTGCGTGAACATTTATTTTTCACAGTTCCTTACTTTATGATGGAGTGATTCCAATTCATCATTGATTTTATATGCAGTATAGCACATCAAAAGTGTAAAGTCTATTCAATTATCAGGTCTGGGAAAAGTTCATAGATAGCTGATTCAGGTTATGTGCTGAAAGCTTAAATACAGGTTTGGCGCCCCTTACAACCCCCTGGGGCGTGTTTGAAAAATGCTTTCACGCTCTGGCATAAGAAACTCCCTGCAGCAAATGAAGATGCTGGCGGGAACTGTATTTTTCGTAGAATACCCTATTATACGAAAACTATATCTGACGTTTTTTTTCCGTTAAAAACCATTTATTTACGACGTCTTGTTTATGCTATCACAGTTTTTCCTAAAAATCAACTCTATTTTCCCCTTTTTTATGAATTTTCGAACCGGATTACAGGGAGATGTGGTGCGTTTTCCTATGGAATTATATTTTAGGCCGTCAAAATGACCGTCAGAAGGGGATGCCTGCCAGGCCATGGGAATGCGTGCTTTTGCGGTCGGTATTTTTTAGGGAAACCTGATTTTAGGCCGTCAATTTGACCGTCAAAGCCGTGCGGGAAGTACCGGGAATGCCGTATTTACGGCACTTCCCGGAAGCTGTATGTCGAATTTTCGTATAATAGGGTATTTTACGAAAGAAAATGCCGGGAATTGCAGGAATATATCGAAGAAAGAGGGTTATTTTATAGGATGAAAGAACAGGTTTCAAAGAAAAAGGGCAGCCGGATGCGGAAAATATTGGCCGTGCTTTTGGCGGCGGCGGTTTTCAGCCTGGCGGCATGCGGGGATAAGGATAAGCAGCCGGAGGACGGCGGCGGACAGGCAGCGGGGCAGGAGGTTATTGCGGAAGAAGTGTCCGGGACGGAGGAAGGCGGGGAAGTGCCGGAACCGGCGCAGGAGGAAGAGGAAGAACCGGAGCTGCCCGGAGGGCTGCAGGGGCTTATGGATATGGGCGTCCCGATACCGGAGAAGGAAGTTGATTTTGAGGACCTGCAGGAAAATGTAAATGAAGATATTTACGCCTGGGTCTACATCCCGGACACCCGTGTGGATTACCCGGTGCTTCAGCACCCGGCGGACAATTATTATTATCTGAATTATAACCTGGACGGCAGCCGCGGGTATCCCGGATGTATTTATTCGGAGAAATATAACAGGAAGGATTTTGAGGACCCGGTGACGGTGATTTACGGGCATAACATGAAAAACGGGACGATGTTTGCGGATCTCCATAATTATGAAGACGCGGAATATTTTGAGGAAAACCCGTATGTGTATATTTATACGCCGGAGGGGCTGCTTGTTTACAGGATATTTGCGGCTTACGAGTATACCAATGAGCACCTGCTCTACGGGCATGATTATTTTGCACCGGCTGAGTTTAAGGAATACATAGACGGCGTGCTGAATTACCGGAATATGAACTGCAACCGGGCGGAGGATGTGGAGCTTACGACTGCCGACCATATCCTGGTGCTGTCCACATGCATGGCGAATAAACCGGATAACCGTTATCTGGTACAGGGAGTATTGCTGAATGAAGATTAGGGTGCGTATCCTCCGTGCAGTGGGGATTGCTTTGGTTGTGCTGACAATATTTACACTGGCCGCCGTCGGGGTTTTTGCCGGGGTGCGGGAATCGGGAAGGAAAAAGCTGTACGGACAGGCGGACGGCGGGCAGATGGTTGAGGCTATGTCGGGGCATTCGGAAGAGGAAGAAGGGCCGGACGGACGGCCGTCCGGCTGGCAGGAGGGGGACATTTTTTTCCGGGGAAAGTACTACCGGTACAATGAAGATATCCTGACGTTCCTCTTCCTTGGGATTGACAAGATGCAGGAAGTGGCGCCGGTAAAAAACGGCATAGACGGCGGGCAGTCGGATGCAATTTTCCTCCTCGTGCTGGACCCGCACGGGAAGGAAATCCATGTGATTGGCATCCCGAGGGATACGATGGCTGAGGTGGATGTCTATACGAAGGATGGTGAATTTAAGGAGAGGAGCGTAAGGCAGATTACTTTGCAGCATGGTTACGGGGACGGGGCGGAGTTAAGCTGTGAACGCAGCAGGGAAGCGGTGTCGAGGCTGTTTTATAACCTGCCGATCCATGGGTACTGTGCCATTAATATGGGGGCGATCCCGCTGATCAATGACGCGGTTGGCGGCGTGGATGTGGAGGCTCTGGAAAGCATCCGTTTCAAAGGCTTCCGTACAGAAGAAGGGGAAGCCGTACATCTGGAAGGGATGGGTTCTTACCATTATTTACATTACAGGGACGTAACGAGCTTCAACAGTGCGGGGCAGCGCCTGGAACGCCAGAAACAGTACCTGGGGGCATATGCGGCGAAGGCGGTGGAGGCCATGAAAACGGATATCACGCTCCCGGTTACATTGTACAGGACGCTGAGCAGGTATATGGTGACGGATATTTCGGCGGATGAGGCCGGTTATCTGGCATCGCAGATACTGGGATACCATTTTGACAGCGGAAATTTATATTCATTGGAAGGGGAAACCGTTATGGGGGACAGGTTCGAGGAGTTTTACATAGATGAGGCGGCGCTTTATGAATTGGTTTTAAAAGTGTTTTATGAAGAGGTAACAGATTAGGCCGCAGTGAACCAGGTATTAGGCCGAAAGGCTTGATATAACCACATGGAATTATAAGGGAAAGGAGAAAGGAAATGAAAAGGAAGAAACTTTATAGTATGCTGGCGCTTGGCCTGGCGGTATCGCTTGTTGTCGGAGTTCCGGTAAGTGCGGCAGAAAGCACAAATACGACTGTAACAGATGAGGAAACCGGAAATAAGACGGAGATAAACAAAGTAGGGGATGATGATAATTATACCCAGACCAGTACAACCACGGACGCGGACGGCAACCTGATCGGCACAGTTGTGGAAGAAAAGAAGACGGAGGCAGACGGGAGTACGGTGACAACGACAGTGGAGAAGGATGCAGAGGGTAATGTGAAGAAAAACACGGAAACCACTACATCTGCGGACGGTTCCACTACTACGAAGAAGGAAACGGAAGTAGGCAAATACGGAAACCCGCTCAGCGCTACGGAAACAACGGAAGTGAAGGAAGCGGACGGTTCTGTAAAGACTACCGAAAGCTTTAAGGTATATGATGCGGACGGGAATGAGACTACAATTAAGACCGTTGAGAAAAAGGGTGACAGCCTGCTCTCGATAACGCAGAAACTGGAAGCCAGCGCCGTTTCAACACCGGAGGATACGAGGGTACAGGCGGGCGGCATACAGGAAGCGGTAGTCGACCTGACAGAGGAAGACGCGGCAGCTTATGAGACGAAATCCATAGGATACCTTAATAATGAAAAGGTGAACTGGGAAAATATTTTGTCCGCAAACGGCGTGGATGAAATAAAGATCAAAGCCGTAGAGCCCAAACATCTGGCAGCGGCAGAGAAGGCTGTTACGAAAGTGCTGGACAGCATTGTAAGCAAAAATAATTTCAAGAAGCCGGCGGCACAGCCTGAGATCCTGACGGCGGTAGATATGGAATTTGATACCAAGGGCGGCGACAGCGTATCCATCCCGCTGAGCGGGGTTGATACCGGGGCATATGATTATTTTGTAATGCATTATGACGAAGTAAACGGCTGGGAAACCCTCCCCGCTGAGTTTGTGGACGGCAAGCTGGTAGTGCGGATAACAAACTGCTCCCCGTTCTTTATCACGAGAGTAGCGGCATTGGAGAAGGCACCGGCAGCAGCGCCGTCGGATAATTACGACAAATCAACGGATTATGGCCTGCTGGATAAGGAAGCAGCGGAAGCAGCGGATGCCGCTAAAGCAGCAGCGGCTGTGGGCCTTGCAAAAGTAGGGACAACACCTACCGTTACAGGTACAACCGTAACACCTTCGAACCCGGCAGTTTCCCCTAAAACCGGGGAATAATTCCCGGGATGTGAAGGGAAGTATATTGCCTAATTAAAAATATTTATTAATCATGCATGATGAACCGGCGGGTTAACCCGTTAAAATTAATTCCCAACATGTGGTTGTTCTGCCGCCCCGTGGTAACGTGGGCGGCAGAATGCTAATAATCATACTTGATTATATTCCCGGGATTCCGGTAACTGCATAATCAAAATAAAAAGTCCTCTAAATTTTTTATAGATGATATTTCATGGCGGGTGGCCAGAGTTCCGGGACTATATTTTATATTATTAGGTACTTAAACAATTTCTTGCGCAAAATGGCAAAATCTTGATCCCGGTTTATCCGGGTTAGGTTAAATATTTACTTTGTTACAAATCAGAGAAGCGTATCCAACAGGGTATGGAAGAAAGAACTGCGCCAGGGGGTATATGGTCTGTCGTTTATGAAAATAAAGGAGAGAAGTTATGGATTCTTTAACCAGGGATGTAGAAAAGCTGTTTTACAGAAACAATATCATGAGATATCGGGAATTGTATGAAGAAAAATCCTTGGTTTTCAAATCATTAAAACGGTTATTTGATATTGTAGCATCTTCTTTTGCCTTGGTGGTACTTTCGCCTGTTTTTCTGGTTACTGCCGTTGCAATATTTTTGGAAGATGGAGGCCCGATATTTTTTGTACAGCCTAGGGCAGGTAAAGACATGAATCCTTTTGATATGTATAAATTTCGTAGTATGTATAAGGGTGCGGACAGGAAATTTGAAGAGATGATGAAAAAAAATGAGCAGTCGGGACATGCTTTTAAAATAAAGGATGATCCGCGGATTACGAAAGTTGGGAGATTCATAAGGAAGTATAGTATAGATGAACTGCCCCAGCTCATTAATATATTAAAAGGGGATATGAGTATTGTAGGTCCCAGGCCTATACTGACTTTCCAGATGGAGGCCTGTAATGAATATGAAAAGCAGCGGCTGATTGTAAAGCCCGGACTTACCTGTTATTGGCAGATAAGTGGGAGGGCAGATATCAAGTGGAAAGAATGGGTGGAACTGGATTTAAAATATATAGAAGACATGGGGATGCTGACGGATATCAAAATGATACTTAAAACTGTCCCGGTAGTGTTTCATGGGGATGGTGCGTATTAGTTGTGGCAAAGGGAATGTGCCGGGCGGGGCATGGGTCAGTTCCTTATATGCGGCAGTGCAGGAAGGGGACGGATGGGCGTTTAAGGTGGACAGGATGAGAAGAGCAGGGGGAAATGCCATACATATAGGGACAAGCAGACGTTCCATGGACAGTATAACCAGCGACTGCAGGAGATGGGCTGAGGAAATTGGGAAGACGTACCAGCCGGATCTGGTTGTTTTTATAGCAAAAAGCGGGTTCCTGTTCGCGAAGCCGATAGCGGAATATTTTGGCTGTGAAATGGCGGATATCCTTGTGGGACGCCCGGCCGGCAGGGTAAAGGACAGGCTGAAAACGGTTATCAGGCTTATGCCGGAGAAGGCCGTGATGAAAATCCTGAAAATGCCTTTGATGTATAAGTTTAATGAAAAGAAAGGGAAGCGGGACGTGGAACTTTCTGTAAGGTATAAAGAAGAAAGAAGGCGCCCGCACGGGAAAATCCTGATTGTTGACGATTCCGTGGATACGGGGCTGACGCTGCAGTGTGTACATAAAATTGTCAGGGAAGACTTCCCGGACGCTGCAGTCAGGACAGCCGGCTATGCTGTTATCGACTATAGCCGCAAGCGGATAAGCGTTGATTATTACAGGTACAGGAATATGGTTGTTTTGACGGCAACTTCACGGAAGTCTTCCCAGTATGGTGCATTTTTAAGGCAATATGAGGCTTGGAAGGCGCAGGAGGGAAGGGGACAGCACAGGGAGGATAAAGATGCGGGCTCTGGCATTGGCTAAGGTAAAAAGGCGGGCAAGGCATGCTCTGGGGGAAATGCTCGGGGTTAAGGCGGGCAGGATGGTGCGGGAAATCGGACGGGCTGAAATTATTTCATTTGACATATTTGACACCCTGGTGAAGAGGAAGGTGGAAGCACCGGAAGATGTCCACAGGCTGGTTTGCCAGGAATTCCTGGGGCGGACAGGGACTGCTGTAAGCGGGTATCAGGAAAAGAGGGCGGAAGCGGAGAGGGAGGCGCGCAAAAGGAAAGGCGCCGGGGAAATCACGCTGAAGGATATATTCCGCTGTATGCATGGGATACCGGGGAAGGATAAAAAGATACTGCGGGAACTGGAAGAAAAGACGGAATTATCGGTCTGCTATCCGGATCCGCAGATGAAAAGGGTTTATGGGAGAGCCTTAAAGGATGGGAAGAGGGTTATCATTACCTCCGACATGTACCTGGACGAGGGGATAATAAAACAGATTTTGCATAAATGCGGATATGGGGGGTATGAAAGGCTGTACCTTTCTTCCGCGTATAACATGCGCAAATCCACCGGGCAGTTATACGGGGCGATCAGGGAAGCTTACCCGGGTTTCGGGGGAAGGATATTGCATATCGGCGACAATGTGAAAAGTGATTACATAATTCCCCGGGTTAAGGGAATTCGTGCATTGTTGGTCTGCGGAGGGGGCAAGGGTAAAGGGGCTGCCGTGGAATAAACCATCCATCCGGCTTTGCCGCATATGGTGGTTTTATTCTGGCAGTTAAGGAGCCTTCTGCAGGTGGTGCTGCATATCATATGCGGGGCAGGGGAACCCTGGCGGGAAGGCGTCGCGGGGAACGGGGAAGCGTATTCGGGAGGGGACGGGAGAATGCATGTATTATTTATTTCTGACGGGGACGGCAAATATGGGGCATCGCAGTCCATGAAGCAGTTAATCGGCGGGCTGCTGGAATATTGCGGGGATATAGAGATTAGCGTCGTGCTGCCCGCCAGGGTCAGGACAGCGGGTTATTACCGGGAACTGGGCTGCCGCACTTACCGGGTAATGTATGAGCCGTTCTGCCAGAGCATTATGGAAGAGAAGTGGAAAATGCCCTTTAAGTTTATCATCAGGGGGACGGAATATTTAGTGGGGCGGTGCTGCGGGGTTCCCAGTCTGTGCAGGAAAATGGACATGGGCACGGTAGACATTATCCATTCCAATTCTTCGCGGGAAGACTTGGGGGCCATGCTGGCATTGAAATATAACAAGCCGCTGGTATGGCATATAAGGGAAATGGGGGATGGCTGTTACAGTTACCGGAAGGGTTCTATAAAACTGATGAACAGGGCGGCGGCAGAGTTTATCGCGGTTTCGGACGCCGTGAAATCCCATTGGGCGGGAAAGGGGCTGGATGGGAAGCGGATACATAAAATTTATGACGGCGTGGCGGAAGAAGGCCATAAAAAGAAATACTTAAGGGATGCGGACAGGAAAATCAGGTTCCTGATGGTTGGGCGGATATCGCAGGCCAAAGGGCAGGATCAGGTTATCCGGGCTCTGGGGTTATTGAAGGAAGAACAGAAAAAGAAAGTCTGGATGGATTTTGTCGGCGGGTGTAATGGGGCATACAGGGAGACATTAGCTAGGATGGTTAAGGAATACGGGCTTTCGCCATCGGTACGCTTCCTGGGGTACCAAAATGATTTTGGGAAGAATATAAGGAAGTATGACTGTGGGATTATGTGTTCCCTGACGGAGGGGTTTGGGAGGGTTACCGCGGAATACATGATGGCAGGGCTGCCGGTCATAGCGTCCGATATCCCGACAAACAGGGAACTGGTTTTTGGGAATGGAAACGGGTTACTGTACCAGTGCGGGAATGTTTTGGACTTAAAAGAAAAGATTGCCTGGCTGCTGGATCATCCGTATCTGCTGGAGCAGATGGGAAAAAAGGCGAGGGAGCATGCGTTATCGCACTATACGGTAAAATTAAATGCGGAACTTATATACAGGGAATATATGGAAATAATGAAGGGGCGCAGCGGCAAGGGGCTGTAAGGGAAGCCTGCCTGCCCCTATTTCAATTATTAGTGATACCGTGTATGCGGGGCATGGGGATTCCAGGCGAGGAGTAAAGGAATTATGGTTTCAGTTATTATCCCAACATATAACAGGGCGTCAGCTATTCAGAAATCTGTTGACAGCGTTTTGGGCCAGACTTATCCGGACATAGAAGTAATTGTTGTGGATGACGGCTCTTCCGATAATACGGAAGAAATTGTACGGCGGATTCCGGACGGCAGGGTAAAGTACATAAGGCATACTGCCAACCGCGGGGCATGTGCCGCCAGGAATACCGGGATTAAGGTGTCGAAGGGCAGTTATATAGCATTCCAGGACTGCGGTGATATATGGCATAGGGAGAAATTAAGGAAGCAGCTTAATATAATGGAAGATACCGGTGCGGATGTTACTTTTTGCAATATGCGGAAACAAGGCTGTGAGGCTGGGGAGAAATTGCCTTACAGGAAAGGGTTTATTAATAAAGAGAAAAATGTAATTAGAATAGGGACACCGGTTATAGCCGGCAAAGCTTCCGTTTTTAAAGAAATGCAGTTTAATGAGAAATTACCGAGATTACAGGATTTTGAAATTTTATTCCGGATCCGTGAAAAGTATTCGATATATTATCTGGATGAAGTATTGGTTGATTATTCCTGCAGCGACAGTGGGATCAGTACATCGCCGGCAAAGCTGTTACAGGCCTGCAGGCTTTTATTGGAGATGCATCCGGATATCACCGGGAAATACCATAAAATGTCCGATCATCTGGCAAACCTGCTGCTGAAGGATGCCAGGCTGCAGAATAATAAAGAAATCCGGAAAGAATTATGCCGGCTTGCATTTAAATATAGTTTCGGGGCAAAAGTGGTTGTTAAGTTTCTTTTGCTTTCGATTAATGTGGGATGGGAAAAAAATGCAAAGGGATATGTCGTGCTGCAGAGAATGAAATGAAGATTTTTGGAAAGATGCGGGGGCTGTGAGCGGCTCCGGAGAGGGAAGTACAGGTATAAATATGGTTAAGAAATATATTGCAAAAAATTTTTTCTGTTTTATTTTTATCTTGTGGTACAGTACAGAAATAATTTTCAGCACAACTTTAAAATCATTCCTGGATTTACCGGTAGGTACAGTAAACAGCCTGTTGAACTGGCTGGTTTTTCTGTTGCTTATCATACAGACATTGTCATTATTACCGTCATATACCAGGCGGGAAATATTCCTTATAGCAGGGATTACGGTTCCGGTTGCTTTGGCGGCTTTCTTATCCGGGAACAGGCCGTTGCTGTCTGCGTGGATGTTTATTGTAGCCGCTAAAAATGAGGATCCGGACAGGATAATAGGTATCGCATATAAAATTCTGCTGATATTGGTTCCGGCAGTAATAGCCATGCGCTTTTTCGGATTGCTTGAGGATAATACACTGTTTATGAGGGACATACAGCGATTTTCATTAGGTTTTGCCCATCCAAACACATTAGGTGTGAGGGTTTTGCAGTTAATAATATGCCGTTTTTATTTGCATAGAAGACAGATCAGGGCATGGGATTATCTTTTTGCTGTCCTGGCTGTTGTCTTTGTATATAAAATTCCTAATTCCCAGACAGTGTGTATTTGCTTACTATTATTCATGGCCTTATTGCTGTTTTATAAATGTATTGGAAGGTTATGTCCCGGCAGAATGGTATTGTATGCAAAAGGTATGTTGGCGGGAGCGTTTGCCGTAAATATATTCAGTATCATTTTATCATTTATGGATGTCATGGCAAATTCTGTTTTAGCAAAGATTGATCAGTGGATGACGTGCAGATTTTCATGTGGACATAGAGTCCTGACGATGTATGGGATTTCTTTTTTGGGGCGGAAAATATATGTGTCGGATGAAGAGAGGAAATTGGCAGGGATTGCAGAAAAGCTGTGGCTTGATAATGCATATATGAGCATTTTGTTAAGGCAGGGTGTGCTTGTATTCCTGATTTTTTCTGTTGGCTATTTGTGGCTGATGAAATATATGGCTGTGCAAAAGAGGTATGTCCTTTTATTTATCTTGTTTTTGTTTTCGGTATATGGAATTATGGAAGCAGGGATGTATACATTAGGTCAGAATGTATTTTTGATTTTTTTTGCAGATTTGCTTTACAGGAAAAGGGGAAATCCTGAGTAAGTTATGGGTGCGGATATATGAATCTGGACGTAATGAAAAATGCCAAAAGGAACATCATAGCCGGGATTGCTAATAAGCTGGCACTTATACTTTGCCCTTTTGTAACCCGGACTATTATTCAGTATACTCTGGGTGCGGAATATTTAGGCCTGGACAGTTTGTTTTCTTCTGTCATTTCCATATTAAGCCTTTCGGAACTTGGGTTTGGGACGGCGGTTGTTTATCATATGTACCGGCCTGTTGCGGAGAATGACACGGAGACGGTATGTGCATTACTGAATTTTTATAAAAAGGTGTACCGCTGTATCGGGATAGTTATCCTGGTAGCCGGTTTGGCGCTGATACCTTTCCTGCCGCATCTGATTAGCGGGACGTATCCGGAGGGGCTGGATCTTGTTCTTTTATACTTGATTTATCTTTTTAACGCTTCCGTCAGTTACTTTATGTATGCCTATATGTCGTCGCTGCTTGTTGTATACCAGCGTGAGGATATTAACAGCAGCATAAATATGACGGTTACTTTGCTGTTGAATAGCTCGCAGATTGTGATGCTTTATGCATTCCGGGATTATTATCTGTTTACCCTGATGATGCCTGTATTTACTATTGTAAATAATTTGCGTATCGCATATATGGTAAGGAAGATGTTCCCGCAGTACCGGTGCAGGGGGATCCTGCCGGCAAGCCTGATAAAGGATATCTGGCAGCGTGTCGGCGGTGCTTTTTTAAGCAAGGTCTGTGCCGTATCCAGGAATGCGTTTGACAGTATCTTTATTTCCATGTTTTCGGGGCTGGCAGTGACGGCTGTTTATAATAACTATTATTATGTTATGCATGCCATTAGTGTAATGCTTTCGGTTATTACGGCTTCTTTCTTCGGCGGCGTGGGGAATCATGTAGTGAAAAGGACGGTGGAAGAAAATTTTGAAGAACTGAATTTGCTGAATTTTATCTATATGTGGATATCCGGCTGGTGTACGATCTGCCTTTTCTGTTTAGTGCAGCCGTTTATGGAATTATGGATGGGGAAAAGGATGATGTTTCCCCTGCCGGCAGTGGGTCTTTTATGTCTGTATTTTTATTTGCTGTGTACCGGCGATATGGCATCTATTTATTCCGGCGTCAATGGCCTGTGGTGGCACAGGAGGTATGTATCGTTAATGGAGACGGCAGCCAATTTTGCCTTGAACCTTATATTAGGGAAATTTTTTGGCGTATATGGGATTATTATTGCAACCAATATTACTATATTCATGTGTAATTTTTTCTGGGGGATAAGGATAACTTTTAAATATTATTTCCAATTGTCAAGGTTAAAGGAATATTACCGGTATCACATAAAATATGCTTTGGTTACGTTGTTTTTATGCGTGCTGGCATATAATATTTGCCTGCTGGTCCCGTGCGGCAGTGTGTTGGGCATATTGTTGGTGCGGTTTGCTGTCTGTGTGATTTTGCCGAATGCAGGGTATGTGGTGGTTTACCGAAAAACAGATATATTTCGGCAGGCTGTAGGGAGGATGGGGAATTGGCTGAAGAAGTAAGGATTGCATGGAAGGCGGAAAAGGTTGTCTTTTTTCTTGTCCTTTTTGCCCAGATAGCGAATATCCTGTATTGGGCTTCCCGTAAGGAAGGGTATTTTGGGGATGAACTTTATTCTTACCAGTTCATTTGCCAGACGGATTACCCGTCCATTCATGAGGATCGCCCGGAAAAAGAATATCTGAATAACTGGCATTCATCCGGGTATTTTAAGGATTATTTCACGGTTTCGGAGGAGGAGCGCTTTAGTTTTATTGGAGTTTACCGCAGTATAAAGGAGGATGTGCACCCGCCGTTATATTATATGTTATTGATGGCTGTATGTTCCTTTTTCCCTAGTTTTACAAAGTGGCCGGTAATTATACTTAATATTGTTTTTTTCATCCTGTCATACATTATTTTATACAGAATAAGTGGGAAGCTCCTGAAAACCTGGCCAGCACGGATGCTTCCCTGCCTGCTGTGGGGGTTTGGCGCGGGCGCTGTTACAACGGCGGTATTTGGCCGTATGTATATGCAGTTGGCCTGCTTTACGCTTTGGTTTGTTTATCGGCACGCCCTGTTTATCGAGGGCGGAATGCGGGACGGGAAGGTAAGGAAACGGGTATTGGCCGGGATTTTCCTGGCGCTGGTATTCGGTGTTTTGACGCAGTATTATTTCCTGGTGTTTGCTTTCTTCCTGGCTGGCTGTACGTGGCTGTTCCTTATGTTATTAAAGAGGATGCGTGCGGTTATTGCGTATACGGCAGTGATGGTGTCCGGCCTGTCGGCCTGTATCTTTGTCTGGCCGGTTATATACAGACAGATTTTCAGGGATTACCGAGGAGTGGAAGCATTTGGGAATATGGGCAAAAGTTTTGATGCGGGTAGTTTAATGCGTTTTCTCGGGATATTGGATAAAGAAATGTTTGGGGGAGGGTTATTACTGATTTTAGCCGGTATGGCAGTATTATTTTTGCGTGGCGTTTTTATTCATGCATTCCGGGTTAAAAACTTGACGGACGAAAGTCGTGCGGTTCCTTTTGCTGTTTCCGGAAGGGCGGGCAATGCACGCTTTTGGATATGGTTTTTCATCTTATTGGCAGGGATGCTGTATATCGCAGTAATTGCGAAAATTGCGCCATACCAGACTGACAGGTATATTTTTAATATATATGCAATTGCCGTTTTGGAATTGGCAGTGGCCGGGGATGTCCTGTGCAGATGGGTATCCGGGGGGAAGGGTATAAAGGCAGGCTGTGTGGCGGTAATACTTGCTTTGACTGTATATGGTTATTTTACGGTTGGGGTTGGATACCTGTATGAGGAGACGGGGCAAAAGCTGGAAATTGCCGATTATTATTCCGATTTGCCGGTTATTTTACTTACGTATGGCAACAGGAGATATGTTTCGTGCTGTACGGCATTTTATTTTCTAAACGGGCAGGAGGTGTACCCAATAGAGGAAAGCGGAATTGGAAATATCGGCAGTGCGCTGGATGATGTGGGGGCGTCTTCCTTTTTACTGTATATTGATAATTCTTATAATGATATTGACAGTCGGCTGCAGGCGGTAAAGGAAAGCGTTGGCGCAGAATATGCGGAATGGAAATTTGATATGGAAACCTGTTCTGTATATTTGGTGACGGTTAATGGTCGCAGGGGACAAGCCGTTTATTCTGGTGTTCAGGAAAAGAAGGAAGCCGTTTTTGGGAAGACTCCGGCGCGGGACGAGGAAAACAGGCGTTGCCTGTATTGGGGCGGGAATGAGAAAAGGAAGCCAAGGTCATTTCTGGTGGTATAACCTATGCTGGAATCAGTTCCTGGGGATAGAAAAGGTACCCCGGAACTGATTCCAGCAGCAGATTTACTGATTTTCTGACAGGAGTGTAAAAAGGGAAGCCCGCTGGGAGTTAGGGATCCTGAGCAGATCCATGGCTTTTTCCGCCGGGCATCCTATGCTGTCCATCAGGTTCCGGACAGACAGCAGCATGGTTTCCTGCCGTCCTTTCTGAAGTCCTTTCTGAAGTCCTTCCTGCCGTCCTTTCTGAAGCCCTTCCTGTCGTCCTTCTTCTTTACTTTCCTGCTTCAGCAGTTCCATGGTTTCCGTTTCATTGTATTCCGTAAGGCACATATCTTTCACCTCCGCCCTGTTGGCAAGTATGAATTTTTTGATCTCAAAAGTATCAGGCATCTCGTTGATGGCCCTGTCAATGGCATCCTCAACCGTGGCCCTGCCGCCCGGTGTGTCTGTTTTGCTGTAGGTATTGTTTTTCCTGACCCGGTCTATGAACCATGCGTATTCCTCCAGGGGCCTGCATGCGGTGAGGATTTTCCTGTTATGCCCGTAGTTTATGTTGATCATGCGGACTTTTACTTCGATATCCGGGTCTGCCCTGCGGAAAATTTCTTCCGTTTCAGCGGATATTATGCCGTCCCCTATTTTTTCGTTGCATGCAGAGTATTTGTGGAGCAGGCTGCGCCGGATCTCTTCTTTGAATGCGTCGGAAAGGCGCAGGGTAATTTCTTCCTCTTTTGGATCCCCGCCGTTATAGAAGACGACGAACTTCGGGATGGGGAGCGGAAGCAGGGCTGTGCTGTAGCGGTTGAGCCTGCCCGAGTAGAGGAAGTTGTCATAAAGCTTCCCGGCATACATGAATTCCCGGACGGGCATGTTGGGGTTGAAGGAGCTCTGCTGTTCGTACAGTTCCACGGAGCGGTAGAGACTTACCGTTTCCGACACGAGGATGGAAAGGTCGTTTTTCATGCCCATATACACGACATCCTCCAGGGTGTTGATGGTAATGTCGGAAATATTGTTGTGGGAAGTACCGTGGATGGCGTTGTAGAGGGACAGCGTCCATTTTTTGTTTTCCTCCCTGCCGAAAAGGAAGCTGAACAGCCGTGATTTGTATCCGCGGTTCCCTTTCCCTTTCAGCGCGGCTTCGAGTTCGCGGATGCGTTTTTCCAGTTCCTCGTAAGTTTTCTTTTCTGCCATGCCTGGTGTTGTCTCCTTCCGTCGGTTGTGGATTCATTTGCAATGAACCTATTGGCAATGAGTCCGTAACCAGTTATTTTCATTATAACATTAATCGGCTATTATACAAGAAGATTCAAAAAAACTCATATATTTTCTGGTGGGGAATTTATAGAACTCCGAGAAATAGAACAGGCCGTACAACAAATAGATATGCTGGCGGGCCGTTTATTTTTTCGTAGAATATCCAATTATACGAAACCAATATTTGACATTTTTTCCGTTAAAAACCATTCATTTACGATGTCCTGTTCATGTTATCACAGTTTTTCCTAAAAATCAACTCTATTTTTCCACTTTTTTTGAGTATCGGAACCGGGTTACAAGAGTATGTGGTATGTTTTCGTGTGAAATTATGTTTTAGGCCGTCAAAATTACCGTCAGGGGAAGGGGCCTGCATAGGCGTGCAAAAGCTTGCTTTTCCGGGCGGATTATTTTCGTGAAACGGGATTTTAGGCCGTCAAAATTGCCGTCAGGGGCGGACGCGGGATGCCGGGAAAGCCGTATTTATGGTGCTTTGCGGGATCCGTATGTCGAATTTTCGTAGAATTGGATATTTTACGAAGGAAAATGTCGGCTTGCGTACAGGCTGTAAATAAACGGTTTTGCTGTAAGGGAGGGGTTTTGCATCAAAAAGGATAGTGCGCAAGAAATTGTTTATAAGTTTCTTACAGCCCGGGTATACATCCGGCTCCCGGCATTATGGGAAAACGCATGTAATGGCTTTTTACCGGTTCGAGACGAAAATCCGGCTCCCGGGCATTATGGGAAAACGGCAGGAGAGAATAGAAGAAGACAGAAAGAAGGTTGTTTTATATATGAAGGGATGGAACCCAGGGGAAATAGACGGCTGGATGCGGAAGGTTCCTGCGGCGGCGCTTTTGATGGCGGCAGTTATAGGGCTGGCCGCATGCGGGGGCGGCAAAGGGGAAGGGCAGCCGGCGGAAGGGGAAAGGCAGGCCGTGGAGCAGCAGGCTGCCGCGGAGGACAGCGACGGGGGCGGCGGGGAAGCCACGGACATGGAAACGGAAGAGGAAGAAGAGCCGGAGGAGGCGGGGACGGAGCTGCCGGAGGAACTGCAGGCCCTTGCGGATATGGGTGTCCCGATACCGGAAAAGGAAGTGGATTTTGCAAAACTGCAGGAGGATGTGAACGGCGATATTTACGCATGGGTTTATATCCCGGACACAAAGATTGACTACCCGGTGCTCCAGCATCCCATTGATAATTATTATTACCTGAACCATAACCTGGACGGCAGTTACGGTTATCCGGGCTGCATTTATACGGAGAGTTATAACAGGAGGAATTTCCTGGATCCGCTTACCGTGATGTACGGGCATAACATGAAGAACGGGACGATGTTTGCGGGCCTGCACAAGTATGAGGACAGCGAATATTTTGCCGGGCATCCGTACATATATGTTTACACCCCGGAAAGGCTTTTGGTATACCGGGTTTTTGCGTCCCTGGAATACGGCAATGAACACCTGCTGTACCGCCGGGATTACACGCGGGAAGAGGAGTTTGGATGGATCTTGGAGAAAATGGCGGGCGTGCGCGGCATGAACTGCAACCGTGCGGAAGATGTGGAAGTGACGACGGATGATAACATCCTGATCCTGTCTACATGTATGGCGGATAAACCGGACAGGCGCTATCTGGTACAAGGGGTGCTGCTGAATGAAAATTAGGCCGGGAAAAAACCATATTGCACGTGTTGTAATAAGGGCGGTTATTGTATTCGGGGTACTTGCCGTCATTGGTACCGTTACTTTCCTGGCGGTGCAGGTATCGGGCAGGAACCGGCTTTACGGCGGGTACGGGGGCGGTCAGATGATTATGTCCCAGTCGGATCTGGCGGAAACGGCGGAGGATATGGAACAGCCCGGGGACTGGAAGGAAGGAGATGTCCGTTACCAGGGGATCCATTACCAGTACAATGAGGATATGCTGACATTCCTTTTCCTGGGGATAGATAAAATGACAGAAGTGGCGCCGGCAAAAAACGGCGTGGACGGCGGGCAGTCGGATGCAATATTCCTCCTGGCGCTGGATCCGCATACGAAGGAAATCAATGTGATTGGCATCCCGAGGGATACCATGGCTGAGATAGAGGTGTACGGCAAAGAAGGGGAGTACGAGGGCACCGGCACAGCGCAGATTACCCTGCAGCATGGCTATGGGGACGGGGCAGCCGTGAGTTGTGAGCGCAGCCGGGATGCGGTGTCGAAACTGTTTTACAATCTGCCGATCCATGGTTATTGTTCCATTAATATGGGGGCAATCCCGCTCATTAACGATGCTGTGGGAGGGGTGGAAGTGGATGCGCTGGAGGATATGGATTTCCGGAATTTTCATATAAAGAAGGGGGAAGCGGTACACCTGGAAGGGATGGATGCCTATTATTACCTGCATTACAGGGATACGGCGGAATTTAACAGTGCCGGCGCGCGGCTGGAACGGCAGAAACAATATCTGACGGCCTATGCGGCTGCGGCTGTAAAAGCCCTGAAAGAAGATATTACGCTTCCTGTGACATTATACAATACGTTAAGCCGGTATATGGTGACGGACATTTCGATAGATGAAGCAGGCTACCTGGCAGCCCAGATATCGGGATACCGTTTTGATGAGGGGAATATGTATTCACTGGAAGGCGAGACTGTCCAGGGGGAGGTTTATGAAGAATTTTACGTAAATGAAACCGCCCTTTATGAACTGATACTGGATGTGTTTTATGAGGAAGCGGAGGAGTGACCGTGCCAGGGCGGTACGCACAGAAAGAGAAGGCCTGGGAAGGCAGGCGGTATGGAGCAGGTATTAGGCCGAAAGGCTTGATATAACCACATGAAATTTTGGGGAAAGGAGAAAGAAAATGAAAAGAAAAAAGCTTTATAGTGCACTGGCGCTTGGAATGGCAATAACCCTTATGGCCGGTGTACCTGTCAGCGCAGCCCCATCTCCCGGTGCGGGATCTGCTGATTTCCCGGTTGTAGGGCCGATCGAAGAGGGAAAAACGGAGGATGGCCAGGATATCAAAACGGGGACTGACGAAGCGGGGAATGTAGTTTATACGGAGGTAACGGCTGACGGCGAGATCGGCGCAAGCGCGATCGAGGATATCAAAAATAACGCAGTGAAAGCGGAGAACGAAGCGGAGCAGGCTGTCCTGGACAAGGCGCTTGCAGGAAAGGTTACGCTGGATGACTCTGTAAAAGAAGAAGTAAAGGTCGATGCAGAGAAATTTGAGGAAACCGCAACAGAGGAAACGAAGGCAGAACTCCGGAAGGATTCCCAGGCCCAGTTTGAAGCCGTGAAAAAGGAAGAAATAAAGGCTGACAAAAATGTGACGATAACGGTTACCCCGGTAGCGGCGGCGGCCCAGTCCGTAGCAAAAGCGGCAGCGGAAGCAATGGCAGGCACATTGGGGCTGAACATAAAGACAACAGAGACAACCGATGGGAAAACAGAGGCAAACATTGAGTTCGCGGCGTCCATGGATATCAGCATACCGCAGGAAGAGCTTGACGCGGCAGGCGGCAGCGTACAGGTAACGATACCTATGGCAACGGAAAAGCCGGATCCTTCCAGGTATGTATATTATGTGCTCCATTACCATTCAACAAGGGGATGGGAGACACTCCCGGCGCAGGTTACTGCGGATGGCATTGTTGTAGCAACGTTCGATTCCTTCTCACCGGTATTTGTCGTTAAGGCGGAGAAGGCGGCAGTGGAGACACCTGTACAGGAAGACAACGGCGGCAGCGATGACTATGATAAATCGACGGATTACGGTCTGCTGGATAAGGAAGCCGCGGAAGCGGAAGACGCCGCGAAAGCAGCAGCGTCTGCAAGCCTTGCCAAAACAGGGGCAGCGCCTACCGTTACAGGCGTGCCGGCAGCGCCTTCGAACCCTGCAGTTTCCCCTAAGACCGGGGAATAACCGAGGGGGATAAGGAAGTCATATTGGAAAAGAATATTTAATCATGCATGATGAACCGGCGGGTTAACCCGTTAATATTGATTCCCAACATGTGGTTGTTCTGCCGCCCCGTGGAAACGTGGGGCGGCAGAACGCAAATAATCATAAATGGTTAAAATTACAGAAGCCTGCGGACAAAACCGGTTATGTCCCTGAAACCCCGGCAGGCGGCAGAAACGGAGGGAGCTCCGTGATAAGGAAGCACCGCCAAAACTCTGGCGGGCAGGCGGCAATGCCGGGAGAAATCCCGGGACTGTGCGTCCGGGAACGGGGAACCCGTAAAGTATGGGGAACCATAAAAGCGGGCGGCAGGAAGATATAAAGAAGAATGAAAAAGTAAAGATGAAAAAGCGAAAAATGTTGAAAATATGGGAATCCGGAAATGCAGGCAGCAGATAATGCCGGGGTTTCAGATAATAATTTGGGAAGGCCGCAAAGGGCCTGCAGGTTCCGGAGGGATGCAGAATACAGGTTATGGCGAAAACATTTTAAGGATGCGCCCGGAGGGGAAAAGGAGAAGAAAAGATGGATTCATTGACCAGGGATGTGGAACGGATATTCCGTAAGAACAGTATTATGGGCTACAGGGATTTATATGCGGAGAAGCCTGCGCTTTATAAAGCATCGAAACGCCTGTTTGACATTGTGGCGTCGTCTTTTGCGCTGGCTGTCCTGTCGCCTGTCTTTCTGGTTACGGCCATTGCCATCCTGCTGGAGGATGGGGGGCCGGTGTTCTTCGTCCAGCCCAGGGCGGGCAGGGATATGCAGCCTTTTGACATGTACAAGTTCCGCAGCATGTATAAGGGGGCAGATAAAAAGTTTGCAGAGATGGTGAAAAAGAACGAGCAGTCGGGACATGCCTTTAAGATCAAGGACGATCCGAGGATTACCCGGGTGGGGAAGTTTATAAGGAAGTACAGCATAGACGAACTGCCCCAGCTTATTAATATATTAAAAGGGGATATGAGTATCGTAGGCCCCAGACCGATACTGACCTTCCAGATGGAAGAGTGCAACGAGTATGAGAGGCAGAGGCTGATCGTGAAGCCCGGGCTTACCTGTTACTGGCAGATAAGCGGCAGGGCGGATATCAAATGGGAAGAATGGGTGGAGCTGGATCTGAAGTACATAGAGGATATGGGGATGCTGACGGATGTTAAAATGATCCTTAAGACAATCCCGGTGGTTTTTCAGGGGGATGGGGCGTATTAGTTATGATAATTTTGATACGGATAGCGCGGTATATTCATAGCTTAGTGCCGGAATACAGGCTGTATGTCAGGCATCATACCAAGCGGGAGCATGAAACGGTTTTATATACGGTAATGTAAGAAGGAAACAGATGAGAGTTTAAGGTGATAGAATGAAAACAGCAGGGGAAAATGCCATACACATAGAGACAAGCAGACGGTCTATGGACAGTATAATCAGTGATTGCAAAAGTTGGGCTGTGGAAATTGAAAAGACATATCAGCCGGATCTGGTTGTTTTTATAGCAAAAAGCGGGTTCCTGTTTGCGAAACCGATAGCTGAATATTTTGGCTGTGAAATGGCGGATATTCTTGTGAGCCGTCCTGCCAGTGAGATAAAGGATAAGCTTAAAACGGTTATTGGGATTATACCGGAGAAGGTTGTAATGAAAATTTTGAAAATGCCTTTGATGTATAAGTTTAATGAAAAAAAAGAGGAACGGAATGTGGAACTTTCTGCAAGGTATAAAGAAGAAAACAGAAATCCGCATGAGAAAATACTGATTGTTGATGATTCTGTAGATACCGGGTTGACATTGCAATGTGTATATAAAATTGTCAGGAAAAACTTTCCCAGCGCGGTAGTCAGGACAGCCAGTTATGCGGTTATTGACTATAGCCGTAAGAGGGTGAGTGTTGATTATTACAGATATAGGAATATGCTTGTTTTGACGGCAACTTCACGGAAGTCACCTCAATATGATATGTTTTTAAAGCAGTACGAGATTTGGATAGGTCAAAAGGAAAGGAAGCAGTGCAGGGAAAATAAAGATGCAGGTTCTGACATGGGTTAAGATAAAAAGGCAGATAAGATGCATTTTGGGGAAAATATTTGGAGTTAAGACAGATAAAATAGAAAGGGAAATCGGCCGGGCGGAAATTATTTCATTTGATATATTTGATACTTTGGTAAAGCGGAAGGTGAAAAATCCGGAAGATATTCACGGGCTGGTTTACCGGGAATTTCTTAGACAGACGGAAATTGATATATGCGGATATAAAGAAAAGAGGGTAAAGGCAGAGAGGGAGGCAGGAAAAAGAAAAGGCAGCGGTGAAATTACCCTTAAGGATATTTTCCGTTGTATGGACGGAGTCTCGGAAAATAATAAAAAAATACTATTGGAATTAGAAGAAAAGGCGGAATTATCAGTCTGCTGTCCGAGCCCGCGGATGAAAGAGGTTTATGAAAGGGCGTTAAAGAGAGGGAAGAGGATTATAATTACCTCTGATATGTATCTGGATGAGAAGATAATAAAACAGATTTTATATAGATGCGGATATAGAAATTTTGAGAAATTGTATCTTTCTTCTTCCTGTAATATGCGTAAATCCACCGGATATTTATATGAGGCAATCAGGAAAGATTATCTGTTTTTTGAGGGAAGAATATTACATATTGGCGACAATGTGAAAAGTGATTATATAGTTCCGCGGCTTAAGGGGATTTATGCACTGCTGATTAGCGGGGAGCAGGGGTAATGAAAAGATATATTGGAAAAAAATGTAGAAAGCAGAAAATACATATACTTTTTATTTCTGACGGGGATGGTAAGTATGGGGCATCACAGTCCATGAAGCAGTTAATCAGCGGGTTATTGGAATATTGTGAGGGTGTTGAGATCAGTGTTGTACTGCCTGCCAGAGTTAAAGCGGCGGATTATTACCGGCAGTTGGGATGCCATACTTACCGGATAATGTATGAACCGTTTTATCAAAGTATTATGGAAGAAAAATGGAAAATGCCTTTTAAGTTTATAATCAGAGGGACGGAATATTTATTGGGAAGATGTTTTGGGATATTTTGCTTAAGCAGGAAAATGGATATGGGGGCTATTGATATTATCCATTCAAATTCTTCGAGAGAAGATTTTGGGGCTATGCTGGCATTGAAATATAATAAGCCGTTGATATGGCATATAAGGGAATTTGGAGACAAGGATTTCAAGTGTTTTAGCTTTAGAAGAAACTATATAGAATTGATGAATGAATCGGCGTGGAAATTTATTGCAGTCTCGGATATTGTTCAGAGACATTGGATAAAAAAGGGGCTAAACGCAGGGAAGTTTAGCAGGGTTTATGATGGCGTTGTTACAAATACAAAGAAAAAAGTGGAATACGCAAGGGATAAAAAAATAAAATTTGTTATGCTTGGCGCTCTGCGCGAAACAAAGGGACAGTACCAGGTGATTCAGGCGTGCAGATTGATGACAAAAAGGGAAAGGGCAAAACTATCAATAGATATTATCGGCGGGGGGACGAGGGCGTACACCGGAAAGTTGAATAGAATGATAAAAGAATTAAAGTTGGAATCAGTCATACACCTTCTTGGTTACAGAAATGATATGGGAAGTAGCTTAAGCCGTTATGACTGTGGCTTTATGTGTTCAAAATCAGAAGCATTCGGCAGGGTCACGGCAGAGTATATGATGGCAGGGCTGCCTGTGATAGCATCAAATACAGGAGCAAATCCGGAAATTGTCATGGAAAAAGAGAACGGGGTATTGTATCAATGGAATGATATCCGGGATTTAAAACGTAAAATCGTTTTTATGTTAGATAATCCAGAACTATTAGGGCAAATGGGAGAAAAAGCAAGGAACTATGCAGAATCACATTTTTCAGTAAAATTGGATGCGGGATTTATATATAAGGAATATTTAGAAATAATGAAAAAATGTGATAAGAATATTGGAAAGGAGTAAAGTAATATGATTTCAGTCATTCTCCCAACATACAATCGTGCTGCAACCATTGAGAGGGCTATTGGCAGTGTCTTGAATCAAACTTACTCGGACATAGAGGTGATTGTTATTGATGACGGTTCTTCTGATAATACGGGTGAAATTGTACAAGGGATACGGGATGAAAGATTAAGATACATAAAGAATACAGAGAACAAAGGTGCATGCGCAGCAAGAAATATCGGTATTATATCAGCAAAAGGGGAGTATATTGCATTTCAGGATAGTGATGATATATGGCATAGGGATAAGTTGGAAAAGCAGCTTAAAGTAATTCAAATAACCAATGCGGATGTGGTTTTCTGTAAGAGGAATATTATTAAAAAAAGCGGAATATACAAAGATTATTTGAGGCAGAAAGAAGGATTCGTCAGTGAAAAAGGAAGTGTGTTAAAAATAGGGACTCAGGTTATATTCGGGAAATCGTCTATTTTTAAGGAGATTTCATTTGATGAGCGTTTGCCGCGTCTTCAGGATTGTGAAATTTTATACAGGATACATGAAAGATATACAATATATTGTGAGGATAAGGTATTAGTTGATTATTATGACAGTGACGACGCCATTAGTGCATCTCCGGAAAAACTGCTTCAGGCATGCGAAATTATATTGGAGATCCATCCGGAGTTGAAAAAAGAAGGTAGAAAAACAGCATATGAAATAGCTGATTTATTAATCAGCAGTGTAAGACAGTTGGATGGAGGAGATAAAGAGCTTAGAAAAGCTATGCAAGATATGGCATTTAAATACTGTAAAAGTACAAAAGTCCTTATTAAGTCTCTTTTATTGATATTAAATATTACATGGGAAAAGGATTGTTCAGGGAGAATCAGTTTACGGAAATGGAGATAGGTGAAAGCAGGATACGATATGAAAATAAAGCTTTTTAAATGTATTGCATATTTAAGAAAATATATTTCAGAAATGAATTTAAGATTCCCAAATCTATATCTATATATATTTATTTTCTGGTATTTGACAGATATCATATTTAATACTACCTTAAAAACCTTTTTCGGAATCCCGGCGGGAACTTTGAATAGTCTGGTAAGTTTGTCTGTTTTTGTCTTGTTGATGGTACAAATCATGCTTCTGCTGCCATCCTTTGAAAAAAGAGAATTAATTATAATAACATGCATTACTATACCTGTTGCTGTGGCTACTCTTTTATCGGGGCACAGAACGATGCTTTCAGCATGGATGTTCATTGTAGCATCTAAAAATGAAAGTATGGACAGAATGGTACGGACAGTGTTTAAAATATTGATAATAGCTATTCCGTTAGTATGTATTTCATACATGATGGGATGGTTGGAAGATAATGTAGTCGTTATGCGGGGACTGGAACGTTCTTCTATGGGATTTTCGCATCCTAATCAATTAGGGCTGAGTATTTTTCAATTGGCAGTATGCTATTGCTATATTAACAAAGAAAAAAACAATATACTGAATTATATATTTATTATTGCTGCAATTATATTTGTTTATACAGTGCCGAATTCCCAGACGGCATGTATATGTTTGCTGATGCTGTTAGTGGTATTAAGCATTTATAAATATATAATAAAATATAAGCAGGTTATGGTGAAAATATATATGGTAATTTTGTGGATTGGCGCGCTGTTCATGAATGTTTTCAGCATTATTTTATCATATATTGATATACATAAATATTCTGCATTATCAGGGATAGACCGGTGGGCATCCGCAAGATTTTCATTAGGACATAGAGTATGGGAGATACATGGAGTTTCATTTTTTGGGCAAATGGTGTATGTGTCAGAAGAGGAAAGGGCATTGGCCGGAATTACAGAGAGGTTATGGCTTGATAATGCATATCTTTGTATTTTGCTGAGATATGGGATATTGGTTTTTATCCTTTTTTCTGCGGCATATTTGTGGATGATAAAATATGCCGCAGCACGAAAGAAATATATCCTTGCAATTATTCTGTTCCTTTATGCGCTGTATGGAGTTATGGAAAATGGTTTATTTGTTTTGGCGCATAATATTTTTCTGATTGCCTTTGCTGATTTGCTGTATAAGAAGGAGGAGAGGGCTGTATATGAAAAAGGGGATCTCTAAGTTATTTTATTCCTATGCATATGGAGGATTGTATTTTGTCTGGTTGAGAATTATGGACAAAATACTGGGGAAGAAGGATGCCGGGGACTTTCTATATAGAAAATCAAAAGAAACGGATTCAGAAAAATATGGGGAAGAACTTGTTAAAATTTATGGACTAAAAACCGGCAGAAAATTAAACTTGGATAATCCGGTAACTTTTAATGAAAAAATCCAATGGCTGAAGCTGTATGATGCCACTCCGATAAAAACGGAACTGGCGGATAAGTACCTTGTGAGGAGGTGGATAGAAGAAAAAATCGGAGAACAATATTTGATACCATTATTAGGTGTGTGGAATAATTTTGAAGATATTGATATTTCGGAGCTTCCGGAATCATTTGTCCTGAAAACAAACCATGGGAGCGGGTGTAATGCTATAGTGAAGGATAAGGAGGAGACAGACTGGAAGGAGACAAAAGAAAAGTTTAATTATTGGATGTCTTTAAATTTTGCTTTTTTGGGCGGGTTCGAAATGCAGTATTTGAATATCCGCCCTAAAATCATAGCGGAGCAGTATATCGAGAATGAAGGCGGAAACTTATACGATTATAAGATCCATTGTTTTGGCGGGAAGCCGGAGTATATACAGGTGATTGGCGACAGGGATTTAAAGACACATCGTGCGCAGGAAGCATTTTATGATACAGAGTGGATATTACAGCCATTTACTTATACATATCCGCGCTATGGGAACGGGCGGAAGAAGCCGGATAAGCTTCAGGAGATGCTGTGGATAGCAGGCATATTAAGCAAAGGTTTTGTTTATGTGAGGGTTGATTTATATGAGTTGGATAATGGGGATATTAAATTTGGAGAGATGACATTTACCCCGGCTTCCGGGATGGACAGTTGGAGTCCTCCGGGAACGGACTGGATGCTTGGGGGTAAAATAAATTTATCTGAAAAGAAACGGCATTTTATGTAGTAGGTTGGTACGGGCATATGAATTTGGATGTAATGAAAAATGCCAAAAGGAATATTATATTTGGCGTTGTGAATAAATTGGTGCATATACTCTGTCCTTTTGCGACCAGGACTATTATACAGGCTGTGTTGGGCGCGGAATATTTAGGGTTAAACAGTCTGTTTGCTTCTATTATTTCAATATTGAGCCTTTCAGAGCTTGGGGTTGGAACGGCAGTTGTTTATCATATGTACCGGCCTGTTGCAGAGAATGACACAGGGACTGTATGTGCATTATTAAATTTTTATAAAAGGGTGTACCGCGGCATTGGGATTGTTATTCTTGTAGTCGGTATGGCATTACTGCCTTTTTTGTCGTATCTGATTAGCGGGACATATCCGGAAGGGCTGAACCTTATTCTCTTATATTTGATTTATCTTTTTAATACTTCTGTCAGCTACTTTATGTATGCCTATATGTCGTCATTGCTTGTTGTATACCAGCGTGAGGATATTAACAGCAGCACAAATATGATGATTACTTTGCTGCTGAATGGCTCACAGATTGTAATGCTGTATGTTTTTCAGGATTATTATTTGTTTACCCTGATGATGCCTGTTTTTACTATTGCCAATAATCTGCGTATTGCATATATGGTAAGGAAAATGTTCCCGCAGTACCGGGCTGAAGGGATCCTGTCTGTAAACTTGGTTAATGATATTAAAAAGCGCATCGGCGGAGCTTTTTTAAGCAAAGTATGCATGGTATCCAGGAATGCGTTTGACAGTATATTTGTCTCTATGTTTTTAGGGCTTACGGTGACGGCCGTGTATAATAATTATTATTATATTATGCAGGCTGTCTGTACAATGCTTTCGGTTATTTCATCTTCCTTTTCCGGAGGTGTGGGAAATCATGTTGTTACGAAAAGTGTCGAAGAAAATTTTACAGAACTCAAGATGCTGAACTTCATTTATATGTGGATAGCGGGATGGTGTACAATTTGTCTTTTCTGTTTGTATCAGCCGTTTATGGAATTGTGGATGGGGGAGGGGATGATGTTCCCCATGCCAGTTATAGCTCTCTTCTGCATATATTTCTATTTATTGATGACTGGCGATATGATAACTATTTATTCGAGCGCTAACGGTTTATGGTGGTATAGAAGGTATGTTTCTATGCTGGAGATAACGATTAATCTTGTCTTGAATTTTGTACTTGGGAAGTTTCTGGGTATATACGGAATTATTATTGCAACAATTATAACAATATTCATGTGCAATTTTATTTGGGGAATAAGAATAACCTTTAAACACTATTTTCAATTGACGAGATTGAAGGAATATTATTATTATCATTTAAAATATTTCCTTGTTACATTGTTTTTATGTGCTGTAACATATAGTCTCTGCTTAATGCTTCCGGATTGTCATATATTAGGGAGTTTTTTGCTACGGATGGTTTTGTGTATATTTCTTCCAAATATAGGTTATGTGCTAATCTATAGAAAGTCAAAAATATATAATCAAAGCATAGGAAATGTAAGAAAAATATTGGAAAGGTGAAAGGGATAAAAATGAAACGGCAGATAAAATATTGTATAAAAGGGGCAAGAAAACTAAAACGCCGAATAGAACTTGCATCTTATCAGACGCAGATATTACCCAGGCTGAATGCCGTGAATTATACGGATTCAGGAATGTTTCATACGGATACTATATTTACGGATAAAAATTACCAGGATATTTTCGTCCGGTATGATGTGTTCCCTAATATTATTATGCGCAATGTAGAAGGAGAGTTTTATGATAAGCATTTCACTCATATATCTGAGGATGAAGCAATATCATTATGCGGTTTATATCCCAGACTGGTATTCAAAGGGTCATTGGGAGCCGGGCATGGAAAGAATGTACAGGTGGTAAATAGAGGGAATTACATCAGCCATATGGCTTTCTTGCGCAGGGATTATATTATCCAGGAAGTAATGAAGCAGCATGAAAGCCTTGCATATTATAATGCTTCTTCCGTAAATATTATCAGAATAACATCTCTGCTTTGGAAAGGGAAGGTTTATATTATGGGAGGGATTTTGAGGGTTGGAGTATCGGGAGGTTTTTGCGATCATACATCTCAGGGCGGGCAGTATCCTCTTATTATTCCTATCGATGAAAACGGATGGCTTGGAAGCCGGGCAATTGATTGTGACAACGGGTTTGTATATGATGATGTGAGAGGGAAAAGGATAGAGGGCAGAATTTTGCACTATATGAAAATGAAGGAATTTGCCCAGAAAGAGCATATAAAGTATCCTCATCACAAGATGATAGGATGGGATTTTACATTGGATGTTAATGAGAATATCCGATGTATAGAGTATAATTCAGACTGTCCGGGAATTGTTCAGTCGCAATTCGCCCTAGGGCCTATATTTTCCCAAAGGACAGAAAGAGGAAATAGTCTGCTTGATGAAATCCTTCGGGATTAAGATGAAAAAATACTTATATTATTTTGGAAGTGAAAGCTATGTTGTTTAATACTGTACAATATATTTTATTTTTATTTTTTGTAGTCCTGGTATATTATTTATTGCCCAAAAAAGTACGTTACATATGGTTATTTGCCGTAAGCTATTATTTCTATATGCAGTGGAATTCACAGTATGTTATCCTGCTTTTTTCATGTACACTTCTTACTTATATCACAGGGAGGGCTATCGGCCGGCTGCGGAAAGCAGAAGAAGAATGTATGGGCGGTAATGAAGCTGTGCTGCCGGGGATCAGGAGAAGAAAGAGGCTGTGTCTTGCTTCCTGCATTTTATTAAATTTGTGTGTGCTTGGTTATTTTAAGTATTTTAATTTTATACTTTATCATTTAAACAGTATACTTCGGAATGTACATTTAAGCGAAATAAAATGGGGGCATGATGTTATACTGCCGGTAGGTATTTCGTTTTATATCCTGCAGGCATTGGGATATCTGATTGATGTGTACCGCGGTGAAATGCGTGCGGAAAGAAATTTTTTACGGTATGCACTTTTCGTATCTTTCTTTCCGCAGCTTGTCGCAGGGCCGATTGAACGTTCAAAAAATCTCCTTATACAATTGTATGAGCCGCATTCGTTTGAATATGAGAATTTTAGGAGAGGGTTTCTCATTATTCTGTACGGGATGTTCTTAAAAATGGTGGTTGCGGACAGGGCTGCAATTATTGTTGATACAGTGTATAAGGACAGTGCGGCTTATCCGGGATTTTATGTTGCCGCTGCGACGTGCTTTTTTGCCATCCAGATATACTGTGATTTTTATGGCTATTCTACAATTGCGAGGGGGTCGGCACTGCTTATGGGCATCCGGCTTATGGACAATTTTAATGCTCCTTACTATGCCGGGAGTGTAAAAGAATTCTGGCGCAGATGGCACATTTCTCTTTCCGGCTGGTTCCGGGATTATATGTATATCCCCCTTGGCGGCAATAGGAAAGGGCAGGTACGGAAAGCATGCAATCTTCTTTCGGTATTCGGCGTGAGCGGATTGTGGCATGGTGCGGCACTGTCTTATGTAGTATGGGGATTCCTAAATGGGGCATATCAGGTTGCGTCGGATGCTGCCATGGGAGCCAGACGTTTTGCTGTAAAGTTTGCATGCAAAGTTTTTAGGGGAAGGTTTTCAGAAGGAATATGCATTACTGCGGGGGCAGTGGATCGTTTCAGCAGGCGTTTGTTCAGGACATTGTCAACTTTTTTTCTGGTAACATGCAGCTGGCTGTTTTTCCGTGCCGGAACATTGAGGAAATCATTTGAAATATTGAAGAATATGTTCAGCGCCAACAACTGGACGATTCTCTTTGACGGTTCTTTATACGGCCTGGGTGTGGAGAGAAACTATATGAATGTTTTGCTTTTCTCCATATTGGTATTGTTTATTGTCGATTACCAGAAATACAAAGGGAAAGATGTGTCGGCATTGTTCCTGGGGCAGGGATGGTGGTTCCGTGTCATGGTAATTATGATGCTGCTGTTTTCCATCTTATTGTATGGCTGTTATGGGGAATTATATGACGTGCAGCAGTTTATTTATTTTCAGTTCTGATGTTTTTTATATATATCCGGGATACCTTTATGTTTGTCGGAGAGAGTATATCGGCGGGCATATGATTAATTGGATTAAATAATAAAGGAGAAAAGGATGGGACGTGATTGTAAAAATGGATTTGAAATTTTATGGAAAAGGTGTCAGATATGTGAAAAGGGCGGCAGGGATTGCAGGAGCGGTAATTATTTTCTGTATGATAACAGGTGTGATGAATTACATATATGCCTCTGATTATATATGGGAACGTATTCTCTGGCATAATTTCTATAAGGATGATGGAAAAATTGAGAATATTTATCTGGGTTCATCACATGTATATTGTGATTTAAACCCCAGGCAGTTGGATGATATAAATGGACGGTATAATTTCAATTTATCATCCAGCGGACAAACATTGAATGGTTCTTATTATCTTTTGAGAGAGGCGGATAAGAACAATAATCTTTCTCATGTATATTTAGAGTTATATTATTGGTGCAGTGTAAATTATAGCCCTGGTATTGACATGATAGATGTGGGGGCAAGCGCTAATTGGAAAAATACGGATTATATGAAAAACTCATACAATAAATGCAGTTATATGCTGTCGCTGGCGGGAACAGAAAAGTATGCGGATATTTTTTTCCCTTTCATCAGATATCGTACAAAGCTCGGTAATTGGGATTATATAATTCGGACGATGGAAGCCAAAGGAACAGATGAATATTCCGATTTTGAATTTTATTTTGAATATGATGATGGGAACGGATATGAAGAATATAAACAACAAGGCTATTATTGCAGTACAAGGGAATTTCCAGATGGGCAGAGGCTGTATAATCAAAACAGAGTTCTTGACAAAGACCCGATGGGGGAGAAAAGTGAAAGGTATCTTCGTAAAATAATATGTTATTGCCAGGAAAGGGGGATTCCGATTACTTTGTTTGTATCCCCTATAGATGAATTACAGCTTATCAGCACAGAACATTATGATTATTATGTTGACCAGGTCAGGGAAATTGCCGGAGAATACGGGGTGGAGTTTTATGATTTTAATTTGATTAAGGAAGAGTATTTGGATATACAGCATGGAGAGTATTTTATGGATGCAGGGCATCTGAATAATAAGGGGGCGGATATGTTTACTGCTTTTTTCAGTATGGTTGTCTCAGAAAGAGTGCCAGAAAGTGAAAAGCTTTTTTATACTTCTTATGAAGAGAAGCGGCGGAATACGCCGCCCTCCGTTTATGGATTATATTACAGGGATTCCGAAGGGATCCGTACTTTTCATGTAGCTTCCAACAAGGAAGAAGGGATAGAATACAGGATAACACTGACCCAGGCTTCGGAGGAACCGGGGGGGGGTATGGAGCCGCTGGTTATACAGGATTTTAAGGGGGATAAAGAGTTTTCCTTAACGGTTGACGAACATGGGGTATGCAAGATTGAGGCAAGGATAGAGGGGGAAGCAGAGGTAATGCAGACATTAATAATTAATTATTAGGCGGTAATGGTGCGGAATAGTTAGAGCGGAAATATAATTTCTGACCGGATGGAGTACTAGAGCGTGTTTGAAAAATGCTTTCCGGCAGATGTGCGTCATAATTTGTGGGAGATTAAAAGCATATATGCTTTGCCAAATGAAGGGCGCATAGCGG
>CANDKY010000016.1 GCA_947385425.1 uncultured Lachnospiraceae bacterium | reverse complement strand
AAAGCAAAACAGGCTCCGGCCTGTGAACCACACCCACTTAAGTTAATGACATTGGTCCACTCCCCGCACTTTGAAGTTGCGCAATCCTCAAAAATTGTACGGTACGGTTGGTTGCCGTCTGTCATCGAAAATATTATACTGATTATGTTGCGAACGCTGCGCAAACAGCAACTTCATCTGCACGCCCTTGTGCATAAAAAAGGAGAATTCATTATGAGCTTCGGAAAAAATTTACAATTTTTAAGACATCTGAAAGGAAATATGACACAGGAGGATTTGGCCGAAAAATTAAATATCAGCCGCCAGACCGTATCAAAATGGGAGCTGGATACAGCGCAGCCTGAAATGGACAAGGCGATAGCGCTTTGCAGTTTTTTTCATTGCTCGCTGGACAGCTTGTTCCGCGATGATATGGCCAATTGCGGCGAAACGTATACCAACCTGCGCGTGGAGACCGTCCCCGCCTTCCGCTATATAAAACATGCTGTTATAAGCTCCGAACCGGAAGGGGACGCTATCGACAGGGTATTTTCCATTGCCCGCAGCTTCGGCGTGGAGAATCCCCGTGTCATCGGCTGGGATTTTCCAAATGTATCACAGGAGCAGATCAATGTTTTCAACATGCATGGATACGAAGCGGCATGGATACTGCCTGACGGAATGATCCCTCCTTGCATTGAAATACACAGGCAGGTAGCTCACAAGTATGCTGCCATACACCTTGAAACACCCTTTGAAAACCCTTTTGTGACCATACCAAACGCCTATAAAACGCTTATGGAATATATGCGCGTGAACGGTCTGGAACACACGAAAAAGGATGTTATCCCCTGCTTTGAAACCAATGGGAAGGACATGGATATTTATATTGCCTGTAAATAGAAAAATATCCACCTGTGCGGTTGGCGCCCTGTACCCTCCTGGCAGCCCCTGGCTGCACAGGAGAAGAAAAATCCATTCAAAAAAATGATGAGATTTCTTACGGCTTTTTCGGACAGATTTGCTGCCGTTTTTGGCGGAGTCACCGCCTGGCAGCAAATCTGTCCGGAAAAACCGTTAGAAATATCTCATTTTTGCAGTTGGATTTTTCTTCTCCTGCGCGGCCAGGGGCTGCCAGGAGGGTACAGGGCGCCAATCGCACAGGTGGAAAGATATTCCGATCCCACTTTAGAGCTACATTTACTGAATTTCTTCGATTATACAACTGTGTTCTTTTCTATGAGTATCATAGCTGAGCCCGACAGCTAAAACTACTCCAACATTTTCTTTTCTAAGCTTTTCGCAATATTCTTTACGCTTTATCTGGGCAATTGCCGCTTCGGGGGTATCATCGGCTTTCAGTTCGAGGACAATCCCCGGCAGGTTTTCCTGCCTTGGATGGAAAATAAAATCCGCATAACCCTTCCCGCTCTTCTCCTCACGTTCCACTCTATACTTATCCCTCGCCGAAAGATACGCGAGCGTCACTACACAAGAAAGGCTGTTCTCATCATTATATTTCAGGATAGGCAGTTCGCTATTGTGGATATTATGCAGATATGATGACACTATATCACCTCTTTTTTCTAAAGTAGCACGCAGTACTTCAGTAGAATTTCTGACCAATTCCGCCACATAACCAAAATCACCATCCTTTAGCGCCTTTTGAAACTCCAGCATAAGCTCCCTATTCGGTATCCTTAAGCTTCCCTCATGGTAGGCCAGCAGCCCATAGATAACCATTGCCGAATAAATTTCTTCCCTGTTTTTGGGGCTTTCCTGTCCGGCAGAATATTCCTCTTCAATGTCAATCCTGACAGATAAATTATTCACCATCTTCACAACATCATCCCGCACCTCCCCAATATTGTATTTCAGAAAGAACAATACCTCGTTTATTTTACCCGTCCTGGTCCAATAACTCTGGCAGAGCGCATCCTCAAGCGCACATACCACCGATCGCGGATTATACAGCCGCGCCCCGCTCCTGGTTTGATACCCGTTGTACCAATCCTGTATTTCATCCATTGACAATACCTGCTGTTTTTCACATAACCCCTTCACTTCGTCTTCCGTAAACCCAAAGTATTCCTCAAAAAATGGATCTTTGAGCATGGTATATTCTTTAAACATATTCAGTGCAGAACCTGTGCTGTATTTCTTAATTGGCAAAACCCCTGTCATATATACAAGAGCCACATAAGACCTATCCTTAAGCAAGTTTCTCAAAAACTCCAGGAAATCACCGTGATGTTCACAAAACAAGCTATGACTGAAAATATAATCCCACTCATCTATCATAAATATAAAGCTCTCATGGGTTGCGGCCAGAAGTTCCGGTATTTTACGGAATTTTTTGTTTTTCAGTTCCGGATAAGCTTCTTTTATATCATCTGCTATAGACTCTTTTATAAGGTTTATATAATCCTCATAGGTGCTGCCTGCATCCGGAAGGTCATTCAGGCAAAGGCTGATAACATTGTATTGATTCAAATGAGTCCTGTAAGTTTCGCTTCTGCTGATTTTCAAAGTATCAAACAATTCTTTTGACCGGTATTCCCTGCCATAATAGGCCCCAAGCATACTGAGTGCCGAAGTTTTCCCGAAACGGCGCGGCTTTGTGACACAGACATACTTCGTGCTTGTCCGGATACGCCTGTTGATATTTTCTATCATGGCAGATTTGTCAACAAAGTATTTGCTGCCTGCCAATTCCTTATATAAAATTAGTGCCGATTCCGTGTTTAAGCATACCGCCATAGGACATCTGCCCCTTTCCAGAGTTGATATACAATATTATACCGTCCCCTTTTTATAAGCACAAGTAAAACCGGCTCTTTTCCGAAAGGTTCACAGGAAAATCATCATCCGCATTTAAAAATCTTTACACCTTTTCTTGTAATGAATCCCATATATGCTCCATGGTATGCGTTACAATACCGTTCATAAGTAAGGGGTGTCCAGCAATCAAGAAATTCCATATGTATTTGTATTTTTCTGGTTTCCTTATGTTCTTTTCTTGTCATACAGTATTTCCTCCAGCGAATAAACACAATTTAACATTAACACAGTCATTGAAAAATTTATAGAGTGGTTTACTCAATGAAATATATATCAGTAATAACAAGGTTTTTGGCACGGATTAGTTGTGTAGCGTATGCAGAAGTTACCAGCTACAACAAAAAGAACCTTGAGAAGGAGCTTCGGAACGAGAACCAACAGAGGCTTTTCAAGCCTCATACAGCGAATTGCTACGTATTTTCCCTTGTTTTTGCCCTTAAGTGGAAAGAAAAATATGGCGAAAACGCACATAGACCGGAAGAAAGCATATACAAACGGTTACAGAATTATCAAAGGGAAAATTTAAACCGACATATGAAGCGAACTATCAAAAACTGAGAGACGAGATAATTATTCTCCCCTCTCTGGTAAAATTATAAGGCAAATTTTTATGCCTTTGTATCTTCCTGAACGAAACGGATTCCTCGATTTTAATGCTTGTTAAATTTCAATACACTTATACTTCCTGTAACTGCATTTCCTGAATCTGTCTGTGTACTTCCATGCCTCGTTTATTATAATAATCACGCCTTTCCTGCGGTGTCATGTCTTTTGTGATATTATAGTTATATTCCCTTATTTTATGGATGTCCTCAATAGTAAAGTCTGGACTGATTATCAACTTATCCATAGTCATACCTCGCTTTCCAATAATACAGATGGATTAATAATTTCAACTGGTTTACAACCTCTTAAATTGGTGATGGCTCTTATGCCTCTGATGGTCTTAATATTAACAATATGCTTAAAATTCCATGATATAATGCAGTCGCAACCGTATATGACTGCAGCAGCGATATGCTGGCAGTCATCATAACACTTTTTTGTCAAGATACCCATATCAATAATCTGCTGAGCAACAGATGACATGGAATCCGTAATCTGGATAGGTATATAATTTATCTGTTTCAAATATCGATACATCTGGCTTTTCTTTGGCTCTTTACAATCTGATATTTCCTCTAATGTGACAGTAGACAGATATACGTCATATTGTCCGGCTTTAAACTTTTCCCACAATTTTCTCGTATCTGCCATCTTTTCAGGCACATCTTCCTGTAGCAAATGGCTAATAACCGATGTGTCTAAGTAGACCTTAAGATTTTCCATAGGAATCTTGCTCCTTTAAGCTGCCTGTTTTTGGCTTTCATTATACATCCAAATTCGCTTTATATTTTTACCGCCTTATATCATTGGCATATGCTCCGATTCAAAAATAATGTATATTCATTTTCATAAATATTGTAACATTCATTTGCCGCTTTTGCAATCAGGTGAGTCCATTATTTCAACATTATTGCTACAAATTTAAGCACACGTATTCACCACATTTTTAACGAAATCGTATAAGACTTTATTAAAGAGAGAATTTTCCGCCAGAGCGTGTTTCCTCATTTCCTTTATAAGGTTTCAATTCCGTGGCATATTGTGTTTTTCCATCGCTGATGATTAAGTCAATTTCACCAATCCCTTTTCCGTAGAAATAAGCAGGAACCTCATAATCCGTTATCCTATAATTGCCGGTTATGCAAACGGCAATCTTTCACTACAATTCCCGAATGTTTTGTGTTATAATGTTTTATGTGATTTTGTTTCCCTTAAAATCATCAATTCACAATCTGGATTTAAGGAGGATATTGATTGAGATATGGAAAAAAAGATAACTGGTGCCGACTACCTATACCTTGCACTATATGCATTTGCAGGCATTGGTCTAGAGTTGATTTTGGTTGGAGTGGTTGAGCCAATTTGGGGTATTTCTATAGAAACGTACACCACCGCACAAAATATGATCCATTGGATTGTTATTTGCATTGTTTGGCTGATTTGCATTAAAATTCATTTTTCAATACATCTACTATCTTTTTGAAGCTTTTTTGTTTTCTCTCATAATCATTTTTGGACAAAAGGCTTGCGAAAAGTGGTTTAAGAATGAAGCTATTCCCTATGGCGGTATCATCCTTGCTTTAACATGGGGGCTTATGCACATTGTTTCCAAAGGAAGTATTTCGGTTGGATTGCTTTCTGCTTTCGGAGGACTATTGTACGGAGCTGCTTATTTGATAGTTGGTAAAGATTATAGAAAAGCTTTACCGCTTATGTGCTTAATGTTCGTTTTATAAACTGTAAATTCCGGTTGCAGGAGGGGAAGTCAAGATAAAAAGCCATGCCGCCTGTCGTTCCCCTGCCATTTCAACGAATGGCTGCGTGCAGCTATTCCTGCCGTATCTGCACCAAAATAACCGCCCCGAACACAAGCGCGCATCCTGCCAGTTCCCTGACAGTCAATGCCTGCCCGAGCAGAAGCCATCCCGCCAGCACGGACACTACAGATTCCATACTGAGGATCAGCGAAGCCACTGCCGGTTCCAGATTCCTTTGCCCGATAATCTGCAGCGTATACGCCACCCCGCAGGACATAACACCCGCATACAGGACAGGCGCCATTCCCGCCGCAAGCTGCCCCCACGCGGGCTGTTCCACTGCCAGAGCACCGGCCGTACACAAAATCCCCGCCGTAAAAAACTGGATACAGGAGAGCGCTACCCCGTCCGCCAGCGGTGAAAAATGATCAATCACCAGAATATGCACCGAAAATAATACGGCACACACAAAAACAAGCGCATCCCCTTTTCCGATACGGAACCCTTCCGTCACACACAGCAGGTACATACCCACAGCGGCCGCCACAGCGGCCACCCATACCCTGCCCGGCACCCTTTTATGCAAAAACAGGCCGAATACAGGCACCAGGATAATGTAAAGCGTTGTAATAAACCCCGCTTTCCCCACCGTTGTGTACTGAATCCCGAACTGCTGGAAAAGGGATGCCGAACAGATTGCCAGGCCGCAGCAGATACCGCCCCTCCAGACAACACTTCCCCCCACCCTTTTTCCCTTTTCCGTAAAGCTTTCCGCACCTGCGGCCTCCCTTCCGGCACCGCCTGCTTTCCCGCCATATTTCCCCCTGCGCGCATAAAGAACCGGCAGGAGTACCGTCCCGCCGATCAAAAACCGCGCACCGTTAAAGGTAAGCGGCCCCATATAGTCCATCCCCACACTTTGCGCCACAAAAGCAACTCCCCAGATGCAGGCTGCCAGAAACAAAAGCAGGCTGCTGATCACTGCTGTCTTTCTCATACTTATACCCCTACCTATCGCAGGCCCCGCTTGCGATACATAAAACCTTAAAACCCGCAGATTTTTCCGCAATATCCGCGATCTCTTCCGCAATATCCCTTATCATCCTGCCTTCGCAATCCACCGTAATATCCGCATAGCGCTCATAATAAGGGATTCTTTCCTCATACAGCTCTTCCAACGTCTGCCCGTCCCTGAGCGCAACCCCCCGCCTGTTCAGATCGCCCAGCCTCTCTTTAACCGAAGCACAGGGAAGCCGCAGATAAACCACCAGCCCTATCCGTTTCAGATGCTCCATTGCCTCCCTGCCGTATATCACACTCCCGCCGGTAGCAATGACGCTTTTCACTGCCCGGATTTCCGTATTGGCCTCATTCTCCACTTTAAGGAACCCATCCAGCCCTTTTTCCTCTATAATCTGATGCAGCAGCATGCCTTCCCTCTCCTGTATCACCAGATCCGAATCCACAAAACGGTAGCCCAGACGCTTGGCCAGCACGACACCCACTGTACTTTTCCCGGCTCCGGGCATACCGATCAAAATAACATTATCCATGATACGCGATTACTTCCACCTCGCAAAGCACCTTCTTCGGAAGTTCCTTTACCGCCACACAGCTCCTCGCCGGCTTCGCATCCTCGGTAAAGTACCTCTCATAAATACTGTTGAACGCGGCAAAATCCTTCATATCCGCCAGAAAACAGGTCGTCTTCACCACATCATTGTAAGAATACCCTGCCTCGGAAAGGATCGCCCCGACATTCCTCATAACCTGCCTTGCCTGCTCCGAAATATCGCTTCCTTTTATTTCCCCTGTTGCCGGATCAAGCGGGATCTGCCCCGATGCATATAACGTATTCCCCACGATGATCCCCTGCGAATAAGGGCCGATTGCCGCCGGGGCTTTACTTGTCGATACTTTTTTTGCCATTCTCTTTCTCCTCCTCTTTCCTGACTTTTACACATGATCCTGCCTGAAATTACTTTCCGCTAGAGCTGCTTTTGATCCTCATCAAACTGCGCCAGCACATAAAATCCCCTTTCATTCTCCAAAACCCTCGTCACTACCCCTTCCCTTGCCAGCATCCTCTCCCGGAAAGGATAATTGCCTGACATGGCAAGGGAAGGGTCGATGATGTAATAGTAGTTGCTCGGCAGCACGCCTTCCGTAACCGTTATATGGTCGCCTTCCGCCAGCAGCCCCGGCCGTTCCATCTTAAATTCCATTTCCCGCATATCCGCCCCTGCCTCCCTTCTGCCGCAAAACACAGTGCCCGGATCTTCCGCCCCCTGCCGTTACCCACTCCGGAAAGGATACCGCTTCCTGTCCTATATTGTACTATACTTTCAAAATTTTTCAATAGGATAAAATTAAGGAAAAACAAGAACTATCTGCCCGCTCTTGTATGATTCCTGCTTTGCCTCCTTCACGATATCGTTTTCCATCGGCCCGCCAATCAAAAACGGCGAATACGGGTCATGCCTCTGCATATTCTCTGCCACAGCTTCCCGGCTGTAATTTGCGTAGCAATACAGGCAGCCATGCCCGCAGGTATTATACACCCCGATGTCATTCCCAAGCAGGCAGTTGCACCCCTCCCTCACATTTGTATGCCTGCCTGCCGGATACAGTTCCTCCCCCACTGCCCTTTCCATTACCTGCCTGGACATACACCCGGACACATCCACGCCGTACTTTTCCAATTCCCGCCCCTCGCAGCAGGAACGGATGGTTATTCCGTATTTGCGCCCGATTCTCACAAATTCCTGCCCTATCCTCTCCCGTTCCTTCCTTCCAACCTCGCTTACCCCTGGAAAATTCCTTTTTGTCTTCTCATACAGGTCAATGAAGCTGATCACACAATTTTCCACATACCCCTCCAGCTTCCCCGCCATCCGTTCAAAGCTCTCTATATGGAAATCCAGGGAATACCTCCCCAACAGGAACACAGGGTCGTAGCGCCAGCTCACGGAACGGATCCCCACAATGCGGGACAGCTCCTTTACCGCCTCCAATACTCTGTCTTTATCCGGCACAAAGGGTTCGATCTCTTTCCCGTAAGGCGTCACCGTCACAAACCACATCTGCCCAAAATCCGCAATTTCACCCATCCGCCCAAGCATCGGCATCGGATTCTTCGTACAGAAATTCAGGCAGTCCACCACCGCCGGATCCAGACGGTACCTGATGACCTGCTCTTTAAAATAAGGATTCCTCACCAGCACATACCCTTCTCTTACCCGTCGGAAAAACCAATCACTGTAATACGCCGGTATATCGGTCCGGCTCCCGGTATTAATAATCATCAGATTTCCCCACCCTATTGTTTTTTCTTTTGCATATGATATAATATTTCCAGATATTTTACAACGCTTTGATTCCAAATCCAAAATCCGGATACACACAAATACATACAAGAAAGGATGTTTCCAATGTTTGAATTTACCGATGACTGTAAGATAGGCATAAGCCAGATTGATGACGAACACAGATACCTCTTTGAACTGTTAAACAGGGCATATGTCCTTGTGACCACAGATTACCACGACGATTACTACCAGCGGCTGAAGGATATTATCGCCGAGCTTGACCGGTATGCCGAACAGCATTTTACCCATGAAGAAGCATATATGACCAAAATACGTGACCCGGAATTGATCCTGCAGCGCCCGCAGCACGCTTTCTTCCGTGAGAAAATATTGGAATTTGACCTGGCCAATATTGACGAAACCGTTGCACAGCAGCGCACTCTTTCCGACCTTGTCGCGTTCCTTGCCAAGTGGCTTTACCGCCATATCCTCAGCAGCGACGTCATGATCGGGAAGCTTCCCCCTCTGGAAGAATGGATGATAAAAGAAAACCCCTGTGAATTTACGGAAGATTACCTGGTAGGCATCGACCTGATTGACAGGGAGCATAAAGAACTTTTCCGTATCATCGACAACGCCTACCGGCTGATACAGAGTTATGAGGTATCCACAGGCTACGATAGGATCCTCGACATATTGGATGAGTTAAAAAACTACACCATTGAACATTTCGGCGATGAAGAAGAATATATGGAAAGCATAAATTATGAGGGCCTTGCCGCCCAGAAGCGCGCCCATGAAGCCTTTATCGACAAACTGCAGAACATCGACCGGAATGAGATTGACAGAAATCCCCAGGATTATCTTCAGAAATTGCTGCAGTTCCTGCTTAGCTGGCTGATCAACCATATCTTAAGTACGGATAAAAAAATACCGAAAAAATGACCTGCGCGTCCTGCACAAGTTATTTGCTGTTCTTTTCCCCGATTAAAATCCTGCACAACTGTCACAAGTTACGCAGGATTTTCCTTCGAGAGTGCAGGGCAAAAATCAGGCGCATAGTAGGTTATGTAACTGATTTTTGCCCTGTGCTGCCAGAGAAAAAGACAACAGGCTCTTATTTCAAATACTGCCCCAATACATCTATAAAGACATCCATATCCAACGGTTTAGAGATATGGGCGTTCATCCCGTTCTTCAACGCCGCTTCCTTATCCTCTTCCAGGGCATTGGCTGTCATGGCAATAATCGGCATATCCTTCACATCTTTCCTCGGCAGGTTCCTGATCGTCCTTGTCGCCTCGTATCCGTTCATAATCGGCATCTGCACATCCATAAGGATCGCATCATAATAATACTCCTCTGAATCCTTTACCATTGCCACCGCATCCGTACCATCCGGCGCCGTTTCCACGATGAAACCGGTTTCTTCCAATATAACCTCGGCAACTTCCCGGTTCAGCTCGATATCCTCCACAAGCAGGATACGTTTCCCGTTAAAATCAGCCAGTGTCCATGCGGCAACATCTGCATCTTTATCAAGCAGGTTATTGGCCGCCAGCAATGCGGATTTCAAATCCGACATAAAGAGCGGTTTCGCACAGAACGCCGTAACCCCTGCCTCTTTTGCTTCCTCCTCAATATCCGTCCAGTCATAGGCCGTCAGGATAATGATAGGCGCATCGTCCCCGACCGCGCTGCGGATCTTCCTGGCCGTCTCCACCCCGCTCATTTCGGGCATCTGCCAGTCAATAATATAAGTATGGTAAGAATCCCCTTCCTCATAAGCCAGCTTCGCGCGGTAGGCGGCCTCCCTGCCGGAAGTCGTCCATTCGGCCCGCAGCCCGAGCTGCCGGAGCATCTTGCTTACACTGTCGCAGACATGGAAATCATCATCCACCACCAAAGCGCGCAGTCCGTCCAGTTCCTTAATCTGCTCCGCATTCTTTTTCACATCCTGCAGTTTTAACGTAAGCTCTACGGTAAAGACACTCCCCTTGCCGATTTCACTTTCCGCGGTGATCGTGCCGTTCATCATCTCGACTATATTCTTCGTGATAGCCATACCAAGCCCCGTACCCTGGATACCGCTCTGCGTTGTGCTTGCTTCCCTTTCAAAAGGTTCAAAAATATGCTTGATAAATTCCGCAGACATCCCAATGCCATTATCCTTGACAATAAAAATATAATCGCCGTATCCATGCCGGAAAGTCGTCTTCTGCATAATCCGGAACGTGATAGTTCCGCCTGCCGGCGTATATTTCACCGCATTGCTCATCAGATTGATAAACACCTGGTTTAACTTCAGGGAATCCGCTATCACATCCTCATTAGCCACTTCAAAAGTATCAATGAACAATTCAAGCTGCTTCGCCTTCACCTGGGGCTGGATAATATTCACCAGGTTATGCATCAATTCGGAAATGTTGCACTCCTGTTCCTTGATCTGCACTTTCCCGCTCTCTATCCTGCTCATATCCAGTATATCATTGATCAGGCTGAGCAGATGGTTGCTGGAAGACAGAACCTTCTGCAGGCATTCCAGCACCTGGTTTTTGTTATCAATATGGCTGACCGCAATCGTTGTAAAACCGATAATCGCATTCATCGGCGTACGGATATCATGGGACATATTGGAAAGGAACGTCGTCTTTGCCCGGTTCGCATGCTGCGCCTGCATCAGTGCATCCTGCAGTGCCTGTGTCTGTTCCCTCTGTTTCTGCACCTGTGCGGTTATCTCCTTCGAAACTACCATAACCATAATATCTTCCGTATCATAATCCTCTGTCATGACAAAAGACTGGCGGATGCAAATCGGCTCCTCTGCCGCGCCCGCACCCCAGAACTCGGCAACCACTTCCCTGTCGCCCAGTGCAAAGCGTTCTTTTAAATATTCGGTATTCACTGTACTGCTGTAATCATCTAAAGATTCCGGCAATACAAACTTCTTCCAACGCTCAAAACAATCCGAAGCTTTGCAGGGCGCCTCCAGCCCTGCCTTCTCCAACAGCGATACCTGTTTCCCGCCTGTCAGCCGGACAATATCCTGCCCAATCAGATCCTGCGTCAGATTAAATTCAAAGGTACAGAAAGAATTAGAAATGATCGCAGTCCGGTACTGCCTTTCCTTGCGTCCCGCCAGCGACATTTCCGCCTGGATATGCAGTTCTTTTTCCTTCAGTTCCGTAATATTCTGGCGGGTGTACAAAGCCTTGGCTGCCCTGCCGTTCTTCCTCTCCAGGCAGATCACATTCACATGCTCCCATTCCATGCGATCGCCCCGCTGCACATAACATTCAAAACGCACATCATTATGCCCTTCCAGCCCGGCAATAATCGCATCCCTGTCAATCTGCTTTGCAAACTCTTTCCTGTCCTCTTCTTTTGACAGCAATTTACACAGATGGGCCGCAAAATCCTCATATTTCCCGCTGACCTCCAGGCCGCTGTTCTCCGGCCTCGTCCCCGCCAGATACTGGTAAGTGCCTTTTTCCAAATCAACCATGGCAAAACGGGTAAATAAAGTATTGATGCCGTCAATGATATAACTCATCTCCCGGTTTATCCGTTCCAGGATTTTCTTTGCCCTCCCTGCCCGGAAAAGCAAAGCGGCTATATAGATAGCAAACAGTATCCCCAGCATAATTTCCAGCCGGATTCCCACAAGGTTTTCCGCCCTTATCATCATCCGTGTGACACTTTTGGGAAATGTCTGTACCATGACATATTTGTGGTCAGGCAGATACATAACGCAAATATTATCCGTCTTACTTTTTGAATCGCAGATAAAAGAACCTTCGCCGCCGCTCTCAAACACGCCTTTAACCTTGCCGGCAGTACCGGTATCAATCACGCCCGATTCCGTCAGGATATCCAGCAGATCTCCTTCCAATGCCATATCGGTAGAACTGGCAATCACTCTCCCGTCCGGCATACACAGATACACGTCCGCCGCCTCCCCGAAATAAGTCGTGGACAGCATGGACTTGAGATATTCTTCCGCCAGGTATGCCCCCCGGAGCACACCGATGATCTCCCCCTCGCTGTAAACGGGCGCATAAAAACATGCCATTACCTCATTAAAAAAATAGGGGTCGAAAATAAGTGATATCCCCCTTTCCCCCTCTATCCCCCTGATATAGAACTCACGCCCTGTCACATCGGCAGTCCTCCCGTCGGAAATATAGTCGGTTCCATCCCTGTCCGTAAAAAGGACTGCGTCAAACAGCATGGAATTTTCTTCTATCTCTCCCAGAGCCTTTGCATCAATCCCGGAGCCCGCCATGCTTTTTCCTGTAAAATAAGCATAAATGTCAATTGTGTTCTGCGCATTTTTCAGCTCCTCATTTATCTTTGTTGCCATTAACCTTGCAGAATCCTCCGCATAATTCTTATTCCGTTCTTCCATGCGATGGCTGTTCTGCACCGTATACCACTGGAACAAAATAAAAATAGCAGCCAGAAGAACTATGACATATCCGATTTCCTGCAGCGATTTCTTTTTTCTACTCACCAAAGACTCCCTCCCCGCATATGCATTTTCCTGACTACTATTTTATAGAATCCATATTTTGATGTCAACTAAAAACGGGGAATCCGCCGGAAATACTCTCCGGCATATTCTCCTGCCTTATTTAACCCTCCGATTTTCCGCCCTACCTCCCGCATTCCTTGTATTGCCCCGCATTTCAGCTATTATCTGGCTTCGGCTGTATCCTTCCCGCTGCCGGGCCGGTTGGGGGGAGCACTAGTTATTAAAAGCAACGATATTTTCCGTATTCAGGACAAAATCGTAATAATTGAGATCCCCCCTTTTCGTCCACCCGATCCGGTTCCAGAATGCATTCCCGACATCATTCGCTGTAAAAGCAATCAGGGACACTTTGCTGATCTGCTCCCGCTTTAATGCCTCCATGGCATATACTACCATCGCCCTGCCGATCCCCTTCATGCGGTAATCCGCACGGACACACACATGGTACATGCATCCCCTCCTGCCGTCATGCCCGCATAGAATCGCCCCTACAATCTCCCCGTCCTCCACGGCCACTACGCTTGTATCCGGATTCCTTTTCAGGAAACGCTCCACCCCTTCCCTGGAATCATCAATGCTGCGCATGGCAAAACCTTTGATGCTCATCCACAGCCTGTATACACCTTCATAATCCTCTACCGACATCGTACGTACCATAATTTTCTCCTATTCCAGTTCCGCCGGAGTGCATGGAAGCCCCACTCCTAGGGAAGGGTTTCCGGCCGCCCCGCGTCCTGAAATCCTTCCGGGGCTTCCACGCTCTCCGGCTGTTTTCCTGTTCCGCCGGAGAATGTGGAAGCCCCACTCCTAAGGAAGGATTTCCGGCCGCCCCCGCGTCCTGAAACCCTTCCGGGGCTTCCACGCTCTCCGGCTGTTTTCCCGGTTTTGCCAACCGTTTATAAGTTCAGCCCCGTTTCTTCCGCGCATCCTAAAATAATATTTAAGCACTGGATCGCAGCCCCCGAAGCCCCTTTTCCCAAATTATCAAAACGTGTGCTTACCAGCACCCGCTCCTCATTCCCTGTCACGAAAATCTCCAGGCCGTCCCAGCCCGAACAGCTATTCCCGGCCAGGAAGCCCTGATAGTCCGCTTCCTTCCCGTAAGGCATCACCCGGATAAACTTCTCCCCCGCAAAATAATCCCCGAAAAAAGAATGGATTTTCTCCGGTGTCTGCCCTCCCGCCAGCATATCCGTATATAACGGCACCGTCAGCAGCATACCGCTGTAATAATCACAGATAATCGGGGAAAAAAGCGGCGTCCTCTCCAATCCCGTGATCTTTTGCATCTCCTTGAGATGCTTGTGGTTCTGTGAAAGGGCATATTCCCTCGGCGCGTCCAGCTCCTTATCCCGCCCCTCTGCCTCATATACCGCAATCGTTTTCTTCCCGGCGCCGCTGTACCCGGACATGGCAAACGCAGACAAGGGATAATCCTTCGGCAGAATCCCGCCTGCTGCCAGAGGGTAAACAGCCGCGATAAAGCCCGTTGCATAACAGCCCGGGACGGCAATGCGCTTTGCATCCCGCACCGCCGCCCTGTGCCCCGGCGACAACTCCGGGAAACCATACGCCCACCCTTCCTCCGTCCTGTGGGCTGTAGAAGTATCTATAATCCTTACCTTCTCATTTTCCACCAACCCTGCCGACTCTCTCGCCGCCGCGTCCGGCAGGCATAAAAATACTACATCCGCTTCGTTGATAAGCCTCCTGCGCTCTTCTGTATCCTTACGCAGTTCTTCACAAATAGGGAGGATTTCAATATCTTCCCTCCCTGCAAAACGCTCATGTATCCTCAACCCTGTCGTCCCTTCGCTCCCGTCAATAAAAACCTTTGTTTTCATAATCCTCTCCATTTTCTTTTTGTAGTCTGCTGCCGTCATTCACCCGCCCCTGTCCCGGGCGGCATACTTAATAAATCATACTCTTTTTGCCGGAAAACCTCAAGGCATATCTCTTCCGAATTTTATGCATCCGCCACAGGCATTGTACAAGCAAAGGCATACCCGCAAACAATATCATTTCAATAAAACCACCGTTTAAAGCAATGCAAATATGCAGCCAGCACGCATAAGTATACAGCATTTATGAATAATATGCAATCCTTTTTTCCTTTACACAAAATCCGTATAACGGCCCTCAGCCCCGGCGCTTCCAAATGGCAAGGTTGGAACCGGAACTGTGGACATCGGTATACATGAAACAAAAACCGATTTTTATGCAAAACTTCCTCTTGCATTTACAAATAGAATGATGTATATTGTTTTGAGAACAGGAAACAAGTGAAAAAAACATTTATTCCCGGGTTTGCGTCCGCGCCGCTTGCTGCAAACCCGGGATACGCAAAAAAGCGGCGCAGAAATGAGGAAAATTTATGAAAGAAAAAGTTGTCCTTGCCTATTCCGGCGGGCTTGATACCACTGCCATCATCCCATGGCTGAAAGAAAATTTTGATTATGAAGTTATCTGCGTCTGCGTAAACTGCGGCCAGGGCGAAGAACTGGACGGCCTGGAAGAGCGCGCGAAATTCTGCGGCGCGGAGAAACTCTACATAGAGGATGTCACGGACGAATTCTGCGAGGAATATATCGTCCCCTGCGTGCAGGCACACGCCGTATACGAAAACAAATATCTGCTCGGCACTTCCATGGCAAGGCCCCTTATCGCAAAGAAACTGGTGGAAATTGCCCGCAAGGAAGGCGCTACCGCTATCTGCCACGGCGCTACAGGCAAAGGGAATGACCAGATCCGCTTTGAACTGGGCATCAAAGCCCTTGCCCCTGACCTGAAAATCATCGCCGCATGGAGAAACGAAAAATGGACTATGGATTCCCGTGAATCCGAGATCGCATACTGCAAGGCGCACGGAATTGACCTGCCCTTCTCCGCCGACTCCTCCTACAGCCGCGACCGCAACTTATGGCATATCAGCCATGAAGGGCTGGAACTGGAAAACCCGGCAAACGAACCGAACTTTGAGCACCTCCTTGTCCTGGGGACGACACCGGAGAAAGCCCCTGAGGAGGGCGAATATGTCACCATGACCTTTAAAGAAGGCATCCCGGCGTCCGTAAACGGCAAAGAGATGAAAGTGTCCGATATCATCCGCACCCTCAACGAACTGGGCGGCAAACACGGGATCGGTATCGTAGATATCGTGGAAAACCGTGTCGTAGGCATGAAATCCCGCGGTGTTTATGAAACACCGGGCGGAACCATCCTTTACGAAGCACACCAGCAGTTGGAGGAACTGATCCTGGATCGGGATACTTATGCCTTAAAGGCCGACATGGGCAATAAACTGGCACAGATCGTTTACGAAGGGAAATGGTTCACACCGCTGCGCGAAGCCGTACAGGCTTTTATTGAAACCACCCAGAAATACGTAACAGGCGAAGTGAAGTTCAAGCTTTACAAAGGCAATATCATCAAAGCCGGAACTACTTCCCCTTATTCCCTTTATAATGAAAGCATCGCCTCCTTTACCACCGGCGACCTGTACGACCACCATGATGCGGAAGGCTTCATCAACCTCTTCGGCCTGTCCTGCAAAGTACGCGCCATGAAAATGCAGGAAGCCGAAAAAGCAGGCTTATAAAACCCGTAACATATTCCCCAGACTGCAAAGGAGCGGAAAAATGGATGTCATTACCCTTTTGGCCACATATTTTGCGGCGATGAATATCATTGGCCTGTTCCTGATGGGGCTGGACAAACATAAAGCGAAAAAGCATTTGTGGCGGATCCCTGAGTCCACTTTATTTATCACTGCCATTATCGGCGGAAGCATCGGCTGCATCATCGGCATGTATGCTTTCCGCCATAAGACCAGGCGGTGGTATTTCGTTTACGGCCTGCCCGCCATCCTTTTGCTGCAGATCGCCCTGTTTGCCGCCATCCTCCATGCGCCGTTCCAGATACAGATTATGTAATTTGAAACCGGAATCACGCATCCTCCGCCGTCTGCATCCCCCGGAATATATGCCGCAGCGTCAGCACTGCCGCCACCGCCAGGATCACTTCGGTCACAGCCTGCGCATACGCCAGCCCATAGAGGGGGAACAGCCTGTTCAGGATAATAAGGGCCGGTATTTCCATAATGATTTTGCGCAGTATGGCAAAAAAGAACGCCTTTTTCCCCATCCCCACAGCCTGGAACACGCCCACTGCCAGAAAGTCCATGCAAAGGAACGGAAGCCCCAGGCACATCCCCCGCAGGAAACGTGTCCCATATGCCACAATACTCCCGTTCTGAATAAACAAACGGATCCAGAACCCTGCGGCAAAATAGTAAAAGACAGATATCCCGGCCAGAAAGGAAATCGTACTCTTCCCCGAAAAAACAATGGTCTTCTTCATCCGGTTCCCATTCCCGGCCGCATAATTATAACTGACCAGGGGCATGACGCCCTGGGTAAACCCAAAGGCGATATTCATCGGCACCATATTCAGCTTTTGTGCAATTCCCATTGCCGCTACCGCATCCGCGCCGAAGGAGGACGTAAAGTTGTTTAACACCGTCATGCCCGTCACATTCAGCAGATTCTGGATCGCGGCAGGTATCCCGACCCCGCATATCCCCAGGACCACTTCTTTCCGGAAACGGAACATTTTCGGCCGGATACATATATAAGTATTTTTCCTCTTTACAAACAACAGGATAAAGAAATAAACGCAGGCCACACAGTTAGAAAGGAATGTGGCGAGCCCTGCCCCTGCGGCGCCCATATTCAGCCCCCACGGCAGGATGAACACAGGATCCAGCAGCATATTGAGGATACAGCCGCTCATCGTCCCTATGCTGGCATGGAGCGTTGCACCCTCCGAACGCACCATATAAGCCAGGACTACATTCAGGATAGCCGGCACAGCCCCCAGCAGGACCGTCCACTTTAAATATTCCCCGGTGGCGGCATAAGTCTGAGCATCCGTCCCGAGCAATACCAGCAGCGGATGTTCTGCCAGCGTACATAGCAGGGAGAACAGAAAACTCCCCAGTACCGTGCAGTAAAAACCGAATGCCGAAACCCTGCGCACCATATCATAATCCTTCGCCCCCAGCGCGCGGCTCATCATGCTGGAACTCCCCACGCCGAACAGATTGTTAATGGCATTGAATGCCAGCAAAACAGGAGCGGCCAGCGTAACCGCCGCATTCTGCACCGGGTCATTCAGCATCCCGACGAAATAAGTGTCCGCCAGATTATAAATCACCATGACAAGGGAACTGATTACCGTTGGGATCGCCATGGACATCACTGCCTTTGGGACGGATGCCTGCTCAAACAGATATAACTTCTTTTCATCTTCCATATCGTGCCTTTTTCTCCTTCCTTTTCGTACTCTGATACTTTTACTATACACGAACCGGAAATTTTTCTCAACCACCATTTTAGAGCGTGTTTGAAAAATGCTTTGGATTACTCCTCCCGCATCCACACGCGCATCTGTGTCTCGCCGCGGTTTGCCCACGCATAGTACGGGATGGCGGTAAGCACCGCTTTTTCCTTTACCGGCGGTTTCTCGCTGTACAATTCCCCGCTCCCGGCCATGCGGCAGCCCTCTATTTTTAAGAGTACGTTCCCTTTCAGTATCCCTTCCTCGCAGACACAGGGCTTTATCGCCGCATCCCTTGGGATCCGCAGGCTCTGAATCATCTCTCCATTGTCCACACCCTCAAAACAATACACCACCGGGCCGCGCAGCAGCGCCACACAGCCTGCGTTTTCACGCACCCTCTGGCTGGCGTACACCCGGCGCGCCTCCAGCGGAAAACAGATTGCAACCTGATCTCCTGCCGCCCACTTTCTCCTGATATACACATACCCCTTTTGCAGGATTTCCTGCGCGTCGATCCGTTCCCCATTGACCGTCAGGCGGGTTTCTTCCCGCCCAAAGTCCACATAATACGGGATGTGGACCGCCAGGGTAAACTCCTCTTTCGTTGTGGGCGTAACAGTATACACCGTCTCCCCCTCCCACGGGTAACGCGTCCTGACCATAATCTCCGCTTTCTGCAGCTTAGCTTTCTGCCCAATCATCAGATGGGAATAAATCGTGGATTCACTCTCATCCCAGCAGTATTTCCCCAAAGAGGCAACCATCCTGACTAAGTTCGTGGGACAGCAGGCGCAGTCGTACCACTCCGGCCTTTCGGGCAGCGCATGTTTATATCCGAACAATTTCCCCGATACGCCCGGCTCACACTCCAGCGGATTGACATAGAAATACCGCTTCCCGTCCATCTGCATGCCGCTGATTATGTTGTTGTAGAGTTCCTTTTCCATAATATCCGCGTAAGCGCCGTCCATCTCCGCTTCCAGCATGCGGTGCGCAAAAAACACCATGGCTATGGACGCGCAGGTTTCCGCATATGCCATATCATTGGGCAGTTCATATTCGTTGGAAAATGCCTCCCCCTCCGGGTTCCCGCCGATTCCGCCGGTAATGTACAGTTTCCGGTTTACCACATTATCCCACAGTGTCCTGCACGCCCGGTACAGCCTCCCGTCCCCGTCAGTCCCCGCCAGATCCGCCATGGCTGTATACATATACAATGCACGGACCGCATGGCCTACAGCCTCTTTTTGTTCATAAATTGTCGCATGCGCCTGGTTATAGGACACATCCAACTGCTCCAGACTATACTGCCCCCAGTGCTGCCAGCCCCTTTTTACCTTTTCCTGGTAAAAGTACTCCGGATCCTTTCCTCTCTCTTCCAGAAAATACCGCGCCATATCCTTGTACTTTTCTTTTCCCGTGGTGTGGTAAAGCTTCATAAGGCCGATTTCCACCTCCTGATGTCCCGGAATACCATGCTCTTTTCCCTCATCAGGACCAAACCTGTCTATAATGGCATCTGCCAGACGCTCCGTTACATGCAAAAGCTTATCCTTACCTGTCGACTCCGCGTAAGCAACCGCCGCCTCCATCATATGCCCGGCACAATAGAGTTCATGGCATTCGTGCAGGTTCTGCCAGCGGTGCTCCGGTTCCTTTACGATAAAGTAAGTATCCAGATAACCGTCCGGCTGCTGCGCCTTCGCAATAATTTCAATTATTTCGTCCGCCCTCGCCTCCAGGGCGGCATCCGGCCTGACTGCCAGTGAAAAGGCAACGCCCTCCAGCCATTTTGCCAAATCGCTGTCCTGAAACACCATCCCGTAAAATTCCCCCGTCTTCAGCCCGGCGGCAATACGGAAATTCTCAATGGCATGACTTTTCTCCACACCGGGAACCTCATCGTTCAATATCTTCTCCTGAAAAGGTATTGCCACATCAATTACCTTTTCCTGTATCGGCGACCAGAATACGTCTGCTATGTTTACCTGGCCGTTTCGGATTTCCTTTATTTTTTCTTTCATCTTTCTATCCTCCGTCTAAAAGCTTCCCCCTGTGCGGCCGGTGCTCCGGCCGCTTAGGAACTGTTCAGAAACAGGCTCTTACATCTTCCCGCCCTTCCCCTCCGCCCTGCCCAGCAGATACAAAAATACGATGGCGGGGACACGCAGGATCGGCACTTTTGTCTCATGCTTCGCAGTACCCGCATCCTCCAGTTTTTTTGTAACCAAAAAGGCACTGTCTATCCGTGCATCCTTCTCCCTGCAAAGCTCCACTATGGCATCCCTTGCAGGGATATGGGAATTTGCCCGGTATTTCACTTCACACAATATTTTCCCCCGCGGCAGCCCTACCACCACATCCACTTCCTTCTGGTTATCCTTTGCCTTCCTGAAATACCCAATCTGTGCCGTGCTCCCCTGATAAAAGGAAACGATATGTTTATATACGGCCGTTTCCACCATAATGCCAAGTTCCGTCTCATCAGAAAGCACATCGTCAATCATCAGCACTGCATTGCGGATAGCCGCATCCGCGATGAAAACTTTGGGCCTTCCTTTCAATGCGCCCTTGCTTCCCACATTCATAGGCCTTGCAAGATAAATCATATTGGACATCATGAGTGCCTCCATATAATTTTCCAATGTGCTGACCGAAATATTCTCCAACTCTTTTGCCGCCGTTGTCACACTGAATATCTGCGTTGAATTCAGGCATAAATACAGAAACAATTTTTCCATCAGCATAGGATTACGGATATTAAACAGTGACAGCACATCCCTTTTGATCACCTTATCCACCACATCCTCCCGCAGTATCCTTTGGGCATACACATCATCCTCAGACAGTACGAGTTCCGGAAACCCGCCGACCATAAGGTAGCGGTTAAAATGCTGCACAAGCGGATGAAATTTATCGCAAATATCCAGCAGTTCCGCTTCCGGCAGTTTCACAAGCTCCGTCAGCCGCAGCCGCTCCGGAATTTCCGGCTCCTCAAGCTGCAGCAGCCTGCAATATTCATAAAATGACATTGTCGGAATCCGCAATATCGTCCATCTTCCCGTACCGCTGTCCGTAGACCGCCTCTCAAGGACAGGGCTGGCGGAACCGGTTGCAGCCATTCGGATTTCTTTTCTGCTGTCATAAATCACCTTCATCCACAGCTCCCAGTTTTCCGTGTACTGTATCTCGTCAAAAAACAGATACCTTTCCCCTTCCAGAGGATACATAAATTCATAAATATCAAGGACATTCTCTACATTCACCAGTTTCATGATAGGATTGTCAAAAGATACATATAAAATATTTCTGGGAGCTATCCCTTCCTCCAGCAGCGCATCTATCATCTGAAACATGATTGTCGTCTTCCCAACCCTTCTCGCACCGGACAAAACGGCAAATCTTTTCAGCGATTCATGTTTTATAATGTGCAATGCTTCGTAATACGCAATCCTTTTCTGCGGCTTCGCATCCTCTTTGATTGCCGCCGGGTTCCTCCACCATGGATTATATTGCCGCAGCACTTTCATTACCTGTTCATCCGTAACAAGAGCCATATCACACCTCCTTTTTATACTTTATCATTTTCTCTGCTTTTATGCAAGTATACTTTGCTTTTTTCCTGGCAGCCCGCTATGCTCCCTTCATTTGGCAAAGCCTATATGCTTTTAATCTCCCGAAAATTATGACGCGCATCTGTCGGAAAGCATTTTTCAAACACGCTCTAAAGCCATAACTATATGAATTTGTTATTCCTGCTTTTGCGTAAGTATATTTTATAATTTTATCCAATTTTCTTATATTATACTTTTCATTTTTCCAAAATCCTGACATTTGCTTTTTTGCATTGTATTACAAGAAAATCTGAGGAGTTATTATATTATACTTTAATAACTCCTCAGATTTTCAATAAGTATATTTTGTTATTGTTCTTTCTTTATTTTCATAGTAAGCGATATTCTCTTCTTCTCCGCCTCCACACTAAGCACCTGGACTTCCACGATATCCCCTACACTGACAGCCTCCAAAGGATGCCTGATAAACCGGTCCGTAATCTGTGAAATATGGACCAGTCCGTCCTGATGGACCCCGATATCCACAAACACGCCAAAATCAATAACGTTACGCACTGTCCCTTTCAAAATCATACCCGGCTTCAGATCTTTCATTTCCAAAACGTCATTGCGCAGAATCGGGGCAGGCATATCTTCCCTCGGATCCCTGGCGGGCTTCTCCAGCTCCTTCAGGATATCGGTAAGGGTAATCTCACCTATACCCAGCTCCTCCGCCATCTTTTTCTTATCCTTAATCTTTCTTTCCAGCAGGGCAGCCGTACCGGGGTTCCCGCTTCCCGCCCCTCTGCCCTTTTGCCCGCCTTTGCCGTCCTGCGTTCTGCCGCCGTTTCCTGCGCTTCTCTCTTCTCTGCCCGGATCCTCCCCATCCAAGGCCATACCGCCCATAGCCGCTGCCAGGGCTTTTCCCATAGCCGTATTCGTATTACGGATTACCACGCGGTTCTGCCTGCCTTTCTGAGCCCTGGCCGGTTCCTTGTCCTGGCCCTGTACTGCCTTATTCCCTTTTCCCTTCTCCTCTGCCGCCTTCTTCTGCATCTTGCGCACATCATCCATCGTCAGGCCCAGCCTGTCCAAGAGTTTCCTCGTAGCTTCATAGGACTCCGGGTGCACGCTTGTGGCATCCAGCGGGTTATCCCCGTCCGGAATACGCAAAAAACCTGCGCACTGCTCAAATGCTTTAGGCCCCAGCTTCGCCACTTTCAAAAGCTGCTTCCGGTTTGTAAAACGGCCGTTGTTCTCCCTGTAATCCACGATATTTTTTGCTATCACTTTGGTTATACCCGAAATATATCCCAACAGGGACGCAGACGCCGTATTCAAATCCACACCCACTCTGTTCACGCAGTCCTCAACCACACCGCCCAGGGTATCCCCCAGCTTTTTCTGGTTCATATCGTGCTGGTACTGGCCGACGCCGATGGATTTCGGATCGATTTTCACAAGCTCCGCCAGCGGATCCTGCAGCCTTCTTGCAATGGATGCCGCACTCCTCTGCCCCACATCAAAGTTGGGGAATTCCTCCGTTGCCAGTTTGCTTGCCGAATACACCGAAGCTCCCGCCTCATTTACTATCACATATTGGACCGGCGTATCCAGTTCTTTGATCAGTTCTACAATCACCTGCTCCGACTCTCTGGAAGCAGTACCGTTCCCTACGGAAATCAGCGATATCCCATATTTTTTAATCAGTTTCTTCAGCTCCGCCTTCGCTTCCGCCACTTTATTCTGCGGGGCTGTAGGAAAAATGACTTTCGTATCCAGCACCTTTCCTGTCGCATCCACCACTGCCAGCTTGCACCCCGTCCGGAAAGCAGGATCCCAGCCCAGGACGACCTTTCCCGCAATCGGCGGCTGCATCAGGAGCTGTTCCAGATTTTTCCCAAACACATTGATCGCCCCGTCCTCGGCTTTCTCCGTCAATTCATTGCGTATATCCCTTTCAATGGCAGGGGCAATCAGCCGGTGGTAACTGTCGTCAATCACCTCTTTTAAAACAGGGGTTGTCACTTCATTATTTTTAACAATCACCTTTTTTGCCAGGTACTGCAGGATACGTTCTTCCGGCGCCGCAATTTTTACGGTAAGTATCTTTTCGTTCTCCCCCCGGTTCAGGGCCAGGATACGGTGCCCTGCCGCTTTCTTCACCGGTTCCTCGTAGTCATAATACATCTCATATACGCTCTGGGCTTTATCATCCTTTGCGGCGCTGATAACCTTACCCTCCTGCATGGTAATGTCACGGATGTACATGCGGTAGTCCGCCTCATCGGAAATACTCTCCGCAATGATATCTTTCGCTCCCTGCACCGCCTCCTGGACTGTCTTCACTTCTTTCTCTTCATTAATATATTTCGCTGCCTCATCCTCCAGGGGGACGGCTGCCTCCTGAGCCAAAATCCACTGTGCCAGCCCTTCCAGCCCCTTTTCTTTCGCCACGCTTGCCCTTGTCTTCCTCTTGGGACGGTAAGGGCGGTACAGGTCTTCCACCACAACCAGCGTCTGGGCGGCCAGGATCTTCTCCTTTAACTCGTCGGTCAGCTTCCCCTGCTCCTCGATGCTGCCCAATACCTGCTCTTTCTTCTCTTCCAGGTTCCTCAGATAAAGGAGCCTTTCATCCAGGTTACGCAGCACCTCATCGTTCAGCGAACCCGTCACCTCCTTCCGGTACCGGGAAATAAAAGGGATCGTATTCCCCTCGTCAATCAGTTTCACGGCAGCCTCTACCTGCCATTTCTCTACTTTCAGTTCTTCACACAATTTTAAAATAATGTCCATACCCTGACTCCATTCTTAAAAATATACTCCTTGCTGCTTCCGCTTCCTGACAAAGCCCTGTACAAAATTCCAATGGCATAACCATATAAGATTATAGCCGAATAATATGCACATTTTCAAGATTGTAATATTCCGGATAACGTGATACAATAGATATGTATATGCAGGAGGAAGACTATGGAAACAAATCATGACAGCTCCAACAGCAACCGGGAACCTGATATTTCCGGCCCCGGCAACAACAACGGCACGGAAAACAGCGCTGAGAGCTATAATAACCCGGGCAGCGGATACAATTATAATACCGGCTATCCGTACAACGGCTATAACAGCCAGGACAACAAGGACGGCTATAATCATGACAGCAGCAATAACTGCAGCTTCGATAATTACAGCGGCCGGAACAACGCTGACGCCCCCGGCGGCCAGAATGGCAATCAGAACAATAATTATTACAATTACACAGAGCAGCCTTACGCCTATTCCCCTCCGTTCAGGCTGCCGGGGAACGGCTTCTCTACTGCTGCAATGGTATTGGGGATCCTGGCTATTTTATCCACGCTGGTACTCCCCCTTTATCTTCCTTTCATTTTCGGAAGCCTTGCAATTTTGTTTGCCCTGCTCTCGAAAGGGAATGCGGATAAATTATCAGGAAAAGCAATAGCGGGCGCCACCTGCGGCACTGTAGGCATCGGTCTCAATGCGGCTATTTTCACGGCATCCCTGTTCTTTCTCCTTTCCCAGCCGGAACTTATGATAGAAGCAGGCAAAATGTATGACGAGACGCTTGAGCAGATATACGGTACGCCTTCCGAGGACATCTTTGGCGAATCCATGGAAGATATGATGAAGGAACTGTTCCCATCGTATACCGAATAGCCGCGTTTACAGGATAAGGAAGCAGGAAGCAAAAAACAGGCAGCACAATAATATAAATTAATGTTGATCAAGGTCAGCAGAAAGGAGCATTTATGGGCGGAATCAGCGCTATCAGTCCAGTCAGCAGCGCCGGCGGCATATATCCTATATCCGGCGCAGGCAGATACAATTATTACAATTATAACTTATATCAAAACAAAACAAACAGGGCGGCCGATGAGGAAAGTTCAGCCATTACCCGTAATCCGGGCGAATCTACCGTAAAGACTCCCGGAAAGAAATCCTCTCCCGCAGAATGTGAAACCTGCAGCAACCGTAAATACAAGGACGGTTCCGATGAAATGGTTTCCTTCAAAACGGCAACTCATATTTCACCGCAGGCAGCCGCCTCTGCCGTACGCTCCCATGAACAGGAGCACGTTTCCAACGCTTACAAAAAAGCCGGGCAGAACAATGGAAAAGTGATTTCTGCCAATGTGTCCATCCACACTGCCGTTTGTCCGGAATGCGGGCGCAGTTATGTATCAGGCGGCACCACCAAAACACAGATTAAATACCATAATGAGGAAAACCCTTATCAGAAAAATCTGAAAGCGACCGACGCCCTCAAATATACGGGTATGAATCTGGATATGGCAGTATAATTTTTAAGGATTGGAGATTTTTTGATATGCACAAATATAAATCATCTGCCGAACTAAAAGGCATGGCAAAAGAACAAATGTTTGGCTCCTATGGCACCGCCATAGGAGCATCCCTGTTACTTGGCCTGATCATGTTATGCGCAGGGGTTGTACTCGAACTGTTCAGCGCACCTGCCATCATAGGAAACGGCATTTCCGCCCTGCAGCTTGTTATCTCATACCTGATAGGTTTTATTTTCAGCCTGTTCGGCGGGATCCTGACTTCCGGCGAAGCATTTTTTTACCTGAAAATCACCTGCAGGCAGCAGGTGTCTTTGAGTGATATTTTTTACGGCTTTAAAGTATACCCTGACAAAGCGCTGCGGATCCAGCTCATTCTCAGCCTGATCAGCTACATCTGCCAGGCGCCGATGCTGGTATTCTATTACCTTTTCCGCTGGAATATGCACAATATCAGCTATCTGCTCTTTATGTCCATATTTGCAGTGGCAGGCTCTGTTGTCATGATCATATTGAACCTTATGCTTTCCCAGTCCTTTTACCTGCTGCAGGATTTTCCCCAGTATACGGCAAAGGAACTGTTAAATATGAGCTGCCGGATCACAAAGGGGCACAAAGGGCGCCTGTTCTATATCAGTATCAGCTTCATCCCCTTATATCTGCTTGGCTCCCTCTCCTGCGGCATCGCCTTTTTGTGGCTCATTCCGTATACAAATGCAGTTATGGCGAACTTTTACATGGATCTGATGAAAAACCGTCAGACGGCAAATTAAGATTAACCACTTATTAATAATAAGGAGCAGTATATCGAATGACAGACAAAATAGTAGGCAAAATCAACCTGAAAACAAAACATATATCCATTGCGCTGACTGTCTTTTTTATCCTTTCCCTACTCCCGGTCATGTATCTTGGCTTTTACAGCCATCCCTGTGCCGATGATTATTCCTATGCCGCCGCCACAAGGCAGGTCTGGCTGGAAAGCCATTCTGTCTGGCAGGTATTAAAGGAAGCTGCCGCCACCTCCGCCAGCCGCTACCAGACCTGGCAGGGTACTTTTACCTCTATCTTTTTCATGGCTTTACAGCCTGCCATATGGACGGAAAGAGCTTATGCAGCAACTCCGTTTCTTATGACAGGCATTTTATCTGTATCGGTTTATTATCTGATACACGTCATTACCGTACAATATTTAAAAGCCACCCGCCGGGAAAGCACCATACTCTCGCTTCTCATCCTGTTCACTGTTATCCAGTGTATGGTCGGCAAGACAGATGCTTTTTTCTGGTATAACGGCTCCGTCCATTACATTGTCCCCTTCTCTTTCCTCCTGCTCATGCACGGAACGCTTCTATCCTCCCTTTTGGCTTCCGGAAAGGAAAAAAGGCGAAGGCTGCTGCTCGCTTCCCTGTATGCCCTGTTTGTAGGCGGAGGAAACTATGTAAGCGGGCTGGTTGCCTGTGTCTGCAGCCTGTCCCTGCTCCTTTTGCTGCTGTATATCAAAAAACTGAAAGAGCAAAAAGGGGCTGCCGTCCCGGTCCTGGTACTGGTTATCTCTTTCCTTATTAATATGGCGGCGCCCGGAAACGCAGTACGGGAAGCCGCCGTACAGGGTATGCCTCCCGTAAAGTCCATTATGATATCCTTCCGTTACACGCTGGCATATGCCATTGATGACTGGACGACCTGGACTATCCTTGCGCTGGTCTTATTTTCCGTCCCTGTTTTATGGAAAATCGCGGAAAACACAGACTTCCGCTTTCCGTGCCCCGCACTGTTCGCCGTATACAGCTACTGCCTGGTTTCCTGTGCCTTTACTCCGGCAATCTTTGCCACCGGGAATATCGAGGCCCTTAGAATACAGAACATTATTTTTATCCTGTATATCCTGCTGCTCTTCCTGAATGCAGGCTATCTCCTGGGCTGGGCCTGCCATCATCTTCAACTTCACGGAAAAGATAACGGTACAAGGGAAGTTTTTTCCCCCGTCTGGAAAAAATATCTCCTCTTTGTTTCCCTGCTTCTCTTCTTCTGCCTGGGGATCACTATTAAACCGAATCCGGACTACTACACGACAACAGCCGCCATTATGGAACTCGTTACCGGAGAAGCCCGGGCATACGGAAAAGAAATGGAACAGCGCCTGGAAATATTGCAGCTTCCGGACAAAGATATTGTACTGCCGCGTATACAAACCCAGCCAGCCCTGCTCTACCACTCGGATATCACCGACAATGCCGAAGACTGGTCCAATATAGCCATGAGCCGATACTATAATAAAAACAGCATCGTCCTCTCCGAATAAAGATATACCGAAAAAGGTGCAAAGCCTTTCGCCCTGCACCTTTTTTCCTTACTCAATTCTTTTTATTTCTCCTGGGATTTCAGATAAGCGTTAATAAAAGCATCCAGCCCTCCGTCCAGAACCGCATCCGCATTCCCCGATTCCTCACCTGTCCGGTGATCCTTCACCATGGTATATGGCTGGAGCACATAGGAACGGATCTGGTTCCCCCAGCCGATCTCCTTGACTTCCCCGCGGATACCGGAAAGCTTCTCCGCATTTTCCTCCTGCTTTAGCAGGAACAGCTTTGCTTTCAACATCTGCATTGCCTTGTCTTTATTCTGGAACTGGGAACGTTCATTCTGGCACTGCACTACGATTCCGGTGGGGAGATGCGTAATACGGATGGCGGAAGACGTTTTATTGATATGCTGGCCGCCCGCGCCGCTGCTCCGGTACGTATCAATGCGCAAATCCTCATCATTGATCTCGATATCCATATCCTCTTCTATATCCGGCATAACATCCAGCGATACAAAAGAAGTCTGCCTCTTCCCCTGCGCATTGAAGGGGGACATCCTCACCAGACGGTGCACACCCTTCTCCGATTTCAGGTAGCCATAAGCATTCTCTCCGTTTACCTGGAAAGTCACCGACTTAATTCCCGCCTCATCCCCGTCCAGGTAATCCAATACCTCTATGCCGAACCCCTTCCGCTCTGCCCATCTGGTATACATACGGTACAGCATGGAACACCAGTCACAGCTTTCGGTCCCCCCTGCCCCGGCATTCAGTTTAAGGATCGCATTATCCTTATCATATTCTCCTGATAACAGAGTACTGATACGGATATTTTCAAAAGCTTCAATAAAGGAATCCAACTCTGTGCGGATCTCCGCTGCCATTTCCGGGTCATCCTCTTCATAGCCCATCTCAATCAATGTCTCAATATCTTCATATTGACGCGCCAGCCCGTTTATCGTATCCACGGTATCCTTCAAATTCTTCAGTTCCTTCATCTTTTTATTGGACGAGTCAGGATCGTCCCAGAATCCCGGCGCTTCCATCTCCCGTTCCAATTCTTCTATCCGCCTTGACTTATCCGCTAAGTCAAAGTGAATCCCTCACTTCCGCCAGCGGACTTTCATAGGTCTGCAATTCTGATTTCATCTGATCTAATTCTACCACTTAACTTCACCTCTTTCTAAGTTTATTTTTTCTGCAGCGCTGTTCCCTTCTGCAGCGTATTACCCCCAGGGGTGCTCCCGGCCGGTTTGGCACCCCATATCTGCCTTCCGCATCGTTTGGGATGATGGCGCAGACTTATTTCCTGCCGCAAAATAATTTCCTGCCGCAAAGTTACTTCTTGCCGCAAAGTTACTTCTTGCCGCAGCACTGCTTATATTTCTTCCCGCTTCCGCAGGGGCAGGGCGCATTTGGATATATTTTTATATTCTCCCTCTTTACAGGCCCTTTCTGGATAGAGTCATCCTTATTGGTCCCCGTCACCTTCGCCACCTGTTCCCGCTCCACTTTCTGCTCTATGCGGACATGGAACAACTGCCGGACCGTTTCTTCCTTGATATTCTGGGTCATCTCATCGAACATCTCATAACCGCTCAGCTTATATTCCACCAGAGGATCCCTCTGCCCGTACGCCTGCAGCCCTACGCCCTGGCGGAGCTGCTCCATATCATCGATATGATCCATCCATTTCCGGTCAATGGTTCTCAGCAAAATGACGCGCTCCACTTCGCGCATGGCTTCCGGTTCCGGGAATTCCGCCTCTTTGCTCTCATACAGCTTCACCGCTTCCTCTTTTAACTGCTGCTTCAAACCGTTTTTCTTAGGCTTTAACACCCTTCCGGTATTGATACGCCTCAAAGGTATCGTAGGCAGGAGCAGTGTATTCAGCTCCGTGAAATCCCAGTCCTCGATGTCAGCGTCATCGCTGATGCTGATATCCACCGCATTCTCCGCAATATCCGTGATCATCTTAAAGATAGCATCCCTCATGCTCTCCCCGCTGAGCACCTTCCGCCTCTCCTCATAGATAATCTCCCTTTGCTCATTCATAACCTGGTCATATTCCAGCAGATTCTTACGGATGCCGAAGTTATTGTTTTCAATCTTCTTCTGTGCCGATTCGATGGCCTTCGTCAGCGACTTATGCTCAATCTCCTGGTTCTCCGGTATGCCCAGCGTATTGAACATACCAATCAGCCTTTCGGAACCGAACAGGCGCATCAAATCGTCCTCCAGGGAAATATAAAACTTAGACTCCCCGGGATCCCCCTGACGGCCGGAACGCCCGCGGAGCTGATTGTCGATACGTCTTGACTCATGGCGTTCCGTACCGATAATCTTTAACCCGCCCGCTTCCTTTGCCTCCGCATCCAGCTTAATATCCGTACCGCGGCCTGCCATATTCGTTGCAATCGTAACAGCGCCGTGTACCCCGGCATCGGCGACAATCTCCGCCTCCAGCTCATGGAACTTCGCGTTCAATACCTTATGCGGTATCCCCTGCCTGCCAAGCAGCCTGCTGACTTCCTCCGAAGCCTCAATGGTAATGGTGCCCACCAATACCGGCTGCCCCTTTTCGTGAGCCTCCTTTACCGCCTCGACAATCGCATGGAGCTTCTCTTTTTTCGTCTTATACACCGCGTCCTGCTGATCCACACGGATCACAGGCTTATTCGTCGGGATCTCGATAACATCCATCCCGTAAATATCACGGAATTCCTTTTCCTCCGTCAGCGCGGTACCGGTCATACCCGCCTTTTTTTCAAATTTATTGAAAAAGTTCTGGAACGTAATTGTCGCGAGCGTTTTGCTTTCCCGTTTTACCTTCACATGCTCCTTTGCCTCTATTGCCTGATGGAGCCCGTCAGAATAACGGCGTCCCGGCATGATACGGCCGGTAAACTCGTCCACAATCAATACCTGCTCGTCCTTCACTACATAATCCTGATCCCGGAACATTAAATTGTGTGCCCGCAGCGCCAGGTTAATGTTATGCTGGATTTCCAGATTCTCCGGATCGGCCAGGTTCTCAATCTGGAAGAAACGCTCTACTTTGGCGACGCCCTCCGCCGTCAGGTTGACCACTTTATCCTTTTCATTGACAATAAAGTCGCCCGTCTCCTCCCTCTCGATCCCCATAATGGCATCCATCTTTGTCATTTCCGCCATATCCTCGCCGCGTTTCAACTGCCTGGCCAGTATATCACAGGCTTCATACAGCTTCGTGGATTTCCCGCTCTGCCCGGATATGATTAACGGTGTCCTCGCCTCATCAATCAGTACGGAGTCAACTTCGTCAATAATCGCATAATGCAGGTTTCTGAGTACAAGCTGCTCCTTATAGATAACCATGTTATCCCTCAGATAATCAAACCCCAGCTCATTATTCGTCACATAAGTGATATCGCATTTATACTGCTCCCTGCGCTCTTCGGCTTTCATCTCATTCAGGACCACGCCGACTTTCAGCCCCAGGAATTCATGCACCTGCCCCATCCACTCTGCGTCACGCTTAGCCAGATAGTCATTGACGGTTACGACATGCACCCCTTTCCCTTCCAGGGCATTCAAATAAGCAGGCAATGTGGACACCAGCGTCTTCCCCTCGCCTGTCCTCATCTCCGCGATACGCCCCTGATGAAGGATAATGCCACCGATAAGCTGCACACGGTAATGTTCCATATTCAGAACCCTTTTGGCAGCTTCCCGCACGGCCGCAAACGCTTCCGGCAGAAGATCGTCCAACGTCTCCCCTTCCTGAAAACGCTTCTTAAACTCTTTCGTCCTGTCCCTCAACTGCTCATCGGAAAGCCCCTGCATGGAAGGGCGCAGGGATTCTATCTTCTCCACCATCCCTTCGATGCGCCTCAGCTCCCTCTCGCTGTGAGTCCCAAAAACCTTACTAACAATATTCATAGTTAAACTCCTATATCAAGCTTCCTTATCCGCTATCCGTTGTGCTTACAAAAATCTGCCTATTATTGTAACAGATTTATCGGATATATTCAACTACCGCTTTCTACAGAATATGGATTTTTATACCCCGAATCCCGCAACCCCCGCAAACTTTCCCGGAACCAGCCGCAAAAATCCGGGAAAGCCCGCATTTATTCCATAACTGTAACAAACGAAGCCTGCGGTACTAAAAGTTCATCCGCCATCCCGCATATCCCTCCCGTTTCCGCATCCCGCCTGCACAGCACAATATTCCCGCTTGTCTGATTGGCAATCAAAATATATCCGCCGTCAGGCGTTATACAGAAATTCCTGGGACAGCAGCCATAAACATCATAATAACCCTTGGTCTTAAGCCGCCCTGACGCCTTATCCGCCTCATACAGCACGAGGCTGTCCATCCCCCTGTTAGAAACATACAGGAACCTTCCGTCTCCGGAAAAATGAAGATCCGCCGCCGTATTCTCCCCGGCATAACCCTCCGGCAGCGTACTGGCCGCCTGTATATTCTGATAAGACAGGCCGCCATCCTTTGTCTCATAAACAAACACTTTATTTCCAAGCTCTGCCGTCAGATACAGAAACCTCCCCCGGTTCCGGAAGATGAAATGGCGCGGCCCTTCCCCTTTCGGAAGCCTGATCTGCGCCCTCTTCCCGGCAGGCGTCAGGGAAGCATCCTCCCCCACATCATAACAGAACACCTGGTCAAGCCCCAGATCCGACACATAGAGTCTCTTCCCGTCCTCCGACAGTTGGGTGCAGTGCACATGGGGGCCTTCCTGCCTTGTCGTATTGTAATACCCCACACCGGAATGCTGGCAGAAAGCGCAAACCTCCCCTACATACCCATCCTCCCCGATGCTTCCCGTAAAGACACTCCCGCTCATATAATTAGCCGCCGAAAAATATTTCCCGCCCGGCCATACATTGATATGGCACATAGCAGTACCCTTTGTAGTAACCGAATTTAAAAAAGTTAATGTCCCGTCAGCGGGATTTCTTTTATATGCGCTGACCATCCCATCCTCTTCCCTCTCGCTGACCGCATACAGATAATCCCGCCCTGCTGCCAGGAAAGAGGGATTATCACTCTCCCGATATGTACGGATCAGCCGCAGCTTCCCCTTTTCCGTATCCAGCTTTGCCTGATAAATACCCTCTGCATTTCCCATGCCCGTATAAGAGCCTGCATACAACTGATATAACATTTTTTACCCTCCTGCTTTCCTGATATGCCTGATTATATAATCAAACCACGCAGAAAGCAATCGGAACGTTGCTGAATTAAATTTTTATTGACAGAGAAGAAAAAGGTGGCTTAAAATATATTTCCAGACAGACCCATATCAAGTATCCGGGAGATGAGCCACCGATGTATCCTATTGCAATAGCGGGCAATGAGCCGGCCCCCAAAGACACCCTCACAAAAAATTCCGAAGAATGGAAGCAGGATGGGCCTGCAGATGCAGGCCATATCATCCATGCCGAAGCCGCAGGACATTACTGCATCCTGGAAAGCATAGACGGCCGCTTTCTTGTGGACACCGGAATCCGGGAACTGGCGCGGAAGCTGGAAGGCCACGGGGATTTTATGTTCTGCCACCGCTCCCATCTGATAAATGTACGCAGGATCTCCGAAATAGGAAGACAAGAACTTATCATGGACAACGGCATATCTGTACCTGTCAGCCGCAGGCTGTACAAAGGCATATATGAACGGTTTGTTGCAACATTTGCAGGGACTGTCTGAATCATCCGAGCAGCCTTTTATAGATATCATAATCTTCCTGTTTAAAAACATTGAATATCACTTTTTCAATCCTTTCATCTGCCTCCAGGAAATCCGTGACCGTCTGCACGGCAATTTCAGCCGCTTTTTTCTGCGGAAAATGAAATTCCCCCGTAGAAATGCAACAGAAAGCAATGCTCTTCAATCCACTGCCCGCCGCAAGCTCCATACATGACCGGTAACAGTCCGCAAGCTGCCTGCAGTGCTGTTCCGTAAGCTGCCCGTACACAATCGGCCCGACTGTATGCAGGACATAACGGCAGGGAAGATTGAATGCAGGCGTAATCTTTGCCCTTCCTGCCGGCTCGTCGTATCCCTGCTCCGTCATCAGCTTATCGCAGGCCAGGCGCAACTGGATACCGCTCACACTGTGAATAATATTATCCACACAAGAGTGGCAGGGTACGAAACATCCCCTTAAAGCACTGTTAGCGGCATTTACAATCGCATCCGCCTTTAATGTCGTAATATCCCCGCACCAAAGGATAAGGCGATTATTAACAGGAGATACCGGCAGGGCATCGCTGTCGGTAATCCCCTTTTCCCTGACTTCCTCGCTCAGATATTCGTCCTGTACTTTCAGGAACCCCTTTCCAATCGGACGGGGGGCGCGTATATTCATCAAACTCCTAAGCAGCCTCTTCTGCTCCCCCTCCCCTGCCGGTATCTCCATATCCTGATACTGCATATTTTCCTGTAAAAGTTCCCGTATCAAAAATTTTCTCCGTTCACCCTGATCCATACCTGCTCCTTTTCTCAATAATCCCATCGCCCGCAACGCAGGCATTTGCCTGCCCCATATGCTTTCATCCCAATCCTCTGCATCGTTTCAGCCAGTTCCCCCGCAGATAATAAATAATAAACAAAACAGAAGTCGCCGCCCAGGTCAGCGGGTAACTGAACGCCAGTGTTTCCACTTCCGGCCGCAGCGGTACTACCGCCAGAACCCACACCACACGCAGCACACAGATACCGATGCCGGTAAGCAGCATCGGAGGGACGGCATCGCCGCAGCCCCTCGTCGTGCCGCCCAGGATTTCAATGCAGATATAGGTCACATAACTGGGGGAAATCACCCGCATCATTCTCAGCCCAATCGCAACCACATCCGGATCGTCCGTAAACATATGGAAAAAAATACGTCCTCCCGTAATCACTGTTACGCTCAGCAGCAAACTCGTAAATGCCGCCATACCGAGGCAGATACGAACGCTTTTCCTGATCCGGTCATATTTGCCCGCGCCGAAGTTCTGTCCCGCAAAAGTGGTAATCGACACGCCGTACGCCCCCATAATCATCCAGAAAATACCGTCCACTTTACCATATGCGGTCCAGGCGGCAATCGTATCCGTGCCGAAGGAATTGACACTTGACTGGATAATCAGGTTGGAAACGGAATACATCGTCGACTGGATCCCCGCCGGCAGGCCGATGCGTATAATGTTGTGCAGAAGGACAGGCGAAAACCTGATTTCCTTTAAAAACAGCCTGTAGGAATCCTCCGTCCTCATCAAAGCCGCTATAACCATAAGCGCGCTGATTACCTGTGAAAGCGTAGTGGCAACCGCCACCCCTGCCACACCCATTTTCAGTATTGTCACAAAAAGGACATCCAATATAATATTGGCAATGCAGGAAAGGATCAGAAAATACAGCGGACGTTTGGAATCCCCCACGGCCCTCAATATTCCCGAACCCATATTATATATGAGCGAAGGTATCACACCGATGAAATAGATCCGCATATACACAACAGACAGTGAAAATATTTCATCCGGCGTATTCATGGCACGCAGGGCAGCCCCGGAAAAAAGGAACCCCAGCACCATGATAACAGCGCCCCCTGCAATAGAGAGCGCCATAGCAGTATGTACCGTATTTTTCACGTCCTCCTCTTTCCCGGCGCCATAATACTGGGAAATAATAACGGTAGCGCCGGAAGACAGCCCGGTAAAAAAACCGATCAGCAAATTAATCAGTGTAGCGGTTGACCCGCCGACCGCCGCCAGCGCTTCCTTCCCCACAAATTTCCCCACGATCACCGCATCCGTCGTATTGTAAAGCTGCTGGAAAAATGTACCGAACAAAATCGGGAAAAAGAAAAAAAGGAGCTGTTTCCAGATCACCCCTTCCGTAATCTGATTGGAAATTTTATGGCTTTCTGTTTTCATCTGTATCCTCCTGCCAAAAAAACAAATCCGTAAAATATTCTGCCCTGCGGAATATTTTCCACCTGTGCGGTTGGCGCCCTGTCCCCTCCCGCACAGGTGGAATATTTTTCCTGGATTTCCTAAAGAGACATAGGGACAGTATACTCTTCCCCCTTTGTACAGTCAATAACCAAAATTCCCCCCAAACATTCCCTATCCCAGCAAAAGCCTCCTCAGTTCTTCCACCGTATGCACCACAAAATCCGCCCCGGCAGCTTCCAGTTCCCCTTCCTGCGCATATCCGAAGGAAACGCCTACCGTAACCAGCCCATGCCGCTTGCCGCCTTCTATATCAAACTTCCGGTCGCCGACCATCACCGTACCGGGATGCGCTTTGTCCATACTGTCCCCGGCATGCCGATTCCCTCCCTTTTCCGGCCCGCCCTTATACTGCTTCCCGGCCATACTTTCCCCGGCTATTTCCCCCAACTGCCGCAGGGCCTCTTCCACAACCTCTTCCTTACTGTCCCTCCTGCCATCCAGCTCGCTCCCTACCACTACGGTAAAACAATCGCGGATCCCGAAATGCTCCAATATCTTCTCCACAAACACCTGCGGCTTGCTGGAAGCTACCGCCAGCGTTTTCCCGCTTTCCTTCCATTCCGCCAGAGCCTGCGGAACCCCTTCATAAATTTCATTCTGGAATATCCCCTTAGGCACGAACCACTCCCTGTATTTTGCCACCGCTTCCTCCGCCTGCCCTTCGCTGAAACCATAAAGCTCCCGAAAGCTATCCCTTAACGGCGGCCCGATAAAAGGCGTCAGCTTATCCGTATCCGGCTCGTCAATCCCAAATGCCCTCAGTGCATATTGTACCGATTTGGTAATACCCTCCTTCGGGTCTGTCAGTGTCCCGTCCAAATCAAACAGCAAATACTTATATTTCATATGACCGTTTCTCCTTTGCTTCCCGTACCGTCTTCGGCCAGGGAATTTTTCTTCCTGTAAAAAACGACCCGGAACCCGTCTCCGAATTCCTCAATGCCCGGCTCCTCCAAACCATACTCCCGGCAGCTCTTCCGGATTCTTCCCAATCCGGTTCCCCAGGCTTCTATAATCCCCATATAATAAAAGGCTTCCGAAATAGCGGCGTTCCGGCATTTCGATTTCCCCTCCAGGGCAGTTTGGATATCCAGCCCGCCATACAGCATACCGGGCGACAAGACCTCCAGCCTGTCATCAAAAACAGAAATCTGAATACAGGAATCATCCAGATAGCTGCGGTGAGTGACCGCATTGACAATGGCTTCCCTGACGGCCCTGACCGGAAGCTCATAAACATCCCTCCTGACAATCCCATTTATCTGTGCACTCTTGTTGATATGCCGGAGGACAAATTTATATGCATCATCAATCTGCTGATATATCGGCCCTTTAAATTCCTTCCGGTCTATAAACTCATCCCGCTCCGTCCCCTTGAACAATGCACATTGTATCTTCGCATATTTCACATTATTGTCCGTCATGAGGTTAAATGCGTGAGTTGGCGCATAATCCCTTCCGGCCATACATAAAAGCCCCATATCCTCCAGCTTTGCAACTGTCATATTCTGGATATCCTCTTTTTCATCCTCCGTTTTGCAGGAACTCAGGGCGATCTCCTTCATTATGCCACACAGTTCCAACGCCTTTGCTTCCTCATACGCCATACCGGTCTCCTGCATGGTATCATAATAAATCCTCTGCCCCTCCAGTTCCAATTCCTGCAGCATCCTGGAATCCGCCGGACGGCTGGTACCGTTGACCCTGATATAGGCGGACGCTTCCTTTCCCATTGACTTTAAATAATATGGCCGGAAACGGCCCGGAGCCACATCTATCACAAGCACCGTACGGCCTTCCAAAGTCTGGGCCGCAATATCAGGATTGATCTGCGGTGTACAGGCATCTGAAATCATATTGGATATATCATCGGACAGTTTAAACGGATTTGCCTTTCCAATACCATAAACAATATTTGTACTATCTTCAATACCAAGAATCACCTTTCCACCGGTGCAGTTGGAGAACGCAACGATATCCTTTAAAAACTTCTCATGTTTTTTAGGAATTTCCCTTTTAAATTCAATGTTTTTGCCCTCGCCGAAATATATTTTTTCAACCATTTCACCGCCTCCGCATTTCACGATGTCATTAACTTAAGGAACCGTCCCAAAATAACTTACCATATTCCTTCAGTTCCAGATACACGCCCGCCGTCCATCCCATCATCGCCGGCATTTCATATTCATTGCTGACATTGATATTGCCCTCAACGACATTATATTTTTCCCACAAGTTTCCTGTCTCTTCAAAAACCTTTTCCACAAGCAATGTATGCTTTAACGCGAGCCGCCGCGCCTCTTCCCTGTACCCATAATTGTCAAGCCCGATAACGGCAATATACTGGATACATGACCACCCATTGGGATAATCCCACTGATAATTTCCCGCTGCGCTGCCCTTCTCGCAGGTAAGAAGTCCATATTCCGCCTCCAGACGGGGAAGCTGCCGCACAAGCGCCTCCGCCTGCTTCTGATCCGCCAATTTCACAAACAGCGGATAAAAAGACGCTGCCGACAGGACAGGGCTTAACTGCCCCTTGTCAAAATTATAATCCAAAAGGATGCCGCTGCCATCATCCATCAACTCAAACATCCGTGATTTCCTGTTCCCTGCCCGCCTGCTCCACAGGCCTTCCTGCCCGTTTTGAAGCTTCTGTGCAAAATACTCCATATTTTTTTCAAACCCATAAAGCAGCGAATTCAAATCCACCGGTGCATAATGGTAACCTTCCGTCTGCCATCTCGGGTTGATATCCCAGCCACTTTCACAGCAAATAACATAATGCATGGCAATATCCCTGAGGCTTCCTTCCGGCATGCCGCCAAAGCGTTCGCTGTACCCCGCTGCCATTTCTTCATACATATCAGGCGTAAGCGCCCCGCCATAACCATTCAGCCCGCAGGCCGTCCGGCGTTTCGCCATCCAGAACTCATATTCCATGCCAAGCACATCATAAGCTCCCCGCAGCCATGCGCCGTCCTTATAATAACCGTAAACATCCCTCACCATCATAGACAGGAACGGGGGCTGCGAGTTCTTCAGATAATAAGTCCTGTTCCCGTTTGGCATATACCCGTATTTATCCACCAGATACAGCATATTGTCCGTATTGTTTTTCACCTGCGCCATACGGCCGGCCAAAGCCAGCCCTTTATTTGTAAAAAAAGTATCCCAATAATACATTTCATCAAAATACCCCACTGCCGGGACGCAATAAGGATAAGGCATACCAATCAGCGTGCCTTTATCCTGCCGGTTCTCTTTGATTGTCTCATCCCAGTGGTTTTCTATATACTCCTGAACCTTTGTGTATTCCATTTTCCCTCTCCCTTCTCCTCCCGCCGGAACTTTTGCCCGCACGTCCGCCTTCCCGGACGCACGGGCCGCTTTCGCCTCCCGGGTTTAACACAGATGGCTGCTCTCCCATCTTCTTTTCAGGACATATGCCGCGTTTTTCGGCTGTCTGTTCCTTGTAAAAATACCTTTTTTATTCCCGTTCACGCGCATAATACCCTCCTGCGCCTGGAAATCAGCAAAATTCCAGGCCAGTTCCCCCTGTACAAAAGGAAATTGATCCATAATCTCAAAATTCTTTTCCATATATTTTTCCTGATATTCCTGCGTCCACATAACCCCCGGCAGCTTATGCTCGGAACCAAGCGTATCCGCCCCGAATTCCGTAAAGACAAACGGGACATTCAGTTTCTTTTCCTCCCAGGCTTTCATCTCTTCCGCAAACAGTTCCATTGCTTCCTCTATTTCCGGCCCGCCTGAGATATACCATCCGTAATAACGGTTCAGGCAGATAAAGTCCAGCAGATGGTAGCATTTACATTTATCCGGCGCACTGTTCTTCTCCATCGCCCCAGTCAATGGCCTGTGCTGCGGATCCAGCTTCCTCGCCGTTTCAAAAATATCCCTGAAATATTCCGCCGCCCCGTCACTGGTTGTCTCCGGCTCATTAAAAAGGCTGAACGCAATGACACTGGGATGGTTCTTATCGCGCATAATCATCTCTTCCACCTGAAGCATATGGTTCTTTTTCAGTTCGGGTACGGTAGGCGCCTCAAAAAAATAAGTATATTTGCCTGTCCCTGCCGCCGCAAAATTCGCAAAAGAGCGCATCATCCCTACAGCCGCCACCTCGTCAATAACAAGAAAACCTTCCTCATCCGCCATCTGATACCATTCCTCCGCATAGGGATAATGGCTCGTCCTGAAACAGTTTGCCCCATTCCATTTCATGCACTCAAAATCGCGCTTAGCTACAGACCAGTTAAAAGTCCTTCCCAGTACATCAAAGTCTTCGTGTTTGCCATACCCTTTCAGATAAACAGCCTCCCCGTTGATCCATATTTTCCCATCTTTGATCTCCACGGTCCGGATCCCAATCCGATCGGTGTACTCATCCATTACCCTGCCGTCCTGTACCAGTTCCAACTTTATCGTATACAGGTATGCATTCCGCACTTTCCACAAATGAGCTTTTTCCACAAACAAACTGCCCTGGCTGCCTTCGCCGGATACAACTAAACTGCCTTCCCTGTCATACAGGCTGACTCTAATGCTCCCCTCCCCCGAATGCACAGCCTGATAGTTTATGTTCGCGTTTTCCCCCTTAAGCTCATACGTCACGCTGTAATCCGTAATTGCATGTTTCGGAATCTGGAGCAAATATACACTCCTCTGGATACCGGCATAATTAAAAAAATCAAAATACGGTTTTACAAGCTTCCGTCCCGAAGCCAGAACCTTCACACTGCCGCACGGGAGGGAGGATTCATTCAGTTCATTATTCACCCACACTGCCAATTGATTCGCTTCGCCCCTGCGTACGGCATCTGTAATATCGCATACGACCGGCAAAAACCCGCCCTCATGCTCCGCAACCAACTGCCCGTTACAGTAAACCGCCGCCCGGTGCGTAATACTCCCGAAACGCAGGAAGCAGTTCCTGTCCTGCATATCATCCGGACAGTAAAATTCTGTCGCATACCAGAAATCCCCACCGTAATCCCGTTCCTCTTCCTTTGTGAACAAATCCGCAAAGGCCGACGGCACCGGCATCGGGCAGGCATTTGGAATCCCTTTTTTAAACCACTCTTCTTCCTTTCCGGCAGAATCCGGATCAAAAGAAAATTTCCATAATCCGTCCAATGATACTTTGCTCCTGTATGCATTACTGCATGGATACAATTCAGAATACTTAAGCATAACGCCAACTCCTTTCCAATCCCCTGTTACAGCCGCCGCACGGCCTGCACAGAGCTTCCCTTACATATTTTTTCTCAATTATACCATTTTTCCCAATACTTAAATAGATATAAATTGCCGTAATCTGCCTCTGAAAATATAATTTTTCCCTTGACATTCCCTTCCTGATATGTTATTTTGAAATCTCTTTCCATTTTTATGGCAATCATAAAAACAGGAAAACTTTCTTAACCCGCCGCCTAAAACATCACAATCTTTACCTACGGTAATCCTTTGGCAAAATCCAACGATAACAGACCGGCTTGGCAAACAGTTCCAAACTACCAGGAGGAAGCAGACATGATTACATTAGAGCATGTAAGCAAGACCTATAAGGTTTCTAAGCGGAATGCCGGGTTTTCCTCGGCATGCAAAGCCCTGTTCCGCCGTGAATACGAGTACATCCATGCCCTCAGCGATGTATCTTTCACCATACAGGACGGGGAAATGGTAGGCTATATCGGGCCTAACGGAGCCGGGAAAAGCTCCACCATAAAAATACTGAGCGGGATTCTCATCCCGGACAGCGGCACCTGCCTTATCAACGGGATTGTCCCGTGGAAAAACCGCATCAGCCACACCCGCGGCATAGGCGTAGTCTTCGGCCAGCGCACACAGTTATGGTGGGATGTCCCCGTGATAGATTCCTACGAATTATTAAAGGAGATCTATCAAATCAATACGCATACTTACCGCAGGAATTTAGAACGTCTCACGGATATGCTGGATCTGTCCGGGCTGTTGAAAACCCCTGCCAGACAGCTTTCGCTGGGGCAGCGGATGCGGTGCGAGATAGCCGCTTCCCTCTTACATAATCCCCGCATCCTGTTTCTGGACGAGCCAACCATCGGCCTGGATGCCGTCTCCAAACTGGCTGTCCGCGAATTTATCCTGCAGTTGAATAAGGAACAGAATACTACTGTCATCCTTACCACCCATGATATGCAGGACATTGAAGCGCTGACCAACCGGGTCATCCTGATCGGGAAAGGGCAGATCCTTTTGGACGGCAGGCTGGAAGATATCCTGTTACATGGCAGCAGTGCGGAAGAATCCCTGGCGGAATTTTACCGCAGCCATGGCATTTAAGGGAGGGCAGCCTATGAAACAGTATCCTTTTTTTAAAGTATCCCGGCTCCTGCGGCTCTCCCGCCTGCGCAAATACATTGCCTTTTTCCGGCTGTATTTCACTATGGGGCTGCAGTACCGCACTGCCGCTTTTGCAGGCATAGCCACCCAGTTTACATGGGGCGCCATGGAAATCCTCATGTTCCGCGCCTTTTATCAGTCAACTGCCCCGGACGGCATTGCCGGGGCCAGCCGTTTCCCCATGTCCTTTGCCGCAACCGCTTCCTATATCTGGATGCAGCAGGCTTTCCTTGCGCTGTTTATGGCATGGCTGATGGATAACGACATCTTTACCAGCATCATGGACGGAAACGTAGCCTATGAATTGTGCCGTCCCATTGATATCTATAATATGTGGTTCTCCAGAAGCCTTGCCAGCCGGTGTTCCAGGGCGGTACTGCGCTGTATGCCCATCCTGCTGGTTGCGGTGCTCCTGCCGGCCCCTTACGGCCTGACGGCCCCGGCAAGCCTGCAGGCATTCCTGCTGTTTTTGCTGACGCTTGCCCTTGGGCTTGCCGTTACTGTGGCTTTCTGCATGCTGATTTATATCAGTACATTTTTTACTTTATCCCCGGACGGGATACGCACCATCGCCATGTCCATGGTGGAATTTTTATCCGGTGCTGTTATCCCACTGCCCTTTTTTCCCGACCGGGTAAAGGAAATCCTGGAACTGCTGCCCTTCGCTTCCATGCAGAACGTCCCCCTGCGGATTTACAGCGGCGACCTTTCCGGTTATGCTATGCTGCGGGCTATAGGGATCCAGGCTGTGTGGCTTGTCCTTCTGGTGGGCATTGGAAAACTGCTGAACAGGGCGGCCGTGCAAAAGATTACGTTCCATGGCAATTAGAGCGTGCCTTAGAGCCTGTTCTGCACGCCTCGAAACAGAGTGCAGGCCGAATTCGCCATAATTAACAACAAAACAGGCTGTCCGGAGGTATTTTTATGAAATTATATTGGAAGTATTTTTTAATTCAGTTGAAAAGTAAGATGGAGTATAAGGCTTCTTTTGTCCTGACCTGTATCGGGCAGTTTTTTGTTTCTTTCCAGGTTTTTCTTGGCGTGTATTTCATGTTCCGGCGGTTTTATGCCATTGAGGGGTTTACTTATCAGGAGGTATTGCTCTGTTTCGGTATCACTTTGATGGAGTTTTCTCTTGCGGAAATTTTTGCACGGGGATTTGATCTCTTCCCTGTCCTAATCCGTAAGGGGGAGTTTGACCGTATTATGGTACGGCCGCGCAACGAAATCCTTCAGGTATTGGGAAGCCGTATGGAATTTACGCGTGCCGGAAGGATCCTGCAGGCCGTTTTTATGTTTGCCTATGGAGTCTATGTCAGTGATATATCCTGGACTTTCCCAAAAATCCTGACGGTTATCTTTATGCTGGCCGGCGGTATGGCAGTATTCAGCGGCCTTTTCCTGCTCTATGCCGCCCTCTGTTTCTTTACGTTGGACGGATTGGAAATCTTTAATATTTTTACGGACGGCGCTAAGGAATTTGGAAAGTATCCGGTCAGCATTTACGGCAAAAGAGTCCTGCAGTTATGCACTTTTGTGATTCCTTATGCTCTGATCCAGTATTATCCGCTCACCTTCCTGCTGGACAGGGGGAAATACTGGTACAGCCTGCTGCCTTTGGCGGCCTGCCTGTTCCTGCTGCCCTGTTTCGCTTTATGGAAGTGCGGCGTGAGGCACTATACCTCCTGCGGTTCGTGAAGCAATGTCATTAACTTAAGCTTTTCGGGGTGCTACAGACCATATATCTCAATCCCTGTGCTTCACGAATCCCTCTCCCCCCTTTCTCCATCTGAAATGGAATACAACTGTATTTCACCGCTTTCCAGGTCTTCCACCCGCCATACAGCATCCTCCAAAAAACAGCCAAACTGCAATGTCTGCCGCTGTTTCTCCACCATCCGCCTGCCGTCATATTCATAAATGTCTGTCTTCCGTACCGGATTGCCCCCGCCGTATTCCCCATACTGCACCATAAGCCGCCCATTGGAAAGGGCCGCGCCAAGATAACCCAGTTCCCCTCCCCTCTCCGCGGAACCTCCCAACGGGACGGGTTCAACCAATGTCAGTCCGCTATTGATGCCTCCGCTGCTCATAATCGTATATATATACCAGGTCCCGCTGGCAATAGACCCGTCTTCCCATTTTTCTTCCGGGAAAATCCCGATAATCGCCATATCATTAATGCCGTCCCCGTTCATATCCCCTTTTACGATATCCCTTGCTTCCAGATCCCATTCCGGATAAACCATGTTCAGCCATCTCTGGGCCAGGCTTAACTCGGCCAGATCTGCTTTTCCCTCTGCCGCAAATCCGGTTCCTGACGATTCTTCCAATCCGGAATTTACGTTCCCCGACGCAGCTCCGCTCCCCGACACGCCTTCCAATCCGGAATTTATGTTCCCCGACGCAGCTCCGCTCCCCGGCACGCCTTCCAATCCGGAATTTATGTTCCCCGACGCAGCTCCGCTCCCCGGCACG
>CANDKY010000015.1 GCA_947385425.1 uncultured Lachnospiraceae bacterium | reverse complement strand
CCTGTGCAGCCAGGGGCAGCCGGGAGGGCACAGGGCGCCAACCGCACAGGTGGAAGTATTTTTCAAACATGCCGATGCCGGAACTGCCAAACGCAGAAAGGAACCTCTTATGAATTTGTTAATCGTGGATGATGAATATTACAGCGCGGAAAGCACCCGGATGAAGATTGCCCGGAGCGGGCCGGCTTTTGATGAGATCTTCTGCGCCTACAGCATGGGGCAGGCTTTGGAATATTTTAAAGAGCACGCTGTCGCCGTCATGATCCTGGATATTGAAATGCCCGGCGGGAGCGGGCTGGAGCTTTTAGACCATATCCGCCAGAACGGCCTGGATACGATCTGCATATTCCTGACCGCCTATGCTAAATTTGAATATGTCTCCAAAGCCATGCGCCTTACCAGCATAGATTATCTGCTCAAGCCGGTGGACGAAAAAGATCTCATGTCCGCCGTGTCCAGGGCTGTGGAACAGTACCGCCGCCAGGCAAGCATCCGCCTCAATACCCTGCAGGCAGGCTACTGGAAGGAAAGCGAACTGTACCTGTGGGAACTGTTCTGGCTTGACCTTTCGGCAGGCGCCGTTTCCAGCCGCAAAACAGATATCATAGGAGAATTAAACCTGCGGAATTTAAACCCCTCCGCCGCCGAGCTCTCCTATTTGCCGCTCCTGATCCAGTGCAACGGTATGGATAAGATCCCCCTGAAAAAAGATCTGCATGAATTTCTCCTGAAAAATATCACACGGGAATACTTTTACGGAAAAGAAGAGCTCCCGGTCGTCGTGCGCATAAACAGCCAGTTCTATTTCCTGCCGCTGCCGGAAACGGGACGCAGCCGGGAAGACCTGATCTCGCTGTGCGGCCGCACCTTTACGGATTTTGTCCCCAGATTCCCAAATACCTTTAACTTCTATATCCCTGCCCGCTGCTGCAGTATCTCCGGCTTCCCTGCGGCACTGCGGGAACTGACAGCCGCTGCCGAGGGAAATGTTTCCCTGGAAAACCATGTATTCGACCTGGCACAGCTTACACAGCCGTCAGGAAACGGAAACGACATCCCCATTTCCTTCCGGGACTGCAGCGACCTGCTGCTTCAGTGCAGGACGAAAGACCTGCTGTCCGAAGCAGAGCTTTTCCTTGGTTCCCTGCAGCGCTCCCGGTACGCAACCAGGGACACCCTGACTCATTTTTATTATAGCTTCCTGCAGATACTGTTTAGCTGCATAGAAACTGCCAATGCCGACATGCTTCCCTCCTTCCGGGAACGCATTTCCCGGTTTTCCACCGACCATGCCTGTTCCTCCATCCAGAATCTCCAGGAATGGATCAACATCGCGTTAGAACTGTATGAGGAATGCACCGTAAATTCCGCCGACCAGGATATGGCAGTCACAACGATAAAAAAATATATCCGTTCCCATCTGAATGAAAACCTGACCAGGGAATCACTGGCGGCAATGGTTTACCTCACGCCGGACTATCTGTCCCATCTTTTCAAACACGAAACCGGCTTTTCACTGACCAACTATATTATCTATGAACGGATCGAGGAAGCCAAACGGCTTCTGGCAGGCACCAGACAGAGCATCAGCGATATTGCCACCCAATGCGGGTTCCAGAATATTTCCTATTTTTCCAAACAGTTTAAACGGTTTGCCGGCATGACTCCCCGGGAATTCCGGGGATGACATTGCATATGCCCGGCATCCCTGCCGGGCATATGTGTCTTAGAGCCTGTTTAAAATCTCATTTTCACCATCTCCTGGCTTGCCTGTTTCTCCTGTAGCACAATCCAAAAAGCTTCAGCACAGCCCTCTTCTCTTTGCTGCCGCCACTACCCTGTCCACAAGCCAGTCCCTGTCTTCCCTCAGCACGTATCCTTCCGCCACTGCCCTGTCCGCGCTCTCCTGCACCAGCCTGCGGTAATTATCCGGATTACCGTAGAGCGCTTTCAGCTTTTCCGGCGGAAAAGGCATCACATTGCCGAACATCTCCTGGACCGTGCCGTCCTCCCTTTTACTGAAAGATGCATAAGTTCCTGTCGCGCAGTCCACCGCAGGGTGACGGATACCGCCCATGGCATTGCCCAACACGTCGGTGAGGTTCTCCGCACAGTTCCCGAAAAAGCCCCGGAAAGCCTGCGCCTTGCGCACTATCCGCGTCCGTATTTTCGGCGCATGGGGCGCGGGGATCCCATGGATTGCCCAGTTATACAGATGATAAAATGCCGCATGGAAAATCGGCTCATAAGGGCAGTCCATAGGCTCTCCCTCACAGCCTTCCCACACATTGGTAAACCCAAGCCGCTCCAGATCCTCCCTCTGGTATCCCTCATAATATTCGATCAGGTTGTAGGCCGTATCATGGCTGGACGCCGGAATCTGCCAGGTGCGGAACTTAAACTCCGGTTCGTCAAAGTCGCCGTACCAGTAAGCATATTTGTTCTCGCTCTCCGTATTAATGGCAATCACCGGCTCCTTGCCCCCCAGCACACTGCCCTGAGGAATACCGCTCTGTCCGAACCGGAATGCGGAACTGTAAGCATTCATCGGCGCATCCGACGCACCGCACCCGGCCATCAGATATCCGTCAAACAGCGGGCCGTCCTTCTCAATCTCCGGCTGATAGGCAAAAGAGTGCAGAATCCTTGCAATATAGCCGCCGGACTGCGACCATCCGGTCAGGAACAGATGCGCCGGGCCATACCCTGCCAAAGGATTCTCCTCCCCGTCTTCCCGCAGCAGCCTTGCCAGATCCATCAGCATATCCCAAAACAGACCGCTCTCATAGTCCTCCAGGAAAAGCATCGGGTTATCCCTGATCTCCGCAATCGGTGTCCTGCCCTTATCGGGATTGTCCCAGTTGATCGGGGCATACCGTTCCGGATCAAACCGTTTCAAGGCGTCCACCACCTGCCCCTTGCTGGTAATACCGATATAAATATCCCCGTTCCTTGTAAAAAAACGCCAGGTATTCACCCACATCCTGTCGATATCGATCATAGCCGTAGCGTTCAGGACCTCTATCACGATATTACCACTGAACCGCCCCCTGTCCACGGGACGGCGCACCAGCAGCCTGGTCGTATAGGGCGCATCCGCTATGGATACCTTCGGGTTCTGAAAAGCATCCTCCTCATAGACATTGGCCGTACCGCTCATGAAATATTCGTCTTCCACATAGCCAATCTCCTTAAAACAACATTTCTCCGCCGCCGATGCAAAAGGATGTTTCCCTTCCGCAACCGGAACTAACCGCATTTGTGTAATCATAACCTCATCCTCCTTACTCTTGTCTGAAAGCCCATAAAATCCCCATGCCCGTATATACGGTATCACTAGAATAGTATTATATCTTCCCACTCCTTCCTTGTCAATTACGTTAAGCTAACAAATCAAAATATTTTAGTTAACATGATTGACATCCTTTTCCCGTCCGTGTATAATTTTCACTGAAATATAGTAAGAAGAATAGCAAAATTTCTACCTGTGCAGTTGGCGCCCTGTCCCCTCCCGGCATCCCTGGCTGTGTAGGAGAAGAAAATCCAACTGCAAAAATGAGATATTTCTAACGGTTTTTCCGGATGAAGTAACATGCCAGCAGAAAATACCGCCCGCTATTTTATTAGCCTAACATTACTAACAACACAGCAAAAAAGTATTTAAAAAATCATTACACACACAAACACGAAACGGAGGAACAACTATGGAGAAACAAACCCAAACTATGGACAATTCCGGCAGCAGCTTTCCGACAACTGATACCTGGAGGCAAATCATTCTTCCCTTTGAGACAGCCTGCGATTATGCCAATCCTTTTCTGGATGTAATCATCAAAGCCGAATTCACCGGCCCCGGCGGACAGAAAATCACCCGCGAAGCCTACTGGGACGGGGGACGCAATTACAAAATCGCTTTTGCCCCCACAGCTCCCGGCATGTGGAGCTGGCATATCGGTGCGCCGGAAGAAACCGGTTTAAACAACATGTCCGGACAGTTATGCTGCAAACCTTATACCGGCGGGCTGGCAATCTACCGCCACGGTTTCCTGAAAACCGATCCCACAAACGCTTTCCTCACTTACCGGGACGGCACGCCCTTCTTCTGGCTGGGAGACACCCATTGGGCCTTTGCCTATGGAGAACGCTGGGACGAGTCCAACCACCCGGAAATGAAAAGCATGTTCCGGGGAATGGCCGACCTGCGCACCGCACAGGGCTTTACCGTTTACCAGACGAACCTGCGGGCTGATTTTTCCATGGACGGCACACCCGTCCCTTACTGGGCACAGGGGCAGGAAGGGCTTCTCCCCAATGTAGAATTCTACCAAAAAGAACTGGACCGCCGCATGTACTATCTGGCTGACTGCGGGCTGGTCAACGCCCTTGGCTTCGCATGGTTTATGTCAATCCCCGACAAAATCCCGCTCTGGAAAAATCTGGCCCGGTACATCTTAGCCCGGTACGGCGCCCTCCCTGTGGTGTGGACGCTGGCCGGGGAAGTGGCAGGCTATGCGCCCGATCCCATGCGTTCACGCTTTATCGATGACTGGCGCCAGATCGCCCTTTACGTGGAAGAACTGGACAGCTACCACAACCTGCAGACTGCACACTATGACAATCACCGTCCTTTTTCCGACTATTATTATAACGAAGGCTGGTACGATTTCACCCTGAACCAGGCAGGCCACGGAGACTTCCCCATAAGCGTAAGGGACTTCTATGATTACCGGCTCACCCATCCGGACAAGCCTTTCGTGGAAGGGGAAAGCCTGTATGAGTTCTGTTCCACACTGGAGGAAAACGGTTCCAGGCTCTGCACCGCCGACATGGTCCGCCGGGTAGCCTACACTGCCATCCAGTCCGGCGCCTGCGGCTACACTTACGGCGCACAGGGCATATGGGATAACGTCTGGGAAAAACCCGAAACACCCGATCCCTTTAACACTTTCAACCGCTTCGGCATCCCCTGGTATGAAGCCGTAGACGGTATCGGCGCCGTACAGATGGGATATATGAGGAAATTTTATGAGGAAGAGCATTTTGAAACTCTCAAACCCATTGCCTCTTCCTCCATTTCGCCCTTCGGCATTTCCGCCGAAATAGACATGTTCAGCCCGCTGGCGACTGCGGATATTGACCGGAAGCATATTTTGGTTTATTATAATGAACATACACGGGGCGGCTGCCGGATCGAGGTTCCCCACAACATGGCTTTCCACGCATCCTGGTTCAATCCGCAAAACGGTGAAAGAACAGAACATGGCGCATTGCTTAAACCCGCCGACGGCCTGCTCGACTGCCCGGGAAGAACAGGGGGCGGTGATTGGGTGTTGGTACTCAGCGTGAAAAGAAGCTCTAAGGCATCATAGGACGCCGCCTAAGAGCTTCTAGGATTCGCTATGCATAGCATCGCGAATCCATTTCACGCGGAAGAACGCCGGGAATGCGGCGTTCTTCCAGGTTCTTGGCTGCTTCCTGGTTGCGGGATAAGAAGCTCTAAGGCGTCATAGGACGCCGCCTAAGAGCTTCTAGGATTCGCTATGCATAGCATCGCGAATCCATTTCACGCGGAAGAACGCCGGGAGTGCGGCGTTCTTCCAGGGTTTTGGCTGCTTCTTGGTTGTGGAAAAAGCTTATAAAAGATTGGGGAAAGGAGATGATTTCATATGGCGGGAATATCCATGAGAGAACTGGCTGATGTGCTGGGCGTAAGCACGGCTTCCGTATCCGTTGCACTGCGCGGGAAATCCGGGATTTCCGAGGAGACGAGAAAACGTATTCTGGAAGAAGCCCGCAGGCAGGGCTATGACATGGGGCGGCTCAGCATGCCGGATTCCAAAGGACTGATTGAGATCATTGATTTCACTTACCGGGGGCATTGTACGCCTCCGGAGGATTCTTTATATTACAATCAGTTTCTGGAATCCGTATCCAGAGAGCTTACCGGAAAGGGTTATCAGCTCTGCGGCCCCTTCGCCCCCTCCGATCCCGGTTTCCTCTCCCGCCCACCGGCGGACGGCGGGCTCCTGCTCGGCGCTGCCGCCGCCCCGGAACAGCTTCGGCAGTATCAAACTCTGGGAATTCCTTTCGTAATTACCGGCATCTCCCCGGAAGTTTTCCCGGCCGATACCGTTTCCCACGACAATCACACGGGGATCCGGTCGGCTCTCCTTTACCTGCACGGCCTCGGCCATACCCGCATCGGTTATCTGCGTTCCCTGTCCATGGCGCCCGGCGAAGATCGGCAGCATGCCTGGGAATATGAAATGTTCCGGCAGCATCTGACTGCGGGAGAATTCCTGGATATCAGCAAAACTACAGACTTCTCCGATTCCGGATCCATGCTGGGACAACTGCATGAGTGGCTGGAGCATGGTTTTCCCGAAGCTACTGCGTTCCTTTGCGACAACGACTCCCTGGCCGCGGCTTTTATGCGGGCGCTCCGCGATAAAGGGCTCATCCCCGGCCGCGATATTTCCGTGATCGGTTTTGACGACATGCCTTTTTCCGCCCTTCTGGAACCGCCCCTTACTACCGTGCGCACCTGCGAACCGGAACTTGGCGCCGCTGCTGTTGCTCTCCTGCTGCGCCGTATGGAACAGCCGGGGCTCTTCCACTGCCATATAAAGGTGGGTACCGCCCTCGTCGAACGTGCCAGCGTCTGCAGGATTTCCGGCCCCGCCTTGTAAATTTTGGCCTAGAGCGTGTTTGAAAAAACATTCCCACAAATTGTGATGCACATCTGCCGGAAAGCATTTCAAACACGCTCTAAGATAGAAATTACCTGGAATCTTTTTGGAAATAGGTATGCCCCATGGGCAAATCGCAAAAGCAACAGGTTTGGCCCTTGATGAAATTAATAATTTATCTTCATAAAACCTTATACAACCGCCTCCACAATTGTCTTATTTCCAATCCTTATCTCATTAATGCCTATTTTCTTGTTTTTATTAAAATTGAAGCTAAGCATATATCCTTTGTCTTTGTGGAAATAATCCAGGTAATCCGTGAGCTGTTTTTCTCCTCTTTCGTTATACTCACTGCCATGCCAGATTTTCAGTTCAATAATAAACTGTTCCCCATGATAATCCACAATGACATCCGTACGCCTCTCATCCCTTGTCTGCGCCTCAAGGTAATAATTCCCTGTACCGTTTATAATCGGTTTTAAATAAAGCAAAAAAATTTACGCCCATATTTTTCAATGAAACTTTCATCTTTCTTGCCATAAATTTCATCAAAATATTCCACAAACTTTTTCAGGACCAAATCCATATCAAGCTTACCATTTTTAATAAATCCGATTCTGTCGCTTCCGCCCTTTTCATATACCTCGCTGGTAATCGCCTCTTTTGCCATAAACATATTCAGCAGGACCATTTCAAAAATGCGGTTTGCTATCGCCACATGACCGTTTTCTTCCTTTAAATATCCAAACATGGCGCCAAGATTAATGGAGCGCTCTTCGGGACTGAATGGTATCCTTTTTCCAAGATATATAATATTTTCTATGATATTGTAGAGATTGGTATAGGTGTCAAGCTGTTTTGCCATACTCTCAAAAAGCGGGGGATTTTCTTTCAATATCATCGATACCGCTTTCTCTACACCCTCTTTTGACCACGCCTTTAACGGATTTCCAAAGCCTTCCTCATCGCAAAGTTCTTCATCAATGCACTTGCATATCGACGAAACAAGTACAGGGTATCCCGAAGTATATTCATAAATCTCCTCTGCTGCTGCCTGGACGTCCATCCCCGTTTGATAATCCGTTTCGTAGTCTTCCAGCATATGTGCAATCTGGTTTACAGAGAAACTCATGTCGATTTTGAATTGTGCGGCAATATTCCAGGGACTGTTATATTGATGCCCTGATTCCGAACGTAACTTCAATTTCAGATTTTTAATATCGTATACACCTGCAAGAATTACCGAATGAAAAATCGGGATTCTGTCACTGTTTAAATAATAGCTTCGCAACTGCGCCAGGAAATCGATAAAAACCTGATTGTTGCCTGCACTGTCAACCTCGTCTATCATCAGTACAATCGGTTTGGACGCATTCGCACATATTGTACTTAAACACTCAAACAGTTCGTCCAAATCACCATTAGGATTTTTTTCCCTAAAGTCGGACAACGCTTTCTCTATTTTTTCCTTATCTGCTGCTTTTGTAAAACCAAGTGCCTTACACAGTTTTTTTGTGAAAATATTAGAAAATGTTACTCCATCCGCAAAGCCTGCTGTTGGAACCTCTTGGAAATCCAATGACAACACAATGTAGTCATCCTCCAAGTACCCCTCCAACGCCCTTATGGTTGTGGTTTTCCCGTACTGATGTCCGCGGTTGATGACAAAATAGTTCCCATCATCTACATAATTTTGTTTAATTTTTTTCAGTCTGTCATCTATGCTGACCATATAATGTCTTTGCGGATTACAGGAACCTGTTATATTAAACTTGCGTTTCATTCAAATCACTCCCTATTTGAACATTGCCTGCAATTTTATTTTATCATTACAATTAAAATATGTAAACAAAAGGAAGCCGTCTCCAAAGATTTCAGCAGCATGGTATGTCTACTTGACCGCGCGGTACGCATCCTCCACCATCCGGATCACATGGGAGGCACCTCCCCACCTTCCATCTCGCCGCCGTCCGCATCCCACTATCCGGATCACATGGGAAGCACAGGAGATGGAGGCATCCTTCCAGCCCCTGGCACCCCGGCGGCCGTCATGGATGCGGATGGACAAGGGGAGTGCCCAGTTTCTGATACTTTCAGCCAGGATTCCAAAACCACCGGACATACATGAAAGTTTCCTTCCCTGTATTACCACAGAAAACCAACCGCTGCGGATGGCGGATGTAACACCAAGCTTATCCGGCTGGGGCATAAGCCCTATTGCCATCCCATTTATCTGAAAGTACAACCGGATGGGGAATATCGCATGCCGGCATGGCATATTCCACCGTACCGGCATGCAATAACAAAAAAAGCTAAGAATAAAGATACCAGACACATCTTCTTAATACTTATCTCTCCGTCATTATACCATCATACATAAATACAAATATCATTATCCGGGACACCCATCCCCTGTAATTGCCCTCTGATTTCCTCTGCATATCTCTCATTTGCAACCAAGTACTTTGCCCCTTCATCCAAGGTTACTATACTGTCCGGCGGTTCAACCACTATGCCATTCACCGTTTTTCCCCATAATTCCTTATTATTATCCATAAAGGCCCTTATGCCATACCCCTGCTTTTTCAGCCACTTGTAAGCACCATACCCATAATACCCGCATCCCCATATTATAACAGGGAACTCCCCGGGTGCCCCTATCTTTTTTCTAATATCAGACGCATGTCCGCCTGCCTTTTCCATATAACGCTCTTCTGATTCCAATAATAAATTCAGCTTGTTCCATATTTCCGGACGGATATTTTCACTGTTAATTATACCATTCTTCATAGCATTGCTAAGTTCCTCCTGAAACCAGGCATAATATTCCGTTCTTTCCCTGTCGGTTATACCGCACCGCCCTTCTTCCATCTCTGCATAACAGCAGACAAAGGACTGCGACATCCTGCAGTATAAAGCCTGCCTTTCCCAGTAACCATATCCGCCCCTTACACCTGACATTTCGCAAAGCCTGCGGAATTCCTGGAAAGAATATTTCAGCCCCTTTCCTGAATTTGAAGATGCACCTTCCCTGTCAAGGCAATATCTGTAATAAGGTTCTTTTAAATATAAGGCCCTTTTCGCACAGACAGTGGTCTGGAACAGGAACCCTATATCCTGGAAAGCAGCCCCCGGCGTTTCGGACAGCCTGATCTTATTTTCCAACAGAAACCCTCTCCTATAGATCCCCGGCCACAAATACCAGTCGCCTGCCGCTACATCCGACTTCCTTTTCGGTTCTATGACTTCATTATACAGACTGTCCTCAAAGAAAGTCTTTCTGTTAATAAAGAACCTTTCGCCGCTGTCCTGCGTCCAATATGCCAGATAGTCACCCTTTACATAGTCACAGCCCTGCATCACCGCCGCCTTATATAACTGCCCGTACATTTCCGGTGCTATGTAGTCATCTGTCTCCAAAATGGCAAGATACTCCCCTTTTGCCATATCTATACCCATGTTCACCTGATATCCATAGCTTTTTACATCGCTGTGGCGCAATATTACCCGTCCATCCATCTTAGCCAGTGATGCCAATATTTCCCATGTACCGTCATCGGAACCTGCATCGATACATATAACCTCAATTTCCCTCAAGTTCTGGCACAGCACACTCCTCACTGCCTCTTCAATATAATCTTTTACGTTTAGTGACGGCATGATTACCGATACTTTTATTTCCATCCTGTCCTTCCTTTAAACGGCCTCATACAATCTAACCCGCCCATTTTCATAAACCCATTATTTGTTGTCTGTAAACAAGTAACTTTAAAATTTTCTGCGGAAATAAACCTACATCAACTATCAAAATCGCGCCTCCGCTCTGCATACAGCTTCTTCATACCTTCTGTCTGTTTTCCATATGCAAAATGTCCGGCCACTACACGTTCAGCAACAACAACCGGCCTCGCAACATCCATGCACCACTGACATAAGCACTTTTCATCTACTCCCAAAACGCCCTCCGGCGATGCCTCAAAACCCCCCATCGCTTCCCAGGCATCCCTATGCATCAGAAAACATCCTATGCTGAACCGATACGGGCATACCGTATATTTTATTCCGTCCAATTTCATTTTCCTGGCAAACTTATTCAGCGGAAGTGTTTTTTCCCACATGTATACTGCTGCCTCAGTATTTGTATTTATATCTCCTATACCGGAAACAGCACTGCCAAAACGCGCCTCATACTCCGGCAGCAATTCCATATATTCTAAGACCCTCCGATACCCGTAGCCGTTGACCGCCATTAACGGAGCCACTATCCCTACGCCGTACTTTCTTTCATTTTCTGCTAACAGATATGTATCCATAAGACCCTCAAATAAACCAGGTGTAATGAAAATATCCTCATCCAACTTATATATCCATTCTGCCGCCGGATGCAATCCTACCGTAATATTCTGGATCTGAGATACCTGGTTTTCATATGTATATAAATATGACCATCCCTCCTGCCCGCACAGCGTTTCCAACACTGCATTTTTATATCCCGCTGTCATCACGCACACATCAACATCTCCGGGTACATAGGCCTTTACCCTAGCAAAAACAGAATCCCACAAAAACTCTTTATACCCCGCTAAAATCATCACCAGTTTGTTTTTGCCTCCTGAACGATTCTGAAACCGATATTCCCCTATTGAATTATCTTCCTGCAATCTCCAGCCCAAAGTTCCAAACTCTACATATTTAATTCCTCTTTCATCAAGCTGGTACTCCATTTCTTTCCTATATGCAGACTTAGAAACAGCCACAACAATTTCATACTTATGACGGACACGAATCAGTTCCTGAAAATTAATGATCGGAATTCCCTTTATCTCTCCGCTTTTCTGATTATCACAGAAAAATGCGACATTCCTGCATCCGTAATAAAGCAATGCCTCCATGCCCATATTTCCGGCTCCGAAAATAATATATTTTTTCAATGTACAAATCCGCCTTTCATCTAAAACACCGAAGAATATGCTTATACTTCTTCTGCCTTAAGTGCAAGATCATATAACCCGCTTACATTCCCTCGCCATACTTTTCTGACACTATTTATAATATCTACATTATTTTTCAAAGGTGTTATAATAATCTCGCTGCATTTTTGATTGGCTTCCTTTAATGTGCATACCACAACTCCGTCCATCCCCTTTACTTTCTGATCAACTCCGTAAACTGTAATTGCTTTTGATTTTTTCAACTCTGCAACAGCCATCTTCCCAAATGCCCCAAGACCATAGACTGCAACTTCTGTCAGTCCCTGTTTCTCAAAATAAGCACCCAGGCTATTACCTCTTATTATGCCAGAAACTATGGTTCTTACAATTTCCAGAGATGCTTCCGTTTCTGCCGCATTCCCTCCCATATTGTTTCCACCAAATGCTGTCCTCCATATTTCGTTTAATATTTCCAATATATCCTTATTTGCATTATCCAGAATCCACAGGGCATATTCACTGTCAATCCTGTGGATTAAAATTTTTTTCAGTTCCTCCAGGCTGTTATCCGCGGCAATTTTCATATTATCCCGTATCCCGCTTAAAATATCTGTCAAATACAATCCTTTGCGTAAAAACGCTTCCGCCGAATCTCTATAGCCATAAAATTCCACCGGCAAAATTATATATTCCTTGATCAACATCATAACTGCTAAAAAAAACGGAGGATCCTCATATCTCCTGTATACTGGAAACCTTATTTCATTCTCCTGTATTACTCTGGCGGAAAAAATATAATTCTGGTAAAAATAATCATCCTGATAATCTACATATCTCATTACTTTACCACCCGCATTTTTTCCTTCCTCAAAACAATCCCTGTACAGCGGAAAATCTATGCCGAAACCATCCCTGTAAACCCTGCGCAAACCAGCACACACATGCAGATGACAGTTTTCACAGGCATAAATCATTTTTTCCAAAGCTTCCGGGTCAATGTAAAAATCATCCGCATCCAAAAAGCTTATATATTTCCCGACAGCTATCTTCAATCCTGCATTTCTTGCTTCCCCGGCTCCCTTGTTTTCCTGCCTCAGAACTTTAAAGTTTGCTTCTTTCTTACTATACCATTCCAGGATCTGCAGGGAGCTATCCGTAGAGCCATCGTCTATACAAATGATTTCCTTCTCTTTCACTGTTTGCAAAATTGCACTGTCCAAACATTCCTTTAAATATTTTTCCGCATTATATACCGGAATGATAATTGATATGTCCATAGATATACCCTTTCAATTATAGATTTTTTCCATACTACCCTTCATTTTCCCTCCTGTTGCTCTGCCAGATTATTACTTTTAAAGTTGTATTTCATATAAAATATCATCTAATGGTATTATCTCTGCTTGTATCTTCGAAGCCAGATTAGTTTCAATTTCTGTAAAAAAGAAAATCGGCGTCACAATAACAGCATCTACTTCCGGCAATTCCTCATCCGGCAGCAAAATATCTATTTCTGAAAAAATATTAACCGCATTTTTATCTATTGCATATTTAACTTCAACATCCGTCCCCTTTAACTCATCATACAATCTTTCTCCTAAAAAACTCATACCATAAATGGCCACTGTCTTAATCTCTTTTTTATGAAAATATTCTATAATGTGCTTACCATTCTGCTTTGTTATCATCCATTCATTTAACGCGCGCAATATAATCAAATGCTTATCTGACATCTCTCTGTTGCGATCTATCATACCAATACTTACCTTTGCTGCTGCAGTTGCACCGGCTATTGCCCCAACAAGCGTAGAAATTACTGCGACCATCCCTTTATTCATATTCAATACTCATTTCCTTTCTCTTCTATTTTTATCCAAATATTTAAAGCAATATCTGCATTACATTGCTTCCGCAATAATATAACATGTCCACGACTCATAATCCGTTTCTCCTAACGTATTACAATCCAGACATTTTGTGATCCGAAAACCTGCCTGGGACAATAACATCTCCAGCTCTGGAACAAAAAAATAGCGCATACTGTGCATTTCATTAATCAATTTAACGTTATTTCCATCTCTGTCCACGACTAACACTTCATAACATACATCTACTCTGTTTTCCTTATCATACATAATCGGCCTTGCAATCCGAATAATACGATTCCTGTCATCCCCCGCCTCCTTCACACGCAAAGCAGGCTTATCGCTTAAAACCCCGGGACCATACCATATATCAAATAAAAACAATCCCCCTTTCTCCAATGCTTTTCTAGCAGTTTTAAATGCGTTTAAAATATCATGACTTCCCACCTGATAACTCATTACATGGAAAAGCGAAATAACCGCATCATACTTTTCTTCCGGTTCATAATTCCTGATATCCGCAACTGAAAAAGAAATATCCTTCTGTTCCCTCTCCGCATTCTCTCTTGCCAGTTTCACCATCAGTTCACTCATATCAATCCCGGTACACAAATACCCTAAATCATCCAAAATAATATCATGTCTGCCTGTACCACATCCAAAGTTAATGACTTTCTTTATGTTTTCTCCATATTCTTTAAGCAGGTGATCAACCTGCCCGGCCTCATAACGATAATTTTTGTCCGCATAAAAAGCATTGTAATAATAGGCATAATCCTTAAATACATCCATAAAAATCTCCCTCACACTCTTTTTCCCTTCGCCGAATGACACAGTTCATCCATAATGCGCTTTATTTGAGTAACTACTATTTCCATCTGCTTTTCTGTCAACGCCATACCACTCGGTATATAGAATCCTTTACGTGCAAGGTACTCCGCATTTACATAATTCTCTCCTTGAAAATAGCCTCTTTTCATATATACGGGCTGTTCATGCATACACCAGAAAAACGTTCTGCTCCCTATACCGGCTTCTGCCAATTTTTTACACATCTCTCTGTTTGTAACAGATATATAGGGTTCTAATACCAGCCCATATACCCAGTATATGTTATCCGCATATTCCGTCTTTTCCACCGGAAATTTTAATCCGTCTACACCTTTTAATGCTTCTGTATAATATTTTCCCATCTTCCTTTTTCGTTTTACAAATTCTTCCAGACGTTCTAACTGTGCCAAGCCTACCGCCGCCTGCAGATTCGTAAAACGATAGTTGCCGCTTAACTCATTATGTACATAACGTATATCATTTCTGAAACACAAATTTCTCAGAGAACGGCACCGCTTGGCCAGCTCCTCATTATCAGTGACTATCATCCCTCCCTCTCCGGTTGTTACATGTTTATTCGGATAGAAACTAAATACACTGATATCTCCAAAACTGCCGCACGGTTTTCCATTATATGTCTGTCCATGCATCTCCGCTGCATCCTCAATAATTTTTAATCCATACTTCCCCGCAAGCTGAATAACCCGTTCCATTTCCACTGGAAGACCATAAATATGGACAACCATAATTGCCTTTGTTTTTGAAGTGATTCTTTTTTCTATTTCATCGGTTTTCATATTCCAGGTATTCCTATCACTGTCCACTAACACCGGAACCGCTCCAACACTTGTGATCGCACTTGCACAGGAAATAATGGTAAACGCCGGCATAATTACCTCATCGCCTTCTCCGATTTCCAATGCCCGAACTGCTAATTCCAATGCAGCAGTCCCGTTCGTAACTGCAATACCGTATTTTCGCCGCACTGTCCCGCTCATTCTCTGCTCAAATTCCTTTACAAAAGGCCCCTCTGAAGATATCCAGCCTGTATCAATACATTCGCATAAATATTTCTTCTCGTTACCGTCCAACAACGGTTCATTCACCGGTATAAAATCCATACTTCCTCCCCTTACTTTATTCCAAGAATCCTGTCTACCGTTCTCACAAACTCTCTCTCAAAATCTTCCGCCTTCCAGGCATCTACTCTTTTATACCCTTTTATTATCATCTCTTTCCTTAATTTCTCATCCTTCCACATCTTCAAAATACAATCCGCCATTTCCTCCGGCGCATTAGGATTAAAAAGCAGACCCGCATCCCCTACTTGTTCTGGCATAGCATAATTATTCGCTACTGCCACCGGACATCCCAGCGCCATAGCCTCTAACGGCGGCAAATTCGTAGGGCCAAAATATGACGGCATAATCAGTCCTGCTGCATGCTTATACAGATAAATTATTTGCCCATTACTGACAAATCCCTTGATTGTTACATTTTCTTCTAATCCATTTTCTGATATAAATCCTTTCACTACACGCAATGAGTTTTTTTCACTTCCGGCTAAAACTAAATGGATATCCGGTATCTCATTTTTTAACATCTTAACCGCTTTAAGCAAATTTAAATGATTTTTGTGTGTCCAGAATTGTGCGGGATAAAAAATATATTTTGCCGGTGTTTCAATATACTCTTCCGCAGTTTTATATTGCGGAGCGATATACGGCAATACCTTAACCAATGGCCCTTTTCTGCTACCCTCCATGTAAGATTCTACAAATTGCTGTCTACCAACATTCGAATCTACCAACACTCCCGCCGCAAATTTTACCAGACTCCTGTGAAAAAGTTCCCTTTTTTCCGTTTCCATCCCCTTTACTTCCGGAAATGCCGGTTCATATCTATGCATCAAATCATGTACCGGGTGGATTGTCTTTGCTCTGAAATTAGGCAGAAACAATCCCTGGAAACAACAAATCAACAAATCAATTTTTTCTTTTCTGAGTACATTTCCGCTTGGAGTCATGTAATTACAATATAAATAATTCATAATAGGGTGACGAATGGCCCATTCTTTTTCCTGATCCATATACTCTTCCCAGCTTCTTCTGATATATCTAAGACCATTTTTCTTACACCACCTCATCCAAAAAGTATTACTGCACAGTGCCACTATTTCATATTTGTCCCTGTAATTCAATAGAATAGATGCCACAAGGCATGCATACTGATGAGTGCCGCCAAGCTGCGGCTCCGTTACCAAAACCAAGCCGATTTTCTTTCTTCTTCTCATTATCATCTCCAACCTTTTTACTGACATGCCCCATCTTTCAGAACAACATACTCATCTTCAATTCCTGCAAACCTGATTTTATCCGCATCCCCCGAATACGGTCCCTGTTTTACCTCGACCATTTCCACTTCTTCCAATACTTTAAAACCATGGCCTCCAGAAGTAAGAAGGATGACATCACCCTCCGATAAAGTATAACTTTCCAAATAATCCTGATAATCATCATAGAAATCAATCCGAAGTTTCCCTTTTTTAATAAACAGAACTTCCTGAGTAAGCACGACATTCCTATGTACTAAATTATGTACATGCGCATCTATGACCTTCCCCATCGGATGGTGCATATACGCGATTTGCTGTGAATATTCAGCCGGTGTCAGAAAATCCACACCTGCACAATCATAATCATTACGGATTATAATTGCCAACAGCTTATTTTTTTTCTTTACCATCTGAAGTTTTGACATAATTTTCCTCCATCCCTTTTTTTGTATACGCTCTATATTGTTTCCTGAATCAATTCCACTACATATTTTACCTGTTCCTTCCGCAAATACGGATGAATAGGGAGTGATAACACCCTGTTCGTAAGATATTGTGTATTCTCATACTTTTCCACAACCACGCATTTGTTCTCAAATGCCTTTTGCTCATGCAAACCTTTTACGTAATACACCATTGTCGGCACTCCTTCTGCCTTTAATGCCTTTTGCACCCGCTCCCTCTGCGCCTTATCTTTACATACAATGGTGTACTGTGCCCAGGATGACATAAAATGTTCCGCTGTCCGGGGAATGATTACTCCATAATCAGATAATTCCTCATACCACCGTGCTGCCACATTCACTTGCTGTAATTCATAGGTATTAAACTGCCATAACTTAACCTGTAAAATTGCAGCCTGCAGAGTATCCAGCCTCGAATTCATACCAATACGAATATTATCATACTTATCCTTCCCTTTGCCATGCACGCATAAGGATCGGATCAATTCCGCCCACTCATCATTGTCAGTAAAGACAGCCCCTCCGTCCCCATAACAGCCAAGTGGTTTCGAAGGGAAAAAAGAAGTTGTAGAAATATCACCAAAACTACACGCTTTCCGTTTTCGTATGGTTCCCCCAAATCCCTGCGCCCCATCCTCCAACAGCAATAAACCATATTTTTCTGCAACTTCCCTGAGTGATCCATAATCGGCAGGCTGACCGAATAAATCCACCGCGATAATCACTTTGGGCCGCAATACATCCTCTTCTCTTATCTGCAGTATTGCCTGCTCTAATGCATCCGCCGAAATATTAAATGTGGTTTTATCTACATCAACAAATACTGGTGTTGCCCCGCAAACCACCGGCGCCTCCCCTGTGGAAAAAAAGGTAAAGTCCGGGACAAACACAGCATCTCCCTCTCCGATTCCCCAAGCCATAAGCGCAAGCACCAATGCGTCCGTCCCATTTGCGCATGTGATACAATGCTTTACTCCGACATATTCCGCCAATTTTTCTTCCAATGCTTTTACTTCTTTTCCTGAAATAAAATCCGCTCTGCTCATTACCTTTTCTATCGCAAAGTCAATGTCATGTTTCAAAATCTGATATTGTATCTTTAAGTCCCTGAATTCCATCTCTTCCTCATTCCCATACTTCCCGAACATTTTCCAAACGCATCTCAACCAAAGATAATACATAAACCTTTTATTACTGCATCAGGGAGCCTTTACTACCGCTTTGCCCTCCATTACCCTTTCCTGATTCTGATTAAACGCCTCAGTCAGCAGTTCCAATATCCCCTTATCCTCATTTATGATTTTAGATAATGTCACCTTTGCCGTTACAGTATCCCCTATTTTTACCGGCAATAAAAAGCGGCTGTCCTGCTGCATATAAATCGTTCCCGGACCTGGAAATTTTAATCCGATGACACCGGACAGCAACCCTGCAACCAGAGTGCCATGTACGATTCTTTCTCCAAAAACCGAACTTTCAGCAGCAACCTTGTCTACATGAATCGGATTAAAATCACCCGTAATCCCTGCAAATAAATATACATCGCTTTCTGATATTGTTTTAGAAAATATTGCTGTTTCTCCGATTACATAGCTTTTCTTCATTCTGCACTACCCTGATCCCCTCTCCTGTTTTTCCTTATCGGGCGCGCCGGGTTCCCAGCCACAATCTCCTGCCTGTCAACCGGCTTAGTCACATTGGATCCCATTCCTACAAAACACGAATCCGACAATTCTATACGGTTCCTTACGGACGAATTTACACCGATAAATACATCCTCTCCTATCACTGCAAACCCGCTTATAATCACTCCTGCTGTAACTTCCGTATTTTTTTTAATCCTGACATCGTGACCAATATGAACCAACGCATCCAGTTTTACATAATCTTCTATTACAGTATCCCTTCCCGAACCTACAGAGACGTTATTAAGAGCCCCTATTTCCACACCATTTCCAATAATAACTTTTCCAAGCGTCGGTATCCTGAATTTATTGCCTTTATTATCAACTGCCATAGTAAACCCGTCCGCTCCGATTACCGCATTTTCATTGGCGGTAAAATCATCTCCAATCACTGCATTCTTTATCTTAACTCCCGCCTTTATATATGCATTTTTTCCGATTATAACATCATGTCCAAGCAGACATCCCGGCTCTATACAAGCGTTGCCTCCTATCCTGACATTCTCACCCAAATAATACCCTCCATCTGTCAGTGTGTAACGCCTTCCTTTATCCGCATTCCATTTTCTGTCCGCATAGATCTGCATATATTCCGCGTACTCTCTTTGCGGATTATCCGAAAAAACAAACCGGTTCCTTTCTGCATAGGTATCAGGCACACGAATCCCTTCTTCTGCAAAAATCAGGCTGCCTTCTATCCCCTCCAGGTTTTCCAGCAGATGTTCCACTTTTTTGGAAATATACATAACAGTATATGATTGGGGTTCTCCGATATAGGAAGCCCCTTTTATTGCCATGCTATTTTCCGCTCGTCCGTTTTCCATGTTTCTTTCTCCCTGCTTCCGCACATTTTCCTGTTTTAGATAAATTTCTTCTGGTACTCCATAGTAGATCCTTCCTGCAAAGGTAATCTAATTATCTCGTTTGCCAATGATGATTTATATATTGCCAAAACCAGCTCTAAAGCCCTTTTACCGGCTTCCGCATTTACATATGGTTCCCTGTTGTTTCTAATGGCTTCTATAATATCTGCATACAAAGGGGTATGTCCATATCCGTATACATTAGGCGGATTTTCATGAAACTGTGCTTTTACCTCTTCCGGATCATCCAGCATATCGGAAAATCTCCATTCCTCTATTACATTGACCGACTGGCCCCCGGCCTTTACCGTACCTTTCTCTCCAAATAAATACAAAGTTTCCTCTAAATTTTTAGGGTACACGTCTGTTGTCCCCTCGACAATCCCATATGTACCATTCTTAAAATGAATTAATGCGATCCCCAAATCCTCCGCCTCTATATAATCATGCCGAAGCCTGTCCGTCATCCCCACAACTTCCAGAACCTCATCACCGAGCATCCAACGCAATAGATCTATATTGTGGATGCATTGATTCATTAGGGCGCCTCCGTCCTGTTCCCATGTTCCTCTCCACTTTGCCCTGTCATAATATTCATGATCCCTGCACCATCTGATATGGGCAGTCCCGTAAATCATTTTTCCAAAACGGTTCTTTTCCACTGCCTCCCGTATTTTCCGGATGGATTTATTAAAACGGTTTTGATGGCACGCACATACTTTCAAATCCAGTTTCTTTGCCTTTTCTATTATTTTATCTGCATCGGCAAGGGAAAGTGCAATCGGTTTTTCGATGATTAAATTGCACCCGTAATCCATACAATCCAGGGCAATTCCCGCATGTTTCCCACTTTCTGTAGCAACTGCGACAAGCTGCGGAGATTCTTTACGCAGCATCTCCTGATAATCCTCATAAATATGAATATCATCGGACAAATCAAACTTTTTAATTTTATCCTCTATATTTGTTCTCTCACAATCGCATAAAGCTACAATCTCCAACTGGTTTTTCAAGGCAGCCGCTATATGATTGGGGGAAATTCTCCCGCACCCTATCAAAGCATATTTCATATTCCTTTCCTCCGCCATTTTACAAATTCTCTTCTTTCATTTTCCGAATACTCTTTGCCGGCACTCCCATATATACATAATTCTCCCCTGCATCCTCCGTTAAGACTCCTCCCATCCCAATCAGGCTCCCCTGCCCCACGGATATCTGATTCCGCACAATTACTCCCGGCGCAATATAGGCATTATTACCAATCTCAGCGCTTCCGGCTATCACCGCACCTGCAACCACCATAACTCCGTTTCCAATCCGGACATTATGTGCAATATGACACAAATTATCGATTTTACTTCCACACCCTATGACAGTGTCTGACATACTGCCTTTGTCAATACATGTGTTTGATCCAATATCTACATTATCACCGATTCTGACGCCACCAAAGTGATGAGTTGGATAATATACACCCTTCTCCTTGCTGTATCCATACCCGTCACCTCCTATTATCACACCTGACTTAATCCGGCAGTTCCTGCCGATATTAACCTTACCCTCTATCACCACATTGTTGCCGATTCTGGTTCCTTCACATATTCTTACTTCATTTCCTATATAACAATTAGCACCTATGTATACATTTTCCTCAATCTGTGCTCCTGCTTCAATGACAGAATGTTTTCCAATACAGTCTCTCTTCTCCTCTTCACTAAAAAATTCTTCTAAAATAGCGAAAAAAACATTCTTTGGATTCTGGCATACAATAGAATTCCTTATTCCAGTTCCATCTTCTATTTGCTTCGTATTATTATCCATAACGGCAAGATCAATTTCATTCCAAACCACCCATGAATCCAGACTAACATATTTCTCCTTCGATTTTATCCATGTCAATGTTCCCCGCTGATACTCAACTATAGGTGAAAAACCACTGACTCGTATATTCATGTCGCCGTAATATGTATTACTTATCTTTTTGCGAGATAAAAAATCCAATATTTCCTCAATTGCGATATCCTTCATTATAGATCCTCTACCTCCTCCGCTTTTAGAAATTCATTTAAATCCCTTATGTTATTATACAAACTAAAATATACCTGCTTTTTATAAGATGTAATAAATTCCTTAAGTGCTTTTGATGCTTCTTCCTCTGACTCTCTATACCAAAACGCATGTGTCAATATATGCAGCCTGTCCTCCTTCCCGCTTCCTACAATTTCCTCCACATTCTCATGCCATTTTCTTCTTGAATCGGATATATACTTAAACTCATGAAAAAAAGTCCTACTATATGAATTAATAATCCCCTCTATCTGATAATCTGCTTCCAGCGTTTCTTTCGAAGGCCGATGCATAGAAACATAAGTAATCGGCATACCCAATATACTCTCCATAGCAGCTTTTTCTTTTAAAATGCCCTCTGTAACATCCTGTTTTCCATATGCAGCTTCATCAAAATGAAGCCCTATTTTCCCACCATTTCTGCATATTTTATCAATTAATTTCCGAGAACTATCAGATGCTATATTATAAAAATCAGTATTTAGCAAGAAAAAGTAAATAGCCTCCATACCCATTTCTTTTTCTATCTTCGAAAAGGGAATTGCCATCTTTATAGATAAGTCCACATCATGCCGCAAGATTACTGTTTTTCCATAATTACCCCAAGTGTCATACAGTACATCTTTATATCCGCTATTCTGCAGCAATTCTAATAATTTTTTATAAGCACTATATGTAAATTCCATTTTATACCTCAACTCTGTTTCAGCAGACGCAAGAAACAATCCTTTAAACCCTACTGTTTCATTCTATAATTCCCTTCATTCCAAAACGCCCCGTTATACATTTCATTCTTTATCGCCTCTACTGTCTGGTATAACGCCAATACACGGTGATGCATCATATGTTTATCCAAAATAAGCTGCTGACCTGCTTTTGCAAGTCTAATACACTCTTCATCCGGAATATGCTCCTGCAATATCTCAGCATGAAATTTTTTAATAATTTTACAGTTTACTCCGTCCCTAAATCCAAAATCTCTCAAACCAGGTATTTCCTTTGCTACCACTAACGCTCCACAGGCACATGCTTCAAAATATTTCCTTACAAAAATCTCACCAATTCCTCCATCAACATAAACTTTTCTGCTTCTTCGCATGCTTTCCATATAATTTTCCCGGCATTGCGCAATATATGTTAATTTAGGAAAAGACGGAATATAAGTGTTTTTCCCTATTACCCTGCTGACAGCTTTTTCGATTTTTCCATTAAACTCATACCATTCCATATGTTTTTTTTGTATATGAAAAGTGGAAAGCTTCTGAAATGGATCTGTATCCCACACCCTGTAACCCGATTTTTCTGTAATATTTGCCGCATTCTTCCGTCCACCATACAGACTTGTATCCTTATTGCCCGGAACACACCAATCATACTCTCTTTCCTCATAATTTCTCACAAAAATCTCAGGATAAGAAATTCCATGTATCGGTATCGGAATATATTTTGAACTGTATTCCTTTGCTAATTTATATGCGTTATTATTTAATACAGGATGCTGCCTTATTCTCTTTGCATGGAATATCTGCATATATTGTATTGGCCAACTTAACAAATAAAACCCATCTTCCAGAAATGATCTGCATATCCTGTAATCTCCCTCCGGCATCGATACAGAGTCTTCATAATAATTTAAAATCCTGATTACCGAATCTATATCTTTTAATTCATCTAAAATATGCCTGCAGCACTGATATGCATCACTTACACGGTAATATGGAATAACAACACACCTATGTGTAAAATATGCATTATATCTTGCTCCCCGCAGTTCTGCTGAATATAAAAAATAAGTGCCGACAAGTATGAAATCGTAAGATTCCCTTTCAAACAAGAACCGTTTAATACCCCTTTCCAACACCTTCCTGTCCACATATCCCGGCCCAAAATAATCAACTTCCATACAATAAGACAAATGATTATAAAATTGTCGATACATTGGGTTTTTATATTCAAAATTAATATCCACTACTAAAACTCTCATTCTCTCATATTCCCTTTTTATAAAATTGGAAAAATCAAAATATCAGTTCCGGTACTCTTCAAATATTTTGCTTTCCTATTATCAAATACAATCCATTTCACATTTTTCCTGCACTTATACATATGATCAAAAAAATTCAAGTTACAATAAGAAACCAGAACCGATATCTTTATTAAAAATACCCTTACCAATAAAGCCTGTATTTGGCTTCCAACTACAATTATTTTTTCTGTATCCTTAAACTCTCCACCGGCATTCCATTCTTTTACAACCGCATAAATGTAAATAATCGACAGCAATTGCCTACATATATTTAACAATTCTTTTCCTCCATTGCAATCTTTTCATATATTTTCATTCCTGTCTTTTCTCCCATTCCCATTCTGATATACTCAATCCAATTTACAATTCCTGCACAGTAAATCCTTTCATCCATATCACTTTTTTCCTGCATGATATGTCCTCTTTTTTCATATAACTGCATCATCTTCATAAGGCACGACTTACTCAATAAATATTTTTTCCTGGTTTCCTTTTTTACTCCCGCATCTATTTCCACTATGCAGTTATTTTTCAAGGAAAACAGCCCTATATATCGTTTTTCATCCACATACTCCAATATATACTTTGCTTTTAAAAATTCCCTATCAATTGGAATACCTTCCTCTTCGTCTTCCGTCTCCATTTCAAAAGCTCTTACTTCATATGTATTTTTATCAATATACAATATTTTGTTTGTCTGAAATGGTATAAACCAGACATGTGTTTCCGCTGCAACTGACTGGATGAATACAGGCACATCATATACCGATGCCTTACAATCTAATTTATTAACTTCTTTGTCTTTAAAGTTATAGATACCAAACTGTTCCGGAAACTGATCAATAACCTTCACTTCATTCTTTTCCCTGTTCCAGGCATAAACTTCCCTCCGATATCCGCTCAGCCAAAACTTGTCTCCATCAAAACATATTGAACCAAAAGCTCCATCTACATTAGGAACAGTAAATACCTCTGTCTTTTTGGTTATTAAATCAAATTGATAGATTTTGTTCGAAACCATAGAAACAATATATAAACAATTTCCGACTTTAATTCCTGCTCCTATACTATCATTCTCCGCAGTATCTAGATCATAATAGTTTTCTATCCGCTTTTCCTCTATACTGATTTCAATAATTTGTTTTAGCCCAACGGAAATTGCAAAAATTTTATTATTGCATTTCCAGAAATCCCTTATGGAAAGCCTCACCCCATTTGGATTATCTACTGCAATCGATGTAAACTGAGATTTTTCTATATGATATACCCATATACAACTCCCCATATCAGGCATACAGAAAATATCATTATTGCACTTCATACATTTAGGGTTCAATCGAAATGTATCTTTATTCGGATCCGGTATCTCCTTTATATACTCACACTCTTTCTTTTCAAGATTCAGACAAAATAAAACATTACGCTCTCCATCTACGAACCATGCTTTTCCGCTTTCTATATACCAATTATCACTCCAAAAAAAAGAAGAGCATCTCTTTCCCATCTACATCATTCTCCTTTATCAATTTTCCTTGGCTTCCGTTTATACCTATAAAAAAATATTAATCTTCAAACACTTTACAATTGTCTAATGTACAATCATAAGTAAACAAAGGCGCCTTTTCCTCATATTTTATTTCTCTTAATTCAAACTCCTCTTTATACTTTTCCGGCAAATAAATTCCGCACAAATTATTATTTGTTGCATAAACATTTCGAAATTCATCCTGTAATGCATCTCTCACTGCATTCACAACTTCGGCCCTGTAAGAAGTATCCAAGTTTCTAAAATCATGCCATATCACAATTGCATCCGCTTTCTTTACTTCAAAAATCTTTTTTGTATCACTATATACGCCTTCATAACTATGATCTCCATCAATGAAAAATAGATCTATGTCCATTCCCACATTTTCAAAATTAAAAATTCTGGAATCTGCATAATAATGAGTTATCCTCTCATCATATGCTAGTCTGCCTGAATGATTTGGTATTCCCAACTCCTTACACCATTCCCCCCCTGCCAGGGGTGATTCCAGCGGTGCAGTTACGCTGTACAATTCCTCACAACATTCCGTCATTATATTAATACTTTCCCCGATATAAGTCCCGATTTCCAAATATTTTTTGCATTGAAAAACACTCCCTACAGCTTTTAAAAAAACATAATCCAGAACCTGTGAGCCTCCCGGCATAAAAGTCAGCTCTTTACACAATATTCTCTTTTGTTTTCTTAAGAAACTTCCCAAATTTACTGTTCTTTTATTTAATTCTTCTTTTATTCCATCAGACAATATCACTTCTGTTTCCGGCTTGTATATCTCTATCACCATCCGGCCAAAGCCTCTTATTTCATCCAATATTTCTTTCCAATAAATACTTGCGACTACTACTTTTATATTTCCTATCTGCTTTAATGCATCCGGCTCCCTAATTTGCAGCCCCTCAAACTCCTGTCCCCATTTTTTACTGTCACCATCCACAAAAAATAAACATTCATATCTGCTTTTTAAATAAAAATAAGCGCTCTTTCCAGTATTTCCTACCCCGTATATCACAACACGCTCCATACCCTTTTCCATCCTTTCATAATTTATAACATATTATAAAATCCGATTAATTTTTCTATCTGTTTTCCTACGCTAAGCTGTCTTTTTACTTGAATTGCATTCTGCTTCAATTCTTTACGCCTGCATATCAATTGTTCAAAATCAAATTCTTCCAGTGTCCAATTTAATAACACGTTTTTCTTCTCAAAATATTCCGCAAATTTTACAGGATATGCTGCAATGATTGGCAAACCGGCTTCCAGGTAATCATAAAAGTGATTTGTTACTGCATAAATCAGTTTATTCCTTGTGTAATAACCGTCTTTTTCCCTTTTAAGAAAATTATTTTTAATTATATGTATTCCGTAATCATATTGTTTTAACTCTTGTTTCAAATCTCTATACGATACCGGCTTATGGAAATGAAAATAATCACTTTTTCTGTCCAAATCAATATACTCCGAAAATCTTTGTTCATCCCAGTGTGACGGATATACATGTAAATGACACTTGCTTTTCTCACAAATACCTGCAAATTCCAAAAGACATGCATACGATGCCCCCGGCCATTCCTGTTCTGTTGCTATTCCTCCCGCATAACACAAATTCAATGCGCCATTACCACAGTCCTTGCTTTCATCGAACTCATCATCCTGGCAATAATCAAAAAAATTAATTGCCGTTCCTTCCATCTTATAATTCATCTCATTCAATAAGTATTCCTGCTCATATCCTCTAAAGCAAACGCCATCCGCATGCTCCAGGCAATACTTCTCATCATCAAGCATTTCCTTCGTTAACTCATTTGTTTCAATATACATTCCGTTTCCGATGTCATATTGATCAAATATCAGCTTTGAAAATAATTTTTTCTTTTGAATTAAAATACGGGCTACATAGGATACTTCTATACTCGAAAATAAATGAACAATTTTTGCCTGTGAAACCATAATCCCATACATCAGTTCCTCTATGCTTTCACACATTTTACAGGAATCCGCCACATGCAACAATGCATCAAGAAAACAGTCCAAAATCCATATACCCGGATAAAATAATATCTCAACCTCAAATCCCTTTTTATGTAAAGCGCCTGCCATCTTAATCACTCTTGGACTGAAATTGCCAACTGCAAATACTGCTTTATCCTTACGCCGTGAGCTCTTCTGTATGATGTCCTTTAATTGCTTTTTTATTTCATCCGAATCATAGAAGGGGAGATGATTCACATCCGCATACCATTCTGCTATTTCATCCAGATATTCCTGTTCCGATTTATTCTGATATATGCGGAATGAATCCGTCTTCCTCACATACCTGGAAATTAGCAGATATTTGAAAATACCATTTCGCAGCAGAATCTCTTCTATTTCTTTTTCATATTTCTCCGTAACTGAAATAAGTGTAATTACTTCTTCTTTGCGCATGTCAGAAATCCGGTCATCAACTGCATACAGCGGTATACCCTCAAACGCATTTACATTACTGTCCTTATGGCTTACTACACAATAATTCACACCGATACCACTTTGGGCTAATTCAGTATTTAATATCTTTGCCAGACAGCCAGCCCCATACATAACGATTCTCTTACAGGCTTTTATGTCCTTTTTGAGTTTCTGCATTCTTACTTTTCCACTGCTCACCAATTCTCCCCACTCCCTTCATCAGTTTCTTTTCGGAAACTGAAAGGCTGATACTAAATTTTCCATCCAAACAAATTACGAACTCTCATAATGTCTTCTTCCCTGAACGGATTTTCCCGTTCCGGATGCCACATAACCGCCATAATCTTATACTGTGGGCATTCTACAGCCTCTATCACCCCGTCTCCTGCCATCTGTGCCACATACAGAGGTTCTCTGACCTTTCTGCATGCCTGGTTATGATAACTGTTTACTTCTCCTGCCCCCCATATCCCCTGGACGGAATGCCGGATTGCTACATGCCCTTCCACATTTTCCAACCTGCACTCAAAATAATCCAGAACAGACTGCATGCCGCGGCAGAATCCGTATATTGGAATCCCCCTCCCTATTGCGGCTTTTATAAGCAGCCTGTCTGTCCTGTCTCTTTCCGGTGCATTACCGCCGTACTTTACCAATGAATTTCCCCCAGTCAGGACAATCCCCACAGGCTTTACATAAGCAGTAAACTCTTCCGGATCTTCTAACATGTTCGGAACCGGAACTGGCAGATATCCGCAGGTTTGAATAAATCGTGAAATATTCTGATCTGAACAATCTCTCCGCTCCCCATAACTCTCTATAAACTCTACTCTCTGTGTATACAGCACAGTTCCCATATTCCCACCTGCCTTATTCCCTTACTTGCGCCATCCATATTCTGGTCGTATATGGCACCTGGATATATTTTTGGCGTTTTGCCTCAACTACTCTGCGTATCTCCTCATTGATAAACTGAAACTTATCCTTTGACTGCCTCTGCACCGTACCATGAGACTTCCATCCCTCGATGAAATCCTCCGCCAGCATATCATGCACTACAATCCCCTCTATATAAGCCACATCCCCGAATAATCCGCACTGGTTAATAACTTCCGTCTGGTCTTCCCTTCTTGTCCCATATTCATAGCCTTCAATCCGGCTTCTGAGGATTTCCTCAATCTCTTTCTGGAGAGGATCCTCCAGGTTTCGATGGTTCCACATGCAGGCAAACCATCCTCCTTTTTTGAGAATTCTCTCTGATTCTTTCAACGCTTCCTGACGGTCGCATACATTAAAGGACGATCCGAACGTCACCAAATCAAACTTGCTATCTTCCATTCCCGTATTTTCTCCCACACCTTCAAACCAGCGAACATTTTTATACTGCTCTGTCCGAATAACACCGTTCCTGCGCATCGCGTCATTCGGCTCCACTGCACAGACATCCAGCCCACACGCCGCCAGCTTCAAAGTCAGGTGCGCAACACCTGCCCCCACATCACATACTGCATCCCCTGGCTTTACCCCCGCCGTCTCCAGCATCCCATCAATTGCCGCCTGTGCATAATCCGGCCGCTTCAAGTATGCTTCCGCCAAGTCCGTATAATCCCATTCCGTTTTCATATCCTCATCCTTTCTTTCACTATTTCATAGTACAGACACTCGGCAGGCATAACGGGATTTTCGGCATAAACGGACCAATGCGCCATCCAGCCAGAAATTCAAGTTCCACTCAGTCTGGATGGAGTACTAGGACTGCTTGCTGCTTTGCACTGTCCATGACCTGGACAGATACGGAACTTCAATTTCATCAAACTCACATATGATTTTCCCTATTTTCTCAAGAATCCTGCAGAAACCTTCCTTGCCTGCCTGCACCTGGATATCATTGACAGACTTCCATGTGTTCATATATCTTTCTTTTGTCATAAATTCTGTATGCGGAGCCTCTACAAAAAAAATGTCTTTAAATAATCCTTCTCCGAGCAGTTTATCCCTCATTTCTTCGGTAGAAACAGATTTGCCTGAAGAAACACGCCGCATTCCCGGCACTTCCGAATATACTGCTTCTTCTATCCTCTTATGCAGTTCGCTCCGCTCAATATCCCTTGGATTCCAGATAGCCGTAAAAAACCCCCCGGGAACCAGTATCCGATAGAACTCCCTCACTGCAAGTCTGCTGTCCGCCCAATGGAAGGAAGAACCCATCAGTGCCCAATTTACACAACTATCCGCAAGCCCTGTCGCTTCAGCAGTTCCCTCCTTCCAAATGAACCCCCCCCCGGACACATTTTCTGCTTCTGCACGCATTGCTTCATTCGGTTCTACCGCAAACCCGCCAAGTCCAAGACCAGCCAGATTCTCCGTCAGCTTACCAGTGCCTGCTCCGATATCCGCAACCTTCCCTTCTCCGATACTGTTGAGCACATGGTTCTTCAGACATTTTAGTACAACGCTAGAGTATCCTGGCCTGTTCCTATAAAACTTTGCCAGTTCTGTAAAGTCTCCATGTTTCATCCTCTTACTCCTCACTTTAATATTTTTATCGTTTTTGACAGTGCATCTATTTCCATTATTTTAGCAAAACGGTATCTCTCAAAACGCTTTGCACCTACACCTATCGCTGCCGGAATGCCCAGTTCCCCTGCCCGTATTGCCATATGTGAATTTGCTCCCCCATACATGGTCACAAACCCTCCAATCCCATGGGAAAATATCCAGTCATATCCGGGATCCGCGCTCTGTATCATTACTATCTTCCCTTCAATATCCGTCATGTCCTCCATAGCTTCGAGAATACCTACTTCACCGCAAATCTTCCGTGATGTGATAAAATTAGGTTCGGAATCCGGATAATAAAACGAATACACATCAACAGGTAAGGCAATGACAGGCGGCAGCGTAATGACCTGCGTCATTTCATAACTTTCTTTTCCCCGTCTGACAGATTCCAGAAACTTATCTTTCAGGTCCCCTGTAGAGACATATAAATCGTATACTGCCCTGATGTTCATGTAAGCACATTCTTCTCTGGAAATTCCGGCCCCGGCACCCATCTGGCCTATCAGATGCATAGCCATACTGAGGTTTCTGGTAAATACAAACTTCCCATACTCCCTTCCTTCTATGACACACCGCATAAATTCCATAATATCCAGCACATCATTTGACAACCCGTTTTCCTGCAGCATATCCCTCAGCCTGTTCAACTGCCCCAAAGACAGGCGGAATTCTCTGCTTTTCCTTCCCTCCACACCAAAATCAGCATCCCCATTTTCCTTTATGTCCGGACATCCGGGCATCGTTTCCGAAAATTCGTCAAAATAAAGTTCCGGCGCCTCATCATACCGAAGCGATGTTATATCGTAAGTCCCCGGCCGCAGATGCCCATACTTCCTTAAAAAGGAAGACTTCGACAATTCTTTGTAGTCCCTGTTCATTCCAGAACTTACCGTCTCGATTCCACCCATAAACGCCTCATAGTCTTCTTCACCCAAAATTCCACAGGATACGAATGACCGCAGCATCTGAACTGCGATAAACGCAGCCCTCGCCAGCCCTGCAAACGGAAGCGTACCATAACGCTTACAATCTTCCAGCAGCCAGTAAGTCTTTTCAATATCACTCATTCCGCTTTCCATAACTTCGCTGTAACGCCGATTAAGGTATTCTATCTTTTTATAATCCTTGCGCCACAGGCCGTTCCGGTAATCAATGATGTGATTTGTCACATTCCGCAGCGCACCAACTATCTTGCCAATCTCGTCCTCTGAAAATCCATGTTCCTTCAATACCTGTACCCTCTGCTGCAAATCCAATGTATAGCAGGAATATACAATTTCAAATTCTGCCTTATCATGCTTTTCCGGATACTTTACCAATTCTTCAAGGTAATAGTTGACCAGTTTCTCGCTGAGCGGCTCGTCTAAACCCGAAGGAATGAAAGAATTAAAGCTTACACGCACGTCTATATACGGAAGGCCTGCAAAATCAACCATCAAAGGGAAACTTCGCAGGTTCCTGTACCCGTAATTGTCCCTTTGGTACGCCCATACACTATCCGTTATAATTTCCCTGTACAACGACATGGCCAATGGTTTCGGCCTTACACCTATCATTTCAGCCGGGTTCCAATCCGTCATCACACTATATACTGCCCTATCTCCGCATAGGAACGGATTTTTCCGGCTGTTAAGCGTTACTTTTTCTACAATACGGCGCAGTTCTTCCTTCTGGCGTCTTCTGTCAACCCGTCCCGCTTCCACACATAAAGGCCTCACCTGAAGAATATACAGGCCGCCGTCTTTCGTATAAGCAAACTCCACATCCAAATTCTCCATCCCAAAAATATGCTCCAGTTCATGCAGTGTCCTGCACAGCATCTCCATCTGCGGATTCCTGTTTTCTTCCCTTTCATCTGTGCATTCCTTGAACCGATAATACAAACAACTATCAGAACTTCCCCCGGATGTTATAGCTGAAGTGGATCCCGACTTATCATAACTAACCACATAATAATGCCCGCCTGTTCCCGGCTCCAGAGTGAATGCAACCCCACAAATGTCAACGTCCTCAAGCATAGGCTGTACAAGTACCTGATTAAATTCATTGCCATCATCGTAAGATTCTATAACCTTATCCACTGCATATGCGAACCTGTCTTTTCCTGATACATCAGCCACCGACTCATATTTCCCCGCCAAAGACTGCTCCCCTGTGTCCTCCTGTAACGAACTGCTTCGCACTATGACTTTTTCCTTCCATGGCAGTTCCCAAAATTTCTCCAAAATACCGGGTTTGTCCTTTCTCCACTGCCCAACCGTAAACACATACTGCGGCAGAACCTTTGCCCCTCTTAAATTTTGCTCAAGTATATATAAGGACTCTGCCTTTGTACCTAGTTTCATACTCTCTCTCTTTTCATACCCCATATTATTCATCATGCAGAAAATACCGGAATACTGTTTCTGCCTGCTCTTCAGGTGTACGCAGCCCATCATTCTGTAAAACCAAATCAGGATTTCTGGGTTCTTCTGCTTCCATATGGATTCCTACTGCTTCCTTCTGCTTTTCCTGTGTAACTCCGCTGTAAAGACCTTTCTGATCCCTGGCTTTCAGAGTATCCATAGATGCTTTTACATAAATTTCTCTGTAACCGCAGATGTTCTCACGGTTCCATTCACGCACACTGTCGAACATGGATATCGTACAGCAGATCACATTTATTCCCTGTTTTTGTAACATATCACACAGCCTGCTATACCTCATGGCACACTTTTTGCGTTCCTCCTTTGTATATCCCAAATCATCCCCAAATACTTTGCGCAGGATATCCCCGTCAAGGAACACCGTATTGGGATACTTCTCTCTGATTTTTTCATAAAATATTTTTCCTATGGTAGTCTTCCCCGCGCCGGAAAGTCCTGTTATCCAGTAAACTGCACTCATATTGCCTGTTCCATCCTATTTGATTCCCGCCTCTGCTATTTTCAAATCATTCCCGTCATCTATCTCATACCATCCTCTATTAATATGAACTGCCCTCAGCTTATGGCCTTCTTCAATCATCCCCTGCAGCAAATCTGTCATATACATTCTGGAATAACTCCTGTCCGTCTTCCAAAGCGGTTCCCCCTGCCCGCTCCTTCTTTTGGCCTCAGCATTCAGAGCCAAAACTTTTTCCACCCCTTTTCCCCGAAAACGCATTAATCCAATATACTGGGACTGTATCCTATCCAGTTCCTTCGTTCTCTGCCCGATCTCTGTCAAATAATCATCCTGATCAAACATTAACGTTTCTGCATCATCCAATGGGTTTTCATTCCGTTGCGACCAATATTCATACCAACCGTCATCCACAATAACGGACAGCTCATCCCCGGCATTAATAACTTTTCGAAAAACTGTCTCATCATAAATAATATCGCCATAGGAAACAACAATATCTGAATCGGATTCCATTGTTTTTTCTGCACACATCAGGGAATACACCATATTAGTAGTTTCAAATTTCTCATTCCTGACAAAAGAAATTGCCGTATCTTTAAACCTGTTGCTCAATACATCGCTGCAATACCCTGTTACAATAGCGATATCCTCATCCCTGACTCCACAGTTCCTTATCGTATCCAACTGCCGTTCAATAATGCTTTTTCCATTAACCTCTACCATACATTTCGGTCTGTCATCTGTCAGCGGCCGAAGTCTTGTCCCCTGCCCCGCTGCTAATATAATTACTTTCATTCCTCTGCCCCCTCTTTTATCAATACACTACTCTTTTCATATCAACTGTCAAAACAGACAGTCCGAATAATGCTGCTTATTTCGTGCATTTTTCATAGAACCTGTCCTCTATAAAGTTTTTTATCCGCTGTGTATTTTTTCCATCGAAATTCTTTATAAAATTTCCCATATTATCCTTTCTGTTCTCCAGCATAGGATCTCTGCCATGAAGTATCATCTCATAAAATTTTTCGATATCTTCTCCGCTGCGCGCCTCATAAAGAATTTCTTTTAATTCCTGTGTATCAGTCCCAAGCTCCATATCATTTCTATATGTAATACATATAGGCTTTAACGTCGGTAAAGCTGTATGCTCTACAGAGCATCTATTATCTGTTATTACTCCGTCCATAACGGAATACGCTGCAATATAGGAAGGTTCTTCATCAAAAACAATGTTTTCAGATTCCCTGCAAAAATCCTTTAATGCCTGCAGTTCTTTATAGCTCCAGAAACCCTGCTCGATCAATTCCCAAATCAGTATATTCTGCAGGCGGATTACCAACCCTGCTTCCTTATGCTCCATTGCATACTTTAATATACTTCCAGCATATAAATCCAGAGTATACCACCATTGGATTTTTCTATCATATACACCATGAACCGGCGCCCATAAAATTACTTTTCTTCCCTTCAGCTTTTCCCATCCCGGCGGGTAATTCTTCTCCCGGGTTGAAAGAAAAACTTTGTCAAATTTGGTATGTCCCATTTCAACCAATTTACTTCTGCGTCTTTCATCCGTATCTTTCACTAATTGCCTGTATAGAGATGTATCTGCAATATAATAATCGCAATATTTTATTCTTCCATTCCTTCCAAAATGAGCATAATACCTTTCTGTTACTCCCCCTCCTATATCAAAATCTATCAATCTGTCAAAGATCCCTATAATAATTTTAGATCTTCCAATAATTTTGGCTGTAGAAAACGTATATGGCTCCTGGAACCCAAAACCACTGGCGATTACAATATCAGGCTCTATATCTTCCGGAAATTCCACCTCTTTTATAATCTGAACCCCATCTTTCCTGATGCGTTTTTTGTCTTCCTCAAAACGCGGCGAATCTAACGGCACAACCATCACATTATATTTATTATCTTTACAAAAGAGGTCATACAACGGTTTCGTCGAGCTCCAATGTTCTGCCGCTGCGCCAATATGAAATACAACATTTATTTTTCGGTTGTTAAACGGTTTATTTCGCTGTGTCAATTCCAGCCAGGGAATCAATTTTCCCATCTTAAGGTTTTCTTCTGCTTTTTCTTCTTCCCTCTTCCCGTTATCCATATTCCGAAGATTAATAATATTCTCTGCAGGAATAAACCCTGAAAGTTCTTTTAACCGTTCCGTATTCTTGGAAAAATCTTCTACCGTGAGAATAATATACATATCCTTTCGATAAACATTTCGTAATTCATCTATATCGATAATCTTGGAATGATATTTGGCATACATATTATCTACAATAAACTGCGGATCTAAATCAAAATAATTGTTTAAAACATTTTTAGTATTTGTCCCGTTTACGCCATACGGATAAATGACAAACTTATCTATCTTTTTATCAATATACTCTTTCAGTATGTTCCTGATAAAATTGCTATCATACATTTTTGTTTCCTTTATTCCTTTTGCAACAAATTATTCAGCAACCAAAATATGCTCTGCATCCACGCCCCGCCGTCTCAACAAATAAAAGATATCCTTTTTAAATTTACTTGTTGTAATCAGCAGATAATCATCTCTTCTTCGATTCACAAGTTGTTCAAAATCCATAACTATCTTATCCCTATACACTTCCCCCGCTGATTTTTCATCATAAAATTCCAGCTTTTGCATTTCCTTTTCATCTAATGCTTCCTCTAACTGCTGTACTATTTTTCTTCCGTCTTCTCCCAGACCACATATTACTACTTTATTGTGTTCCCAAATAAATTCTATTATTTCATCAAGCCCCTTTCTATTTTTTAAATCTATGATTTTTCTCTTATTTGCCTGTAGATATTCTTTGGTTGATCGGGGCACTAATTTACCTATTTCATCCCAATTATTTTTTAGAAAATATTTTCTTACCCTGCTGGCTGAAACAACTTCTCCCTCCGCTTCCAAACGGGGTATTTCTATAACTTCCATAACGTCATTCAAATCTTTTTTCAACAGTTTATTATACTGGCGTGTTATATTATCCTGGGGTTCCTCCCCTATAAACCTTTTAGATATCCCCAATGCAGGAGCAATATATTTCCTGAAAATCATTGTATCTTTTGATGCATCAATAATGGCATCTCTACATACTTCCTTTTCAAAATAGTTCTTGAAAGTTGACCTTGAAATAATAAATTTACCGCTTGGGCAGACCAATACATTTCCAAGTCCGCTTAATCCTCTGCGTACCATCTCTATCCTGTCTTCAAACGGGAAAAAAACCGCCTCCTCTTCCACTACAAACACATATAAAAAATTAACTTGCCTGCTTGCATAATCTATCAAATGAAAATGCCCTTTAGTAAAAGGATTACAAGTTACCACACAGGCTCCTATACCTAAATCCCTCTTCCCTCTATATTTCTTTATCCCGTTTATATACTGTTTTAATGCAATATCTTCTTCATAAGTTAACTGCTTCTCCCCTTTATGTAAACCAACATAGTCATTTTCTTTTACTGAATTGGCAAATACCGGCCCCACAATCCTCTTTACTATCTCATCCGCAATCAGAATATTTCCTGTATACGTTGTATGAATCGGCCTATCTGAATACAGCCACTTATCTCCCTTATAATCGTTATATATATAACTAAGATCGATATCTGCCTCTTTTGAATCAATAACATCATCTATAAACAATACAATATCATTCTTCCTGATATCATATTCTAAAACATACCTTATATTTGAATCTGGATATTGTGCAATGATAACATCTATTACATTATAATCCAGTCCCATTTCTGTCAGTTTTTCAGATAAAACCTCTTTAAAAGATTCCCCTGAAAATGCATCCCATCCTCCAACAATGCATGGTCCGACAAGAAAAATTGATTTTACCCCCCCCTGTAAGGTTTTGTGTATTTATGCCCTGAAAGCATCTCGTCTTTTGCCTGTTCATATTCAAGCTCCGTAAATTTATTTAAATATTGTTTTATTTTTTCTTTCCTTGCCTCTGTCCAGTTTATTTTCTGCGATAAAAATCCAAATTTCCATTCGCTATGCTGTCCTTCTTCCTTTATATCACTTGCTTTAGGTATACTGACTAAGTAGGTATGCACACCTTCTTCTTTTAAAATCCTTCTCAATTCAACCAGACTCTTTCGGTAGTATCCTTCCATTAATACTATATCCGAATAAAAATCCAGACTTTCTCTATTCTGTTTGCTTTCAGATTCTGCCAACACATAATGAATATCCGGACTTCCTTTCAACACTTTTTCCGCACTTCTTAACTCATCTTCATTATCTTTGACATCCTTTCTTTTATACAGATATTCCAAAAGATATACCAGTTCCTTTTCTTCGCTGATTTTCATAACTTCTTCATAGGAAAGATTTGTATAATAATCTCTGCCCTTATATACCATTAAAATTTTATTTCTGTTTTCCTCTTGTTCATAAAAATTGCTAAGAAATTCAATTGTAATATCCCTTAGTTGAACATTCCTGACTTCTTTTCTTAGCCTCTCAATCATTTCCCGCTCCTTGTCTGTATCATCTGAAACAATATTTTATTCCATCATTAAGGGCCTTTCCTTCCCCAGTTCTAATTCCCGTCTTTCATTCCCCGTTCCTTTTCTACCATCCCCTGTTCTCTTTCCTTTATATAACCGGCTGGTATCCCCGCATATATCTTAAACGGCTGCAATTCCTGTTTGACCAGACTCATTGCCCCTACTGCCGCTCCTCGATGCAGTATAGCTCCCGGCAGCAGAACGCTTCCTGTCCCGACTATTACATGTTCCTCTATGACCACCTTTTTGCCAATATCATGAATATACCGTTCTTCTACCATCGGTCCTGTCATATACTCTCCTGAATAATCATCACTGGTAGAATAAATACTTACCCGGCTGCTGATATTGACATAATCTCCGATTTCAACCCCAAATTTCCCATATAAGGCACTGTATGCCGCTATATGTACATAATCCCCAATCTGTATGCCGCCTCCTCCGCTCAGAAATGCAAAATCATCAATTCTTACATGGTTCCCTATCTCAATATTTTCCACGCAATAGAATACCGCCCTTCTGCTGATTTTGACTTCCTTTCCTATTTTTTTAAAAGGTATTTCCTTTAGTTCCTTTTCCGACAAATAACTGTCCATCCGCCTGCCCCATTTCAATTTCTTCCCTAAAATATATCCAATTCCTTTGGAACACCATACAATATTGTTTCCGAATATGTATAAGAATGATGGCGTACTATAAACGAATAATTTTCCAGCCTTCCCATCAACATTTCAGGTATTTCTGCCATATCGTCCAGCCCATGATATATGGAAACGGCAAGAATCGGCCTGTCACGTTCTATCGTCCTCATCCCGCCAGCCAACGCTTTTCTTTCAGCTCCCTCAATATCCATCTTTATGAATCCGACTTTTATATCCCGAAAGTAATCATCTATTGTCACTGCTTCTACTGATGTCTCCGTGCATTCTAAATCCACCCTTGCATTGTAATTTGACAACTTCATTCCAAGCCTGGTATGACAATCCCAAAGGGCATAATTCTCACAGATGAGGTTTATCATTTCACACTCTCTGTCTCTGAAAACTTTCAGCTTCCTGTAATTATCATAGTCAGCCTCAAAACAATAAACTCCGGCCGGGGATATCCCCTCATTCAAAATCTCCCTTACCGTATCGCCGGTATATGCTCCTGCATCCAAAAAATTAATTCCATTTAGTTTTCCTTTAAAGCAATTTAGAAAATACTGTTTTTCACTGCAATACAAATCCATGATATCTCTCAGTGCTTTTCCATGCTCAACTGTTTGTTTAATCAATTGAAAATATTTTTTTGATTGTATATCACAGCTTGCCTCCGCTAAACAATTTAATCTGTCTATATAACTTTCATCACCGCCATATTCCTGGAATTGAAAGTAATCCGTATCCTTTTTTTATAATATATCCAGAGCTGTAAACACATTGAGGAAACCCATTTTCTTTACTTTTGCAGCTATCTGCCCAATATACATGCTGGAAATAAATATATTTGCATTTTTTCTGTCCATGGAAAGCAGTTCGTTTTCGGAAAGAATTTTCCTCCCACAGCATAAATCCCCCCATCGACTTCTGTCGTCATCATAGAAAGCCTGCACAGATACACCCTTATCACACAGCAGACTGCACAGGGTCTTCCCATTACATCCCGCTCCATATATAATGTTCCGCTTTCCGCGAACTTCCTTCTCTATAGAATCAAAATCTATTTCTCTCATTTTTATACCCCATACCTGCTTTAACAGACCCAAAGCCAATATTCGGAAACCTTTTCTATACTCCTTATCCTCTCAACGCTTTCATTTCATTACATATATAAGCCACATCTGTTTCTGACAGAGTCCCATAAACAGGCAAATCCAACACCATTCCCTTTATTATGTCAGCATACTTAGTACTTCTGCGGTATCCAGCCCCCTGATAACAGCTATAATCACATGTAAGCCTCTCATACAGCTTCCGTGTACCAATCCCCTTTTTTTTCAGCTTTAGCCATAATTCATCTCTTGAAATACCATATTCTTCCGTTATTCTTACTGGAAAATAGGCATAATTATAATCAATATCTGAACCATATGGATATGTTTGAACTCCAGCCACATCCTTCAGACATTCACAATATATTTCAGCAAGCCTCTTCCTTTTTTTAATCTCACCATCCAGCCCAGGCAAGTTCACAATCCCCATAGCTGCCTGAAATTCATTCATTTTGGCATTCATACCCACTACTTCTACATCCGTTCCCATTTCCTCATATGATATTCCGAAATTCCGATACAGTTCGAATGCTTTTTGAAGTTGTGCATCCTTGTATGATAGCATTCCGCCCTCTATCGAGTTAAATATCTTGATAGCATGAAAACTGAACATGGTAATATCCCCGAAGCAGCCAATCGGCTTTCCCTTTAATTTCGTCCCAAATGCCTGTGCACCATCGTAAATCACTTTTAAATTATGTTTTGCCGCTGCCTCTTCTATCTTTTCTACATTACACGGAATTCCGAATATATGGGGCGTTATAACAGCACTCGTCCTGTCTGTTACCAATTCCTCTATGGAATCCGGCGAAAGATTATAAGTATCATCTATGTCCCCGAATACCGGCGTAAGCCCGCTTTGTATAATCGCGTTGGTTGTAGATACAAATGTAAATGGGGATGTTATAACCTCTCCCTTCAGGTGCAGCGCCTGAATACCTATCAGCAATGCAGAATGCCCGTTCACAAATAAGTCAATGTTTCCGCAGCCCAAATAGTCTGCCAGCATTTCCCGCAGCCGGCGTACCTTATCACCATTATTCGTCATAATTCCAGTGTCCCAAATAGAACCTATTTCTTTTATGTACTCACCCATATCCGGCATAACCGGTTGTGTCGGCTTAATCATTCTATCCATTTCATTCCCATTTCTTTATTTTTTTTGGCAAATCAGTCTGCTAGCGTATCCCTATATAAAATTCACATGTGCGCCCGGATGCACCAAATCATTCAAGTATCTGTTTATTTCATCCAGCCTGCATGCTTCTCTGCATTCCCGGTTAACATCTAATCCATTTAGTTTTCTTATAATATCCTGCCGCCTTTCCCCTTCCCATATTTCTTCAAAAGTCTGTTCATATATATTCCCGTAACTAAACCCCTCTGTTCCGATATGTGCCACACACGGCCAAACATTTCCTTTTGCATCAATATGTGTCATAAAAGGCAGGCCCAAACACTGCTTATAGCATTTTTCATAGTGTATTTTCTTCATAGCATTCACCCGGAAATAAACAGCAAATTCATCTGTCGCATACCCTGCCATTTCCTGTTCCAGTTCCAGCATGGCATCATAATCTATCCAGAAACTGTTTTCACTGTGTAAATGCTGCGAATAAGGCTTAATGGTCAGGTAATCCACACCGATTTCCCGCAACTGCCTTGCCATGTCCGGCAACTGCGCCATATTGTCAGGCAATAACAAGCACTGCACGCCAAGAGTAGTCTTAAGCCCTCTGTCCCTCTTGATCTTCACAGCTTCCTCCAAATTCCTTTTTACCTTGTTCAAATCACCTTGCTTCCCGCGCTGAATTCGGTTATAGGACTCCTCCTCCATACTCGCCACACTAAAACGGATCCATGTAAAGGCTCCAAGACAATCCTCAGCCCTCTCTTTCGTAAACAACACACCGTTAGTACTCATCGCCACGTCTACGCCGCAGGCATTTATCCTGTTGGCAATATCCGGCATATCCTTGTTCAGCAGCGGTTCCCCCTCTCCGGAACAGATAACACTTTTAAGTCCTTTTTGTGACATCTGAGATATATCCCTCAATATTGTATCCATATCAAGAAAATCCGGCCTGTAACCGATATAATCCACCGCACAGAATGCACACCTGTGATTGCATGCCCCGCTGGGGGATATCTCTATCTCAATAGGATATATGTTCTCCCCTCTCATCCACCTGGACACTGCCTCCGGATGATAAATTAGTTTATGTGAATCCATTCTTAAATCCTCTGCCATATGTCAGCCGCCATCCCTCTTCTCATTCTCCCAATATTTTTATGTATGAATCCGTACTCATACACCTCTTTGTTTCTATACATACTTCTATACATTCATCAACGTACTCGCAAATTTCAGCACATTCACTTTCTCCACCGCATGTTTATTCCCTACAATGTTAGCTCCCAGCGCACCCCCTATGTTTCCTGCAAAAGTCCCCACTTCTGCAGGCGCTCCTGCCGCTGCAAAAATTCCTGCCACCGCAAAGAAAGAATCTCCCGCTCCAATAGTATCTTTTACATTCAGTGTAAAAGCCGGACACTCCATTACCTCATATCCATTCTCGGATACACCATATGCCCCCTTGGATCCTCTCGTCAGCCATCCATCCCCCTTTAGATGTTCTGCTAATTTCGCCAATCCCGCTTTTTCATTTAACGCATATTCCGGAAAAGCCAATTTCAGTTCTTGCTGATCAAGAGTAAACACGTCCGCCCTGCTATACTTTGTAATAATATTTAATCCCTTGTTCGATGAATTTGTTTGGCAATTCAACACTAAATATTTCGCCTTGGCCTGAACTATATCCATAACCTTTCTATTCACCAGTCCATGACCAAAATCGCACAGAAACACCACATCATAGTCCTCAATCTGTGTTTCCAGTTTCTCTTGGAACCCCCTATGTACTTCTTCCTCATATTGCATATACTCTGGGATATTGTTAATGGCAAAAATCTTCCGGTACTCTTCCCTCTTTTCGTTCCGCGTAAGATATCTGTGTTTCATAATCGAAGGAAAAGTCTTACTGTTCATCAGATCCAGCCGTACCCTGTCCCCCAGTTCCTCAAAAAGTTTCCGTCTTATCCCTTCCTCACTGCCAATAATCGACATCAATGTCACTTTGTTCGAAAATGAGGCAAGATGTCTTGCAATCGCCGCTGCTCCTCCCAAATACTCTTCCGAGTACCCTAATCTCGCTGAATACCCCATATCCTTTGACATGATCCCCTGTACATTGCAGTAAGTATACTTGTCAATAATCACATCACCGAGCACCAACACCTTTAACCTTTCAGCTCTCTGTGCATACCACCTGACTTCCTCCATAGTATGCCTTATCCTGAAATCCTCCATAAAGCTCCTGACTTCCTCCGGCAACCCTGACATTGCAGTATTAATCAGCTTTGTGGAACTGAACACATCTCCGCCAGTAAACGCAATCCTCCCTCCATGTTTCTCTACCAGTTCCTTTTCCTCAGCGATCTTTCCGGTGATATCATCCTCCGCTTTCGCATACTCTGCACCTTTCACATAAATGTCGGGCCGCACACTTTCAATGATATCGTCCACAGTATATCCTTCTGAAAGCATAATATAATCTGTACATTCTAATGCAGACAGTACTTTCATCCGCATCTCATCCGCAAAGTACGGCCTTCCCGGCCCTTTCCGCACATATTTCGCCGCCGTAACAGACACTACCAGAACATCTGCCATCCCTTTTGCCTGCTCCAGATGGATAATATGCCCCGGATGCATCAAGTCAAACACACCATGACACAAAGCTATTGTCTTGCCCTCTTCTTTTATTTTCTGTCTTATCCCGTTCTTAAATTCATCCTTGGAGACTATTTTTCCCATGTCAATATCCTTACCTCTTCCTATTTTTCTTTCCCAAGGTATTTGAACCAGTCCTCCGTCGCCACCCCGATACTGTCCGGTGTCCACACTGGTGCAGCCCTCCAATAATCTATATTTTCCAGTACCTTCTGTACGCCCTCTTCAAAAGCCACCTTCGCCTTCCACCCCAGCCGGCTTTCAATCCTCGATGTATCCGCAAATGTGCAATCCGGCTCTCCCGGTCTTTTGGGAATATATGTTATTTCTCCGCCTAACAAAGTACAAAGCCGGTTTACAGAATAGCATCCTCCGCTCCCTACATTAAATGTGTCCTGCACCACATCTGACACAGCCGCCGTATAAAACGCATCCGCAACATCCGTCACATATGTAAAATCCCTTGTCTGGTTTCCGTCCCCCACTACGGTGAAAGGCTTCCCAGCCAGCTTCTGCGCCAGAAATACTCCAAAAACCGCACCATAAGTTCCCGATGTCCTCGATCTTGTCCCATATACGTTGAACAGCCGCAGTGTCACTACCGGCAGCCCATACACCTGCCCCCAATGAAGTATAATTTCCTCTCCAAGTCTCTTAGTCAGAGCATACGGATACTGCGGCCTTATCGCCGCTGTCTCCTTCGTCGGGTACTCATCCGGAAGCCCGTAACAAGAAGAAGACGCTGCATACACCAGTTTTCTTATTCCTGCTTCTCTTGCACACTCTGCCACATTGTATGTTCCCAAAACATTGGACGAATAATACTCCCCCGGCTTCTGAATTGATGGCACGATATCCGCCAGCGCCGCCAAATGGAAGATATAGTCTACATCCTGAAATACTGGGGCTATCTCCTCTTTATTTCTGATATCCATGTGATAAACAGTCAGATTCCGGCTGTCTTTCTGATGCTCCAGATTCTCCGGCCGTCCTGTTGTCCAATTGTCAATTACCCGTACTGTATGCCCCTCTTCCAACAGTCTATCCACCACATGAGAACCTATAAATCCACATCCGCCTGTCACCAATGAAACCATCTTTCTTCCTCCCGTCCATTCTAAGAAACTGTTTATAAATTTACTCCGTCTTTCTCCATTATCATATCCACTATCTGCTGCAGGATCAGATTATGAATGGATTCCACCATACCATATTTCATACTGGGTACATACACATTAATATCCCCCATCCTTTTCACATGGTTTTCCCTGCTGAATCCCGTAAAAGTAATAACTGATGCTTTCTTACTTTGGGCAGTTTCTATCGCACGTATAATATTTCCTGAATTTCCCGAACTACTGACAGCTACTATCAAATCATTTTCTTTTACAAGAAATTCCATAGGCCTGGAAAAAATAAACTCATACCCATAATCATTCCCCATGCATGTAGTGACCGCATTATCATAAAGACTGTAAGTATTCATACCGCCATTCTTCATAAAATCAGCGGTCATATGACTCGCTATTGCAGCGCTTCCTCCATTCCCTATGAAAAACAGCCGGGATTCTGTTTCCTTATGCGCAAAGAATGTCTGCAGCAAAAGCCTGATTCCTGCATTATAATCTTCACATTTTTTCTCTATACCTTCCCATATCTCCACTTTCCAAAGTTTTGCTATTAATTCATCAATATATTGTCTTCCCATCATTCTACTTATCCGTCTCTGACTCACTTATACCATCCATCCCGAATGCGCCTCCGTAGCATGACATGAAGCATCCACACCTGAGAAATGCCTGAACATTGATTCCTCCAATATACATACTCCTGCCCTAAGCTGCCTCTTCACTGCCCCAATGCCCCATCCTGCACACCATTCCCGGCAGCATATTCCCCTCTCTCCTCCATCTCCTTCAAAATCCCCGCCCTTTTATAAAACAAAGCGCTGGAAATATTACAAAGCTTCGCTGCGTCTCTCCCTCTGATTTCCTTACGCCTCCACATCTGGTACGCCTTCTCAAAATTCTCCGACCATGGCAATTCCGGCCTACCGAACTGCACCCCTCTGCTCTTGGCCCGTTCAATCCCCGCCTTCTGCCGCTGCTTTCGCGCCAGCCACTCCATATTCGATGCATACTCCAGCATGGAAAGCACCACATCGCTCACCAGCGTCCCGTACTGCGTCTTTCCGCGCCTTGTATCCACCGGAGGCAAATCCAGCACTACTACATCCACTTTCTTTTCCTTTGTCAGCAGCCTCCACTGCTTCCCAATCTCCCCATAATCATATCCCAGCATATCCAGGCTGTTCATATAAAGCAGATCCCTGCTCTTCAGTTTCTTTAAAAGACTCTGATACTGCAAAAAACCATCCTCTTTATCCGGCCTGTCAATAAAGATATCCCTGTCTGCCACCTGCATTTCACGCAGCATGGCAACCTGCCCGTCCACATCCTGATCTGCAGACAATACCCGAATATATCCGTATATTTTCCCCATGGATATCCTCCTCTTTCTTCCTCTTGCTTCATCTAAAAAAGTATACTTTTTCGAACGATTCTCTTTATGGGGAATTTTCGTCAAAATAGCAAAAAAATTTAATGAATCCTATTGCTTTTTTAAGCATATCGTAATATAATTGGGACAGTTTTTAGAAATAAAAGTACATCCAAAAAAGTATACTTTTTTGGATGAAGCAAAATTACCATTAAAACCCCGTAATTTCC
>CANDKY010000014.1 GCA_947385425.1 uncultured Lachnospiraceae bacterium | reverse complement strand
GATTGAGATATATGGTCTGCAGCACCCCGAAAAGCTTAAGTTAATGACATTGCCTCACTCTCACTCCCTATGCCACCCGGCGCACCGAAAGTATCGCCTTATAAGTAGCCGTAGTTATCTTAATTCCCGACTTCGGCGTGCTGGCATGCACTATATTTCCGTTCCCTATGTATATCCCCACATGCCCCGCGTAACATACAATATCCCCCGGCTGCGCGTTGGAATAAGAAACTTCGCTCCCCACACTCCGCAATTCCCACGAAGTACGCGGCACCGAATACCCTTTATCTTTGAATACCCTCCATACAAAGCCGGAACAATCCGCCCCATCCGTAAGGCTCGTCCCCCCTGAAACATAAGGGTTCCCGATAAACTGGCATGCATAATTCGCAATCGACTGCCCGGCGGCGCTGCCCCCGGACGAAACGTTCGCCGACGAACCCGAGGAGGAACTCCCGGACGAACTTTCCGAAGAAGATTCCGAACTCTCCGAGGAAGACTCGGAATTCTCCGAAGAAGTCCCGGAACCCTCGGAGGAAGACTCGGAACCTTCCGCGGCGGCGGCAGCCGCTGCCGCTTTGCGTGCCTCTTCTTCCTTTTTCTTCCGTGCTTCCTCCTCCTTCCGTTTCCGCTCCTCTTCCTCCCTGCGCTTCCGCTCTTCCTCCTCCAGCTTCCTTATCTGCGCAGTCTGCTGCTTTATCCTTGTCTTATAAGCCGCCGCCTGCTGCTTTGCCTTGGCAATCAATACATTATAATTCTCATACTGCTGACGCTTCTCTTCCAGAAGCTCCTCCATATATGCCTGCTCTTCCTCCAATTCATGCTGTGACGCTTCCAGCTCCGATTTTTCCTCTTCCAGACGATCCCATACCTGATGGACATAATCCTTTGCCCTCTGGTACTCCTCCAGCATCTTCCTGTCATATTCATAAAGCTGTTCTATATAATCCGCCTTATTCAGCATGTCACTGAAATTCTCACTTGTAAGGAGAAGCTGCACATAAGATATATCCCCCTCTTCATACATAAACTGGATACGCAGCTTCATGGATGCATACTGCTCTTCCTCCTGCTGCTTAGCCGCCTCATACTCCGCTTCCGTCACTTTGATCTGTTCTTCTTTCTCGACAATCTCATCCTTTATGATCTCCACGCTGGCAATAATTTCCACCACACTGGCATCCAGTTCCTCTATTTCGCCCCCGACTTCACTCTGTTCACTCTCCAGGCCCGATATCTGCCCCTGCACATTATTCAACTGTCTCTGATTTTCTTCCTTCTGCTTCTTTATCTCCGATATGGAAGAGGCATACACCCTCCCGGAAAAGGACCATGCCATCAGGCATGCCATGCCAATACTCACTGCCCTCACTACTTTCTTTCCCATTACATAACCCCGATTCACCTAATGTGCAAATTACCGGCTTTGGCAATTTTACAGCTCACAGTTGTTTACCGTCCTCGGGAAAGGAACCACATCCCTGATATTCCCCATCCCCGTCAGATACATCACACACCGCTCAAAGCCAAGGCCGAATCCCGCATGGCGCACGGAACCGTATTTACGCAAATCAAGATAAAAACCATAATCTTCCCTGCGCAGACCCAATTCCTCCATACGTTTCTCCAAAACTTCCAGGCTGTCTTCCCTCTGGCTCCCGCCGATAATCTCCCCGATGCCCGGAACCAGGCAGTCCATAGCCGCCACCGTCTTACCGTCCTCATTCAGCTTCATATAAAATGCCTTAATCTCCTTCGGATAATCCGTCACAAACACCGGGCGCTTAAACTCCTTCTCCGTGAGGAAACGCTCGTGCTCTGTCTGCAGGTCACAGCCCCAAAATACCTTATATTCAAACTCATCGTTATGTTTTTCCAAAATCTCAATAGCTTCCGTATAAGTCACATGCCCAAAATCGGAACGCAGCACATGCTCCAGCCGTTCAATCAGCCCCTTGTCCACAAACTGGTTAAAGAAATTCATCTCTTCCTTTGCATTTTCCAGTACATAACCGATCACATGCTTTAACATCGCCTCTGCCAGCGCCATATCATCGGCCAGATCCGCGAAAGCCATTTCCGGCTCTATCATCCAAAATTCCGCCGCATGCCTTGTCGTATTGGAATTTTCCGCACGGAAAGTAGGCCCGAATGTATAGACATTTTTAAACGCAAAGGCATAAGTTTCTACATTTAGCTGCCCGCTTACCGTCAAATTGGCAGGCTTTCCGAAAAAGTCCCGGCTGTAATCCACCCTGCCCTCTTCCGTCCTGGGAGGCTCCTCCATATTCAGCGTCGTTACCTGGAACATTTCGCCCGCCCCTTCACAGTCACTCCCGGTAATAATAGGCGTATGCACATAGACAAACCCTCTTTCCATAAAAAAAGTATGGATTGCATAAGCAATCAGCGAGCGCACACGGAACACTGCCTGGAATGTATTGGTACGCGGGCGCAGATGGGAAATCGTCCGCAGATACTCAAAACTGTGCCTCTTCTTCTGCAATGGATAATCCGATGTGGAAGCCCCTTCCACCACAACCTCCTCCGCCTGCATCTCAAACGGCTGCTTCGCCTGCGGCGTCGCCACGATTGTCCCCTTCACAATAATCGCCGACCCCACATTCAGCCTGCTGATCTGCGCAAAATTATCCAGCTTATCACTGTATACAATCTGCAGCGGCTCAAAAAACGTCCCGTCATTAACCACAATAAAGCCAAACGTCTTAGAATCCCGGATACTCCGTATCCATCCTCCTACTGTCACCTTTGTCCCTGTAAACTTCCCGCTCTCCCGGTACAAATCCCTGATATCTGTCAAATCCATCTCTCCAACTCCTTTACCTGTTTTCCGCCAATGCCATATACTTAATCTTCCTGCGGGGCCGCAGCCCTGCATTTAATTTTTTACTACCGCATTTTCCCGAAGCAGCTCGAGCACTTTCAGGCTCAGCATATATTCCTTGTACCCTGCGGTATCCATTGTCCTCATCATATTCTCCGCGGAACCGGCGCCGGCAATTTCCGCCAGCCGCTCCACTTCCTGCTCAAATTCCTCTTCTGTCACCTCTAAGCCTTCCGCATCGGCAATTGCCTTTATCGCGATCTGCTGGTTCGCGTATTCCACTGCCTGATTCCGGAACTGCTCCTGATACTCTTCTTCCTTGATACCATACATTTCCATCATCTGGGACAGGGTAAGCCCATAGCCGGACGCCTGCATCGACAAATTGGAGGTCAAAGTCCCCACATGCCGCTCCACCATTGCCTCCGGAGGATCCTTTACAAACTCGCACTGCTCCAGGACTGCCGCCAGAGCCGCATCCTCCACCTGCTCCTCGTATTCCGCTGCCGCTTCCTCGTACAGCGTATCATAAGCATACTGCCGCAGTTCCTCCACCGTATGCAGCCCCAGGCCCAGCCGCTCGACAAAAGCCTCCGTCAGTTCCTGCGGTTCCTTTGCCCGGATAGAATTTACCGTCACGGTAAAGACAACATCTTTCCCTGCCAGCCCCTCATGGTAATTCTCCGGAAAAGTAAGCGGCACTTCCACCGTCTCACCGACACGCGCCCCGATGAGCCCTTCTTCAAACCCCGGGACAAACTGCCCGGAACCAATCCCAAGATCCTGCCCGGCGGCAGTTCCGCCGTCGAATGCGACACCGTCCAGCGTCCCCGCGTAATCGATATTTACCGTATCGCCTTCTATTACCCCCCTGTCAGGATTCATACAGAGCAAAGAATCGATATAGGCATCACACTCTTCCTCCGTAACCTCCGGCAGGGCCTGGGCTACTTCTATCCCTTTATATTCTCCCAGATTTACATAATCTGATGCAAGAATCCCGTCCAAATATGCTTCCCCGGCATCCTGCGCACTGTCCACCGCTTCTTCCTGCTGCCCGGCCTCCTGCGCACTGTCCGCCGCTTCTTCCTGCTGCCCGGCCTCCTGCACCTGACCGCTCTCTTCGGAAGGCACCTCCCGGCTGCCGTCCCCGCAGCCTGCAAAAAATACAGCCATGGAAAAACCCGCAGCAGCCATAACTGTTTTTACAAATTTCGTATTATTTTTCATATAATCTCCTTTTTATCCGGGAACTAACCATTAACCATACAATCCGGCCTTTCCCTCATTGCCAAAAGAGTAATAAAAGAATAATTCAGGCAACATTTCATTTATACCACAAAATTGCATATCTTAAAACCCCTTTTATTAGTTTTTAATAATTTGCCCATCCTCCCCCGAATACAAAACAAATACCTGCCCTGCATCCCAAAACGCCCTGCCTGTCTTTGCATCATTTTGGATGGCAAAAAAAAACATTCCAACAAGCTGCAAAAAACAAGCAGGGCATCCTTGGACACAGGACAGGCTTTGCCCTGCAAAACCATCCCCTGCTCAAACCATGACCCTCCCCAGCCTCCCCCCGAGGCGGCTGAATATCTCATTTGTAATAGTCCCGGCCCTCTCCGACAGGTCGTATACCGTAATCTCTTCCCCTCCGTCCTTCCCAATTAAGACCGCAATATCCCCCTGCCTGACACCCGGGATACCGGTGACATCCACTATCGTCTGATCCATACAGATATACCCAATCACCGGGGCCTGTCCCCCATTGATGAGCGCCTTCCCGCCCCCGGCCGAGAGCGCCCGGGGAAGGCCGTCCGCATAGCCGATTGCCAGTACTGCAATCCGCCTGTCCCGTGATGCCACATATCCGAACCCATACCCGGCCGCCTCCCCCCTGCGCAACTCTTTCACCACCGCAACCCGCGCCTTGAGCGACAGCACAGGCCGGAGCCCGTCCGGCGCCCTGTCCATATCTTTGCGGTTGCTGAGGGCTCCGTACAGGGCAATCCCAACCCTGGCATAATCCCCCGCCAGCCCCGGATAATTCAGCAAACCGTAACTTGCCAGCAAATGCACTTTCGGGCAGCCATACCCTTTCTTTTCCAAATGCCCTGTTACCTCACGGAGCGCTTGTCCCTGCGCCTCCGTAAATGCCGTTTCCTTCAAACCGACTGCTTCATCCGCGCTTAAATGGGTATAAATCCCTTTTATGATTAGATTTTTATACTGGAAAATCCTTTCTATCTGTCCTATCCGTTCGCACCGCTCCCCCAACCGGTGCATCCCGGTATCTATTTTTACATGCACTTTCATCTTCTTCCCATAAGCATCCAGTATCCCGGCGTAAGAAGCATCCACCACCGTCTGGGCCAGATGATATCTTCGCAAAAGCCGGAACTGCCCCGGATGGGTATAACCCAGAATCAGGATTTCACCCCTTATGCCATTTTTCCGCAGCTCCACCGCCTCGGATACCGTCGCCACACAAAAATCCCTGATTCCGCACGCATTCAGCTCCCGCGCCATGAAAACAGCCCCATGCCCGTAAGCATTGGCCTTCAGCACCGGCATTAACCGGCACCCCGGCGCCAGCAGCCCCTGTAAAACCGCCGCATTTTGACGGATATTTTCCCTGCTGAGCTCTATCCATGCCCGCTCCCTCCCGGCATCCTCCCGGGAAATCCCCCTCCCCGGACACACACATTTGCCCTCATCATTTACTGCACAAAACAGCGCACGCAAACCAGCAGGAAACCGAAAAGAATGTCCCCCGCTGCGCGGCCCTCCTTTCCCGGAAAATAATTTCTGCCCTGCAGAGGCAAAAACATATGACAGCAGGCAGACTGCCAAATAATGCAGCAAACTGTTTCCAACGAGCCATTCCTCCAAATGCACTGCTTCCGCCCCGCCGCGTACTATCAGGATCATCAGCGGATGTATCATATAAATCCACGTTGAAACCGTCCTCAGATGCGCCGCCGGCTTAACATCCATATTTAACAGGAGCCGAAACAGGAAAAACATACATGGCAGCAAGGCAAGATACATACTGTCATGGCGCTGGACCCCCATCCTGTGGAGCGCCAGCCCCTCCGCTGCCATCAGGGCAAAAAATACCGCAAAACCGATAATATAAACTGCCACGGCGCCCCATCCGCATTCCTGCACGCCTAAGCCTGACAGTTGGAAACGTCCCCTTCCCTTCTCCTTCCCACGGCCGCGCGCCGCCCATGCCCCCATCCACAAAAACACCGGGGCATAAAAAAACCCGTTCCTCGTATAAGAAAAAAGCCGGAACATCCTGTCATAACATCCGTAAATAAAGCTCCCCGGTTCCAGCAGCCCATAATAACTGTCCCCGAACAGCCCCGCTGTATAAAGCAGCAGCGCACATCCCCCCACTGACCAAAAACACCTCTGCCGGTTCCCGCCTCCCAGAAGTGTGCCAACACGATCCAGCAGCACAACAACGCCTATCCCCAATACCGCCGCCGGGAGATACCACAAATGATAAAAAGTCCCGTCGAACACTGCCATGCGCAAAATATCTCCCGCCCTCATCCCTTCAAAATGCCCCGCATACAGATTCACCGGCAGATAAATGCCAATACCCGCCGCATACAAAAGCAGGATTTTCTTCACCTGCCTGCACAACAGTGCAAAATCCTTCCTCTTTCCAAGCAAATACCGTGACAGCGTAAAATACCCTGTCACCATCAGGAAAAAAGGCACCGCAACCCTGGCGGCAATCCTTGTAAGCACAAAATCCGCCTCAGCGGAAAACGACGTAAGCGGCGATGTATGGATAGCCACAACGAGAAAAGCCGCCACTATTTTAAAATAATCCATACCACCGTAATTTCTGTTTTTCATACACTCTCCTTAAAACTTTTCCACCTGTACGGTTGGCACCCATGTCAAGGGTTCCATACGGTAATAATATATCCGTCCATATTGTTCCCGGAGGCCGAATAAACGGCCCCTTCCTCCAATTCCAGGCAGGTATCCCCTTCCTTCTCCGCCCGCAGATAGGAAACCCATATATCCCTTTCCTGTGTCCGGTAACAATAGCACTCCTTACCATAAGGATATTGCTTCAGGAAATCCATATATTCCTCCAATACCATCCCATGCCTGTCCATAATTTCCGCATGGGACGTTCCCACATAGCGGAAATGCCACGGCTCATGGGCTATCCCGGTGACATGCTCCTTTCCCTCCGGATACCGCTCCACGAACCCGAATGACGCTGCCCTTTTACGGAACTCCCGGCAGATACCCGTACAGGGGAATTCCGGGCAGATAAAATCAATCCGCCCCTGCCGCACCCCCAGATCTATGGCAAGCCCAGTCTGGTGCTCACTGTGGTTTGGCAGCGCCACAAACCGCCTGGTATAATCCGCCCCGTTTTCCTTCAAAGACCCGGCATATATTTCCTGCTGCTCCCGCATGCTCCTCCATCCGCTGACAGCCGCAATCTGTTCCCAGCCGCCCAGTCCCTCCATCAGCCCCGCAAGCATCCCGGCCGCACGGCTATCCAGCAGGACATGGCGTTCCTGTCTGTTCACGGCCACCAAATTCCCCCTGTTTTTCCCTTCCCGGAAGGGATACCCTGCATTTACCACAACCAAATTCCCGTTATGGATCGCATCCCTTTTCCATACTACTTTCCTCATCCCTTCACTTCCCTTCCCAAAGCTTCCTCAATCGCACATGAAACCATCTGCGTAAAAGATATTCCAACCGCTTTCATCATATTCGGGAACCGGCTGTGGGAAGTAAAACCTGGGATGGTATTTACCTCATTAAACACAATCTCCCCTGTTTCCTCCAAAAACATATCCACCCGGGCAAATCCCCTGCAATCCAAAGCACGGTAAATCCGCTTCGCTGCCTGCCTGATTTCCTCCGCCTTTTCGCGCGGAATCCTCGCCGGCACATGGATCGCCGATGTCTTCAGCGTATACTTTTCCTCAAAATCAAAAAAACCGTCCGAAAGCTCTATCTCATCCACTTCCCCTGCAGCCAGCACATCCTCCCCCATAACAGCACATCCCACTTCAAATCCCGCGATCCCCTCTTCCACAATCACTTTCCCGTCATAGGCAAAGGCTGCTTCCACGGCCCCCGGAAGCCCTTCCGCGTTATATACCTTAGACACACCGTAAGACGACCCGGCCTTTACCGGCTTGACGAACAGCGGGTATCCGATCCCCTCTGCCCGCCCGATAACCTCCTCCAGGCCCATCCCCTTTCCGAACACAAACGATTTCGGCACCCGGATCCCCTCCGCCGCTGCCAGCTTATGCGCCCTGTCCTTATCCATACATAATGCCGAAGCAAGAAGCCCGCAGCCCACTACCGGAATCCCTGCCAGCTCAAACATCCCCTGCACCGTACCGTCCTCCCCGTTTCTGCCATGCAGCACAGGAAAAGCCGCATCTACCGCCATTTCCCTCCATCCTTCCCTGCCTGCCAGCAGCAGTCCATGCCCCCCGTCCAGGGATACCGTCGCCGGAGTGCAGTCCGCTTCATTGCACCATGTATCCGATGCTATTTTTTCCGCCTGCCCCTTATACAAATACCAGGCACCGCGGGAAGAAACCCCCACCAATACCGGCTCATATCTATCCCTGTCTATATGGCTTATTACCGAATATGCCGATTGCAGCGAAACACTGTACTCCGGCGAACACCCGCCGAAAATAATTGCTATTTTTTTCATTTTCCATCCTCTTTTCCTTTTTCTATCCTATTTTTAAACCTTTTTTGTTTTTTGTGTGTCTTTTGTCTGTTTTTTGTCTGCTTTTTGTCTGTTCTGTTTTTCTATCCCTTTTTAACCTTCCGGGCACCGCCGTTCTCCACACAAAAAAACCCCTGCCTGATAAAATCTTATCAGACAGGGGCGCCCCAATCTTTAATATCTTATTGTATCATTCCTAAGAAAATCCTAAGAAACCCATATCATTTCATTAAGAAACTGACACCGGTTATTTCACTCCGCAGGATCTGCCGGAAGCGCAATAACGAACGAAACCGCAAACTCTTCACTTTTCGCCGTAATCGCCCCTCCATGCAAAGCAACAATCTCCTTCGCAATCGCCAATCCCAGCCCCGCGCCGCCGGTATTGGAAATCCGCGCCTCATCCAGACGGTAAAACCGCTCAAATATCGTTGCCAATTTTTCCTCCGGAATGGGATTCCCCTTATTCCGGAACGTAATCACAACGAACCCTCCTTTATTCTCCGCCAGAATAACGATCTCCGTATTGGGAAAGCTGTAAGCCGCCGCATTTTTCAGTACATTGTTAAACACCCGCGCCAGCTTGTCCGGATCCCCGTAAACCGTCAGGCTTTCATCCGCCTCCAGCCTTACCGTATTCCCGTTTTCCGCCAGGACAGGGGAAAGCTCATCCGTTAGCTGCACCAGCATATAGTACAAATCGATGTTTTCTTTCACCAACGTAATCTGCTGCAGATTGTACCTGGTAATTTCAAAAAATTCGTTTACCATCTTCTCCAGGCGGTAAGCCTTGTCCAAAGTAATACGGACATACTTATCCCTCTGCTCCCCCGGCATATCAGGCGCCTCCGCAATCAGGCTCAGATAACCGATGATGGAAGTCAGGGGCGTACGGATATCATGGGCCAGATACATCACCAGGTCATTCTTCCGCTGCTCCGCCTGCCCTGCCTCTGCCGTCCGCTGCTCCAGCGCCTGCTTCACCGCATTTAACCGCCTCTCTACTGCCAGCATTTCCGAAGGGAGCTGTATTTCCCCTTTCTCCTTCAGCAAAGCGTCTATCCCCTGGCTGACAATGTCAAAATATCTGGTAAACAGGTTCAAAACCACCCGGAGCAATACGAAAAAAACAGTGAAAACGGCAAGCATCCATATCGTTTCCATATTCCCGCGGAAAATCCTGTGGTACAAACTCACAGCCCTTTCATAATCCATCATAAAGAGACGCTGGAAAACGGAAACCGTCCAATCCGCCCCCCGGTTGCTCCAGACCACCTTATACAGAGCGATAATGATAACAAAAGCCATTACCATTATCCCCACAAGCTGTATAAACAGCTTTGTCTTCAACTGCGTATAATCCGCTTTAAATGCACCTCTTACCTTATCCTCCAATTTTGTACCCCACTCCCCATATTGTCCTGATATACTTCGGATTTTCTATCGTATCCGCCATTTTCTCCCGCAGATGACGGATATGTACCGTAATCGTATTATTGCTTTTGCTGTAATACTCGTCCTTCCATATCTCATGGAACAACCGTTCCGCACTCACCACTTCCCCCTTATGCTCCAGAAGGATCCTCAGTATCTCAAATTCCGTAGGGGTAAGGGTGAGCGCCTTTTCGTCCAACAGGCACTCATGTGTCCTTACGTCCATAACCAGCCCGGAATACTCAATGACAGAGTCCGGCACTTCCGCTGCCTGCGGATGATTATACCTTTTATACCTGCGAAGCTGCGCCTTTACCCTGGCTACCATCTCCAACGGGCGGAAAGGCTTGGTGATATAATCATCCGCCCCCAGCGACAGCCCCGTGATCTTATCTATCTCCTCATCCTTTGCCGTCAGCATAATAATAGGATACGTATACCGCTCCCGGATCTGTTTGCACAGCGCAAACCCGTTAATGTCCGGCAGCATAATATCCAGGATGGCAAGATCCGGTTCATTCTCCTGAAAGAAACCAAGCGCTTTGCTTCCCGAATAAAATTTGTATACCTCATAATTCTCATTTCTCAAATATAACTCAATCAAATCCGCAATTTCCGGCTCGTCATCCACTACCACTATCTTATCTGCCATAAAAAGATCCTATTCCAGTACCGCATCCATATGCAAAGTGCCCATATCCCGCAGAGAGATAGTTGCCCCTAATACATGGGCAATTATCTCTCTGCGGCACTTTGCAGATGGATGCTGTTTTCCAGTTCCGCATCCATATGCAAAGTGCCATATAAATGCTGTTTCCAGTTCCGTCCCCCCTATAAAAGCGGTGATAAAAGCCGGCATACCTGCTCTTTGAAGCGTATCAGCAGGGATCTGCCCATATAGACATTCTTTGTAATCTGCCTGGAGACTTTTAAGTCCTCCTCAAAAATCCCCCGCATTTTCCGTGCCATTTCTTCATTATATACCACCGCATTGACTTCGAAATTCAGGGCGAAACTGCGGATATCCATATTCGCAGTCCCGTAGCAAAACACTTTGTCATCGACCACCATCCCCTTCGCATGGAGGAAACCATTGTTGTACGTATAACATTTGGCCCCTTCCATAACCAAATCACCGATATAAGAGTAAGTTGCCCAGTACACGAACGGGTGATCCGGCTTGCAGGGAATCATCACATTCACATCAATCCCGGAATGCACGGCAATCATCAAAGCTGACAAAATCGCCTCATCCGGAATAAAATAAGGTGTTTGGATATAAATGCACTTCTTCGCCTTCCCGATCATCCGCAGATAGTTATCCCTGATATTGCAGTACCTGGAATCCGGCCCGCTGGAAACAATCTGCACATCGCAATGCTGCTTTGACACCACAGCCCCATGATACATAAATTTATCCGACAGGAACAGATTTTCCTTCGAGGCATAATTCCAGTCCAGCGCAAACCGCAGCCCCAAAGAGGCCACGGCCGAACCGGTAATGCGCAGATGGGTATCCCTCCAATACCCAAACCTTTCTTCCAGCCCGATATATTCCTTCCCGATATTGAAACCGCCGACATATCCAATCTTCCCGTCAATCACCACAATCTTGCGATGGTTGCGGTAATTAATCCTCAGATGCAGCCTCCGCAGCCAGGCCGGGAAAAACTCGGAAGTTTTGATCCCGTGGCTGTTGAGTTCCTTCCAGCAGCTCTTTTTTACAAACCGCCCGCCCATGCCATCATAGAGGATGCGGATTTCCACCCCTTGCGCCGCCTTCCTGACCAGCACCTCCTTGATCCTCTGGAACAACACATCATTCTTAATAATATAATACTGGGCATGGATATACTCCTTAGCCTGCTCCATATCCGCGATCAAAGCGTCAAACTTCTCATTCCCGTCCGTAAACACCGTGACATCATTATCATTTGTCAGCACCGCCCCCGACACGCCCAGATTATACATGACCAGATCCGAATACTCCTCGATCTCCGGGCTTTTACCTCCCCACTCCCTGCTCTGCAGCCAGTATTCCTGCTTCCGTATCGCCTCATTTATATTATCCTCGATTTCCTTAATACGGAACATCCGCTTCTTATGCATATCCGTCCCCAGAAGCAGATAAAAAATAAACCCTAAAATAGGAATAAAATACAGCAGCAGAAGCCACGTCCAAACTGACTGCGGTTCCTTCCTCTGGAAAAAAATAATAATAACCGCCAATACCAAATTAATAATCATCAAGTGGCTGAATACAAATTCAGTCCATACCTGCAGTTCCTCCCATACCATGGCCATCTTCCCTTAACCCCGCTCCCGCTTCAAACACTTCCGCTTTTCCCATTATATATCATTCCCCTTTTTTCTTCAACATACATCATCCCCCTTGCTTAAATCCCAAAACAATGCTAAAATTATCTGTATAAAACAGGAAACGGGAGGTACGATGTGAGTACAGGAGCAATTGTATTAATAGTAACTCTGGCCGTATTGGCCATAGCCATTGCCGCACTTTATTTCCTCGGCAGGAAAGCCCAGAAAAAGCAGGCAGAACAGCAGGAACAGATAGATGCGATGAAACAAACGGTTTCGATGCTGATTATCGACAAGAAACGCATGAAGATAAAAGATTCCGGCCTCCCGCAGGCAGTCGTCGCACAGACACCGAAGCTTCTGCGCGGTTCCAAACTCCCTGTTGTAAAGGCAAAGGTCGGGCCGCAGATCATGACTCTTGTCAGCGACGAAAAGATTTTTGATTTAATCCCTGTCAAAAAGGAAGTCAAAGCAACTGTCAGCGGCATATATATCACGGATGTAAAAGGGCTCCGCGGCAAACCGCTTGCAGCGCCCCAGAAGAAAAAGAGCCGTTTCAGGCAGGCCCTGGAAAAAGCGCAGGAAAAAGCCGGCGCAAAGCCGCTCAAATAGCAGCATGATTTTCCTGGTAAACATTTACGGGACAAAAAGTATGGATCAAAAAGGGATTGCCTCCATCCTAAGGACTGGCAATCCCTTTTTTGGGCTATGTAACTGATTTTTGAGCAGTTACGTAGTAACTTGATGCCGGAGAAAAAGACAAGCAATATCAGTAGTTACTTATTTACAATTCCTTACTGCAGCGAAAACCCTTCCCCGCCCTGGGCACGGATATCCACCTTGATGCTGCAATCCGCAAAATGCTCATAATTCACTTCCAGCGCATAATCCACATCCACCACAATCCTGTTTTCTTCCTCCTTATAATTCACGCTTCTAGCATCAATACCGATCAGAATATCCCCGTAAGGCGTGGAGTAATTAGTCATATTTTTCCGGTTCTCTTCAAAAATCATATGTACATTTACCAGGCCCTTTTTCATCAGATCCAGAGAATGATTCTTAAACTTCAATATGTTCTTCGTACCCTCCTCAAATCCCTCCACCGCCTCATCATATACAACATAATGGCTGTCATTGCGTTTGTAATATTCTGCGGGCACTATCGTCTCTATCTTATCCCCATCCGCCGAAACCATGTCAAACTGCAGGCCACGCAGGGACAATAAAACCTCTTTCGTCATATCATAACCGCCTTTCCTCATAAAATGTACCGTCATACCGGCTTTTGCCGCCATCTAAAAGTTTTCTATGTTGATCTTCCGCGCTGAAAGAATCCCGTATTTTAATATGGAATTTGCAAATATCTGGAACTTATCCGCCATATCACTGACATAAAAACGGTATCGGTCCCCCCCAAGCTCCTGCTCCTTCCCATTTAACAATTCCTCTTCCACCAGAAGATCTTTCAATTCCCGCGCCGTTTCATAGGCCGGGTTCACCAGCGTCACCTTCTCCCCCATAATCTTCCCCACCGTAGAACGTATCAGCGGGTAATGGGTACACCCCAGTATCAGCGTATCAATATCGCTGTCTATCAGGCCGCTTAAATACCGGGTAGCAATCTCATCCGTCACCGGATCCTTCCACAAGCCTTCTTCGATCAGAGGGACAAGGAGCGGGCATGCTTTACCCTGCACTGAAATATCCGGCTTCATTTCCCTGATATATGTAGTATAAATATCACTCCCTATGGTCCCTTCCGTACCGATAACCCCTATCCTTCCATTCCTTGTCGCCTCCACGGCCGTCTTTGCACCGGGCTTTACCACACCGATAATCGGAATGTCAATCTCTTTTTCTATTTCTTCCAATGCATACGCGCTGGCCGTATTACAGGCTACCACGATCGCTTTCACATGCTGTTCCTGCAGGAAATGGACAATTTGCCTTGAAAATTTCGTTATCGTCTCCTTTGATTTGCTCCCATAAGGAACCCTTGCCGTATCACCAAAATAAACGATTTTCTCATTCGGGATCTGCCGCATGATCTCCCTCGCAACAGTCAGTCCTCCCACCCCGGAATCAAATACACCGACCGGGGCTTCGCTCCTTACTTCCTTTTCCCTTATCAACGACATGATATCTTCCCTTACTTTCCGTTATTGCAAAAATATTTCCAGCAATTTACTTTTTACCCGGATCTGTCCCGGTTCCGCCTCGCACAGACGCGTATATATATCTGCCCCTGCTCCCCCGCCCTCTCCGGCCCTGCTTTCCGGAGTCTGTGCATCTGCGTCCGCGCTTTCCCCGCCGGACCGTTTTTCCTCCTGCTTCCCCTCTTCCTCCTGCCCTCCGGCCTCTGCTGTTTTTGCGGTTTCCACCTGGCAGACATCCGATATAAAGCAGAGATCCGGATATATCATACCCCAAAATCCCGCAACTGCAAACAGTAATATCCCCGTTTCCCATAATTTCCTCATCCGGCTTCTCCTATCACCAAAAGTAATTTATAGGAAAAGTATTGCCGGATTTCACCGTTTTATACTGTCCTGCCGATTATCCAACTGTATCTGCCGCATAATTGATTTTTCCTGATTATCAATGTGGATCCTTGCCGCCTCCGCCGCAGCCGCCCTGTCCTTTTTTACAATACTCTCATATATCATTCTATGCTCTTCTATCAGCCGTTCATGCTGGCTTTCATCCTTTATATATTCAAACCGGTAGCGGTACATCTGCTCCGCCAGATTATTCACTAACTGTACCAGCCTCTGGTTTCCGGTAGCCGCTACAATAATGTCATGCAATGCCACATCCGCCATGGCAATCACTGTGGCGTCTTTTGTTTTCGTCGCCTGCGCGAATTTCTCACAGGCCGCGGCAAGCTTTGCCTCTTCCGCTTCCGTAATCCGCCCGCAGGCCAGTTCCGCGCACAAAGCATCCAATGCCCGACGCACTTCCAGCACATCTTTCAGGCTCTTTTCCGTTATCTGCGCCACTTCTGCTCCGCGCCTGGGGAGCATCGTCACCAGCCCTTCCAGTTCCAGTTTGCGGATAGCCTCCCGTATCGGTGTGCGGCTCACCCCCAGCCGGTTCGCCAGATGGAGTTCCATCAGGCGCTCACCGGGCTTTAACTCCCCGGTCAGTATCGCTTTTCGCAAAGTATTAAAAACCACATCCCGCAAAGGCAAAAACTCATCCACCTTTACCTGCATACTTTCTGCACCCATTTATTACCACTCCATCCCTCTGTGAACCACTGTCATAACCCCGGCGCCACTTCCGCCCTGTTTACCGGAGCCGCTACAGATAACTGCTTTGCCAGCCCTTTCCTTTCCAATGACCGCAAGGCATCCTCCGCCGCTTCTTCCGTTTCAAATATGCCGAATACCGTCGGGCCGCTCCCGCTCATCAGCGCATTTGCCGCGCCTTTCCTTTTCATAAGCTCCTTGATTTCCCCCACTACAGGATACTCCTTTACGGTAACGGTTTCCAGCACATTTCCCATCCTCTGGGCAATACCTGCCAGATCCCCGTCCTCTATCGCCCTGCACATGCCGTCTATATCCGGGTGAAAAGCCAGCCGGTCTGCATGAAGGTGTTCATAAACGTATCTGCTCGACACATCAATATCCGGCTTCGCCAGCAAAAGGAAACACTCCGGCATATCCGGCAGCCTTGTCAGCTTTTCCCCGATCCCCTCCGCCAGCATAGTCCCCCCCTGTATGCAATACGGCACATCCGCACCGATTTTCACCGCCATACGGCACATCTCTTCTTCCGTTATCCCCAGCCCGAACAGTTCCTTCATCCCATGGAAAACCGCAGCCGCATCCGTACTCCCGCCGGCCATCCCTGCTGCCATGGGAATCCGCTTCCGCAGCTCCACCTTTATCCCTTCCTCTATCTCGTACGTCTCCGCCAGCAGCTTAGCCGCTTTGTAAATCAGATTATTTTCATCCCCCGGAAGCTCCGCTTTATCCGTAACCACTAAAATCCCGGCCCCTCTTTCCTCCTTCGAAAAAATAAGGGTATCATACAGGCCAACCGACTGCATAACCATCTTTACCTCATGATATCCGTCCTCCCTGCGCCTTAAAACATCCAGGCCCAGATTAATCTTCGCATAAGCTTTCCTTACAAGAGTATTCCTGTTCCCTGTGTCCATATTGTACCTCGCCTGCATTTTGTATACATGAATTTTTTTTATTATATACAATCCCATATATTTCGTCAATGCCCGAAGATATAACAAATTTTTCTTTCCGCTATTATCCTTCGCCCGCCCGCTGCCGATATATAAAGAAAGATGGGGATATTTTCCTCACCTGTAACCAGGAAACAGATTTACACATTCCAAGGAGGGTGAAACGATGGGCGTAAACGGACTTACAGGTACTAACAGTACCGCCGATTTATACGGCACATATAACACTACATCTGCAAAAACAGACAGGAAGCCAGAGACAGCCGATACCGATAACAAACAATCGGATTCCACCGGCGTTGTTTATGAGCCTTCCAAGAATACTGCAGACACTACAAAAAAAACATATAAGCAAAATACAGCATTAGTTGACAAGATGAAAGCAGATGCCGAAGCGCGTACCTCCCAGTTAAAGAGCCTTGTAGAACAGATGATTTCAAAACAGGGGAAGACACTGGGACAGGCAGACAGCATCTGGAGCTTCCTTGCAGGCGGCGATTTCACCGTAGACGCTGCTACCAAAGCCCAGGCACAGAAGGATATCGCCGAAGACGGGTACTGGGGCGTTGAGCAGACCTCCAGCCGCATCATTGATTTCGCAACCGCTCTGACAGGCGGCGATCCGGATCAGATCGAAAAAATGCGTTCCGCTTTTGAGAAAGGCTTTAAGCAGGCTACAGGCACATGGGGCAGCAAACTGCCGGATCTCAGCCAGCAGACTTATGATGCCGTTATGGAAAAATTTGACAAACTGGCAGAACAGGCCGGCAAAACCGTTGAAACGGATCTCGAATAATTTTTTATACGCAAAAGGCGTCCGGTAAATACCGGGCGCCTTTTGCGCCGATCTTACAGGCGGGAACTTTCAAAACTCATCCAGTTCTTCCAGCACTTTCTTAAACTCTTCTTTCGCCTTTTCAATCTCTCCCATATCGTAAGTATCCAGCGCCTGCTCATATTTATGGAGCGCCGCCTCCACCATGATACGCCGATCGCCCAGGCTCTCTTCATAGATCCTTTCACCGCGCAGGAGAAGATACTTGTTTTCCTCCCTGTCCCTTGGATGGATTTTCAGATAAGACAATGTCTCCAGCCGTTCCTGTATCTCCTGTTCCGTCATATCCACATCCCTTCCGACAAATACCTCCTTTACCAGTTTCTGCGTGGAAACCACTTTCACTTCCACCTCCAGAATGGAATTAATATCATACGTATAAGTCACATCCACGGATTCTTCCCCGGCTTTCCCCGACGGGATATCGATCATCAGTTCCCCCAGCAGCAGATTATTAGCCGCAAAACGGCTCTCTCCCTGCAGGACTTTCACGCGTATTTTATCCTGATTGTCCTTTACCGTATACAGCCGTTCCGTCCTGCTGGCAGGAATTACCGTATTCCTGTCAATGATCGGGCAGAAAACCCCGTTTTCAAAATATCCCCTTTCCCACTCCCGCACCACTTCGGTCCCCAAAGTAAACGGGCAGACATCTGTGAGAATCACTTCCTTTATGGCATCCCGCCGCTCCTTCATTGCCCCCTGGATCGCCGTGCCCAGCGCAACCGCTTCATCGGGATTAATATTCGTATCCGGCAGCATACGGAACAGACGGCTTACAAACCTTCTTACCACCGGGCTCTTTGTCGCCCCTCCTACCAATACCACCTTGTCAATATCCGAGAGCCGGATATGGGCATCGGACAGGCTCCGCTTCACAGGCTGGCGTATTTTGTCAAACAGCTCCTCGCACGCATCCTCGTAATCGGACAAATCCGCCTTAAAACCGAACTCCTCCTCCCCAATCTTACAATGCATTTCCGACACCTTGCCCTGCGAAAAACCAAGCTTACAGATTTCCGCCTGTTTATGGATATGCCGCCTTGTCTTCTCATCCAGCGACAGCCTGTCAAACTGCGGGAACTTTTCATAGAACATATCTTCCAGGATGGCAGTAAAATCCTCCCCGCCCAGGAAATTGTCCCCGGCCACAGCCCTTACTTCCAGGATTGTTTCATATAATTCCAGAATAGACACATCAAACGTCCCGCCGCCCAGATCAAATACAAGGAAACGGGAATGCTCCCTGTTCTGATAAAGGCCGTATGCAATCGCCGCTGCCGTAGGTTCGCTGATAATGCGCTCCACCTTAAGCCCCGCCAGTTCCCCTGCCCGTTTCGTGGCACGCCGTCTGGCATCGTTAAAATAGGCAGGGACGCTGATTACCGCTTCCGCCACTTCTTCCCCCAGGTATTCCTCCGCATCCTCTTTCAGTGCACGCAGCACGAAAGACGACAACTCTTCTGCCGTAAAAGCCTTCTGCAGCAGCGTATATTTCTTCTGGCTTCCCATATCCCTTTTGAACACGCTTGCCGTGCTTCCCGGATAGAGCAGCCCTCTTTCCACCGCCAAATCCCCCACGTAAACCTGCCCTTCCTCATCCACGCTGACTACCGACGGAGTCAGCCTTTTCCCCAGACGGTTAGGAATAATCCTGGGGCCGTCCTCCGTAAAGTATGCTGCAAGACTGTTCGTAGTTCCCAAATCTATACCTATAATCATATATGACCTCCCGATCCCGGCTTTATTCCGTTTCCGCTTCTCACCCCGGCTTCTTTTCCGCTCTCTTCAGTGCCCGGCGGCACTGCACACTGTTTGGATTGAGCAGCAGCGCAGCCCTGAACTCTTCTCTTGCCTGCTCCATCTTTCCATGGCTTTCATACAGATACCCCATGAACAGCCTCCCTTTATAACATTCCCTGTGGGTACAGAATTTGCACCGGCCTGCCTTGTCTATCGCCCGGAAATGCGTCTTCGCATCCTCCATCCGCCCTACGCAAAGCAGCATCCAGCCAATCCTTCCCAGCCGTTCCGGCATCAACGGTTTATATTCCAGATAATCCGCCACTGTCCCCTGCCCGGATCTGTAAAAATGGAAAAATGCCGCCTCCCCATGCCGCTTCGCTTCCTCATACCGCCCCATCATGTAGTAAGCAATCGCCATACAGCATTCATATTCCGATAATTCCATCGGCTCCTTCTCACCGGACGCGGCTTTCCTGAAACATTCGGCCGCCTTTGCATATTCCGCCATATCACACAGATAAAGCATGCCGAGTTTTTTCTGCCGCATCGCCTTCTCCTCTTTTCCGGCAAACAGGATCTTGCTTTTATATCCCAATATACACAGCCTGTCCAGCCCCAGCGCCAGCCATAGTCTCTCGGCGTTCGCCCCTATGCCGTAATAGGAATAATCCCAAAATGCCCTCAGATAATCCCCCCGATAGCAGGACAGATCCCCTATCTTATTCATGAAACCTTCTATCTTGTCCCTCATAGCCTGGATATATGCATTGTCGTCTGACCACAGCACCTTTCTCCGGCAGGCTTTCACCGCATCTTTGTAATAGCGGATCGCGTTCCCATACTCCCCTAACGCCTCACAGCACTCAGCCATGTTGCTATAAGGAACCGATTCCCTTTTCCTGTCCGTACGCCTGAGCGCCTGTTCAAAGTACTCCATCGCCCTCTTATATTCGCCCATATACTTATAGCAGCATCCCAGGCTGTTGCGTATCTTCCAGTCCTCCGGCGCATATTCCATCGCCTTCTCAAAATCGGGAATAGCCGTTTCCGGTTCCAGCGCTTCCATATACATAAGCCCGCGGCGCATAAAAAAATCTTTATCCTTCTCCTCCCCTTTTCCGCCCATCTGCCTGCTGATAAGCTGCAGCGCTTTCGCGTAATCCCTTCTCCTGTATTCCTTTTGATATAATGTATAGTAATAATCGGCCAGCCGTTCGCAGGTGTCCTGATACCCGTCCTGCAGTTCCATTACCTTTTCCAGATCGCGTATCGCCGACTTTACGTTGCCGCGTTCCCCGTAATGCAGCCCCCTTCTATAATAAAAACCCGCACTGCCGGCATAATCGGCCTCGGCCGCCTTATACTTTCCAAGGGCCTTCTCATATTTCCGCATCTCCCAGCACAAATCCCCGCAGGCCAGCCTGTACTGGGGCCGCTCCGGATTCTGTTCTATCGCCCGTTCTATACAGGCCAACGCTTCTTTCCGCTTCCCGTCCTCCCACCACAGCATCCCCTGTTCAAATTCCAGCTCCGACTTATCCTCCAGATCACTGGCCGCCCCTTCCTCCAGCTCCTTCTGCAGTTTATCCAGCCGTTTCCTTATTTCCCTCCTGTCGCCCCTGTTCTTTGCCATACCGCGCAGCAGCCGTATTTCACAAAGCCTCATTTTCGCGGTAAACTCGACCTGGTTTTCACCGGCCTGCTTCAATATCCCCATGGCATCCTCATATTGCCCGTAATCCAGGAAAACTTCCGCCGCGAACAAATACGGCTGGCAGAATCCGGCATATATCTCCACGGCCCGATAGTAATCGTCAATGACCTCCTGTGCACGCCCCAGCTTGTAATAAGCTTCCTGACGGATAATATACGCCGGATAATATCCGTCGTCTTCCCGCAGAATCTCATTACAGACCTCCGCCGCTTTCTCACACTCTTCCTTCCTCAGCAAAACGGACGCATAGTACTGGCGGTATTCCATTTTCGCATTTTCATCATTGGTTTCCCTGATTGCTTTCCGGATATAACCGTCCGCCTCACCGAGCCTGCCAAGCTGCGCATAACAGCCCCCTATGCTCAGGTTTGCCCTGCATACCTGCGAAATATGCCGCCTCTGCCCTGTCCCATCCTCCGGGGCCGTCCCGATCCATCCGAGCCACTTCTCCAGATACGGAATTGCCTCTTCATACCGTTCCCTATAGTGTAAATACCTCCCATACAGATGATTATAAGCAGGGGACCCCTTCCATTCCTCCGGCATCCCTGCCATAAATTTCTCCAGTTCTTCCAAATGCCCGTTCTGGAAGAGGCACCACCCAAGCCTGAAGTTCTTTTCCCTCCATTCCTCTTCCTGCAGCCCCTCCGGGCAGGTGTTTACTACCGGGAAACCGGCGTTTTCCGCCCCCGGTTCCCCGCTCATTTCCTGAATCATATCCTCATTTGCCATTTGAAGCCAACGGTTAAGTTCCTCACTGTACGGATCCCATTCCAGCAAATCCACAATCATTTCCCTCGCGGAAACATATTCCTGCCTTTCCACCAGATACCGCACAACGCCGTACTTCGCCCCATAGTGTTCCGTACCCTCTCCCAATACAGACTTCCACTTCTCATATGCCGCCTTTTTCTCCCCCAGCTTCCACAACAAATTCCCCGCCTGGGTTTCAATGTATGTATCCCCCGGATAATCCCGGCAAAGCCTTTCCATCCATATCCGGCTTTCCTCTGCCCGTCCCGACTGCGCCAACAGCCGCATCCGCTCTACATCCTCATACGGATGGTAAACATTATAAACCTGCATGTCCTCCAGCTTTTGCAGAAGACCTTCGGTCCCGCCCCTGTCCGTCTGCTGTTTCACATCCAGATAGGCAGCTATATAAGCATCTTTGTCCGCTTCCCCTCTGTTCCCTCTCCGATCCTCCTCCCCGGCCGCCTGCCTGTACCGGAAAAAGCCATAGGGCATAAAATCCTCATTTTCCACATAATACCTGACCAGCCTGAGAAAATTCAAAGGATATTCCCCGCTCAGTTCTTCATAATCTTCCAACAGCCAAAACACATTGTCAAGCAGCACCCATATTTTATGAGGCAGACAATTATTCTCCATCAGAAAATCCAAAAGGCGCTCCCTCGCTTCCAGCGAAGTATCCAGCCCCTCACAGACCGGATCGGAAAACAGTTCCTCCCACAGCCCGGGCTTCTGGCAATCCATCAAGTCACGATACAGCCTTTCCACCTTCTCCATCCACAGATCGACCGGCCCTACAGCCTGTCCGCTGCTGTTTTCCTCATTCCCGGCAAACGCCAGCGCCCCTTCGTAAGCCTGCCGCAGCCTCTTAAAGCCCTCCGGATCATCCTCCGGGTTCGTCCCTTTCAGCTTTTCCAGGTATGCCTTTCTGATTTCCTCCTCTTCTTTCGTCTCTTCAACCCCGAGTATATGAAAGAACAATTCCTTTTCCATATTACCGCCTCCATCTTCCTGACGGTTATGCTTCCCCATGCTATGCCAGACAGCCAAATACTGCAGTCCCCGCCAAACCGCGGGAATCTCCATATCACTGGACGTTCATAACGAATCACACCCTTAATGAAACCATTATTTTCACCCTTCTTTCCTTATTATAATACCATATGGCGGAAAAAGGGAAGCATCTTTCCGGTTTTCTTCCTGTTTTCTCTAAACATCGGTTACAGTGAACCAATGTCATTAACTTAAGCTTCCCGGGGTGCCGCAAACCACATATCTCATCCGGACGCGCTTCCGCTCACGGCAGACGCAACGGTACTAACACTACATTACATGTAGTGTAGCGCCAAAACACGGCGCCTAAGTGCCGGCGTCTTTCAATGGTCCGGATTGAGATATATGGTCTGCAACACCCCGAAAAGCTTAAGTTAATGACATTGACAGTGAACTGTAACAGACATTGTAAAATGGCCTGCCGATATAATATAAAGATATAGTTGAAATACTTTCCGAAAACAAAAGTGCCCGGCTATCCAAGGATACCCGGACACTTTTTCACAGCTCGTTTCTCATGCATTTTTCAAAACATAGACGCCAGTTCCATTCCCAGAGGGGTTCTGCCTGCTTTTTTTGCATGCTGCCGCCCTGCAGCAGCACAAACCCGGCCATGAAAAACCTGGAAAAACGCCGCTTTCCCGGCGTTTTTCCGCGTGAAACGGATTTGCCATGCGTAGCATTGCAAATCCTAGAAGCTCTTAGGCGGCGTCCTTTGACGCCTTAGAGCTTCTTTTCACGCTAACCCTTTAACGATCAGCAGCTTATCCCCCGGCCGTATTTCATCCGTAGTCATATCATTGGTTTCCTTAATCTGGGATATCGGCACATAATAACGTTTCCCCACATCCCACAGACTGTCGCCCTCCTTCGCAATATAAATCACAATCCCCGGCAGCCCGCTGAGTTTATCCATATCCAGTTCCGACACCACGATATCCGTCACGATATCCTCTTTGCGCTGTTCAAATACAATCGCCCGGAAATCCATGACCGCTTTTATATCCAGTTCACTGCTGTCCAGCATAGCCGCCGCCAACTGCTCCAGCCCTGTCTGTATCTTAAAAATGCAATTATTGTTGATACCCGGCACTTCCAGCACATAACTGAACGGTATCTGTCCCTTTACGGAGCCGTAGGGCGCCCTCTCATCGCTGCTAAGATACAGGCACTGGATATTCAGAGTCCCCTGTATATGGATACCGTTTTCTACAATTTCTTCCTCCCCTATCTGTATCTGCGCTTCACTGTGCAGAAGCTGCACCATAGGAACATCCGCCTCGCCGGCTTTCAGGTGCTCCGCAACTTTCACTTTCCCCGAAGGCCTTGCGAAAATCCCCCTGAACTGCGCCTGTTTGCTGACTGCCTCCACTTCCTTGACCACGCCGTATACTCCGGACAAAATGTCCAGCCGCTCTTCTTCGTAAAGGGCGATATCCAGATCCATCACCAGTTCCATGGCAAAAACTCTCTGTTCCCCGTCGAAGTCCGGCCGTATTTCCACTTCCTTATGGCCCAATATATAATCAATGTCCACTGCCATCCCGTCTTCACAGCCGCTGCAGTCCACCGTCCCGCCAAACGGGATTGTTGTCTCATAGCTCTTTACAGCCTGCTCTTCCCCCTCCGCCGATGCCTCCGGCTCATACAGGAAAAACACATTCAACTCGCCCTGTATGGATATTTTCCCCTCCTGCGCCCGGAACTCCACATTGGTAGGCTCTATGCTCTGCCATATAATCTGAAAAACATTCGCATAATTCTGGGCCAGTTCCATTTCCTCTTTGATACGGAAAATATCCCTCTTCTTCACTGCCATCTGTGCAATACGCAGCGGTTTCCTGCGGTATTCCACCGGCTCCTCATGGTACAGATCCACTGCCGTTTCCTCATCATACATCATTTCCGCCGTTATCCGCAGTGAAATCAATGCCTGCACACTGAGCTTCCTGGAATTGATGAGCCCGACGGTCAAATCCTCCAGATTCCATTTTACATTGACACTGTCCCCGCTCTGCACCCCCTCCGCATAAAGCTGTTCCTCAAAAGGCAGGCTGCCTTCCAGGCATGCCGGGGAAGGATGTTCCCCCTCCGTCAGATACATCACAAGGAACTGCATCTTCCCTTTCACCGTCACATGATCTTCCGTAACTTTTACTTCCTCCACCGTCACGCTTCCCCTGTCATAAACCAGCCTTCCCGCATCCGGTTTTGCATCCGAAATATTCACATCATCTTCCAAAGTGATCTGCGTCGCCGCCTGGCCTTTGAGCCGATCCATATGTATATTTTTTTTCACTAACTCCACAAAAACACCTCCGCGCCATCCATTGCCATTACCTGTACTTACAGTAATTGTATGAATTAATGGATGTGTTTATGCCTTAAATTATCCCGGCAGTAAAATGTGTATCCTTTAGAGCGTGTTCAAAAAATGCTTTCCGGCAGATGTGCGTCACAATTTGTGGGAGATGAAAAGCATATCAAAACACAGTAGCACAAATTGCATTTCCCCCCTTGACAAGACAAGACCTGAAAAATACAATTATAGTGCTAAATAGAAAATGCATTGCATAGGAGGATGAGGAAAATGAAATCCATAATGAAAAAAGTAAGTACCCTGCTTTTGGTTCCGGTACTGATTTTCAGTACTGGCACCTGGAAAGTAGCCGCCGCCGAAAATACAGTCAATATTCAATTAACTGTAGAATACGGACAAGCGGAAGCCCGCGCTGTGACTGATATGGTCAATGAATTCCGTAAAGGGGATCAGGCATGGTATTGGAATGAAGACGATACCTCAAAAACGGAATTGACAGGGCAGTTAGACGAACTGACTTATGACGAGACACTGGAAAAGATTGCCATGAAACGTGCGGCGGAGCTTGCGTTGTCTTACAGCCATACAAGGGCAAATGGACAAGGCTGCTTTACGGCTTTTGACGAATTCGGTTATTCAGGCCATTCCTACGGGGAAAATATTGCAGCGGGATATTCCAGTGCAGAGGCAGTATTTGTAGGATGGCGCGAAGATAACTATAAGTATGGCGGGCAGGGACATAGAAGGAATATGCTAAGCGGCAACTTTACCGCTATCGGGATGGGCCATGTTTATTATAACGGCACACACTACTGGGCTATGGAACTGGGCACCGTTACTTCCGCAGGCGATTCCGGAACTGACGGGACACAGACAGTAGAAGTTGAAACAAGAAACAGCGATATCTTATCCCTTTCCACCGAAGACAATTCCACGGTTGCCCTTGGAAACACAAAAGATCTGCCGGAAGTAAATGCCACTGTTAAATCCGAAAGCACATGGGTTCAGTATGGTAACGGCAATCCTACCGGTATCGTTACCAACCCAAACTGGACAGTGGAGGACTCTTCCATTGCTTCCGTATCTGACGGAAAGGTTACCGGACTGGCAGCCGGCACAACTACCCTTACTGCAACAGTAGGGAATGCCAGCGCAACTACAACATTGGAAGTAACCTCCGATGGAAATAGCAATGACGGAGATAATAACACGGATAACCAACCTGGTAACGGTGAAAACACTGGTTCTAACACACCAGGTGACAATGACAGCAACACTGGTTCCAACACACCGGGTGACAATGACAGCAGCACTGGTTCTAACACACCAGACGACGGCAGCAACACCGGTTCCGGTACGACTGACGGCAATGACGGCAACACCGGCTCCAACACACCGGGCAACAATGACAGCAACACTGGTTCTAACACACCAGGCGACGGCAGCAACACCGGTTCCGGCACGACTGGCGGCAATGACGGCAACACCGGTTCTAACACACCAGGCGACGGCAGCAACGTCGGTTCCGGCACACCGGGCGAAGGCAATGGAACTGCTTCGGGAAATAAACCGTCAGATGGCAATAACAATGATAATAATAACGATAATAACAATGACAGCAGCAGCGATGATAACGCTTCCAACAACGCACAGGAGAGCAATAATATAATCGCAAATGCAACCCCATCCATTGTTATCCCTGTTACCAGCGTTGTCAACGGCGTAAAGTCAAGCACAGAAGGCATTTACCTTGCAACAGGCTGCAGAGGGACAATTGTATCCACACCAATAGCCGATATTTCCAAAAACTACGCTTTGTCAGGAAATGAAAAACCTTATAACAAATTCTATAACTTTGATGCGAAAAAAAGTTCCCTGGCAAAGGCAACCATTGATTCAACAGCTGAATCATTAAAAGCAACCGTTGGCCCGATAATTAATATTGAACTCGGAAAAATGAGCAACGGCAAATACAACCTCCTTTCTTCTGACGGTGAGGCAATCCGGATTGTATTAGGTATACCTAAGAATTTCGTACAGTCTGACAAAACTTATGTTGTCATACGGGTACGCGAAGGCGGTGTTTCTACCATTTTGAAAGACCTTGATTCCAATCCTGACACCATAACCTTTGATACGACAGGCGGTGCAGGAGTTTATGCGATCGTAAAATATTAATATTGCAGACACTCAGGAGCGGAAAATATATGCCCCGTGAAATGTTTTTGCGGCAGGTATTTCCTCTACCCGGGTTCGTACCAAAATAAAATGCAGAGGTATGGTTATCCTTTTTGCCATACCGCTGCATTTTTCATAGCCTTAAACACCGGCTTCCCTTCCTCCATCATGCAAACCGCACAATCAACATATAGCAAACCGTCCCCCCTGCAATAGACAGCAGCATCTGCCGCTTCCACACATGCAGCCCTGCCACCACGGCAATGGACAGCAATTCCGGAATCCCATGGCTTCCGCCCAGCCAATTTACGTTTTTCATGCAATACACCACCAAAAGGCCGAACACTGCCGGCGGCAGTACTTTCCCCAGATACTGGATATATCCGGGTGTGGTCTTCCCCGCCGGAAAAACAAGAAACGGCAGGAAACGGGTAAGCATCGTCCCCAATACCACCATAACAATAGTAAACAACTGCTGTGCCAATGTCATTTTCATACCAGCCCGCCCCCTTTCCCCAAAGGCCTGCGCAGCAAGGTCAAACCTCCCAATATTGCAGCCATGGCCGGTATCATAAAGCCCTCCGCCCCAAATACAGCCAGGCAGACAACAGACAGCCCGATTCCCATCAGCGAACTGATATGGTCAGGCCCCATATGCTCCCCCTTCATCCACTGCTCCATAAAAATCACCACAAACATCGCCGTCATGACAAAATCCAGCCCTTCCGTGTTAAAACGGATAAAAGAACCGAAAATACCTCCCAGCGCAGCTCCCATAAACCAGTAACAATGATTCAGCAATGTCACAAAAAACATAAACCAGCCCCTGTCCACGCCCTCCGGTATCTTAGCCGTATAATTGATGGAAAAACTCTCGTCGCACATACCGAAAATAAGGTAAATCTTCTTAAGCCCCGTCCCACGGTATTTATCCAGCATGGATATGCCGTAAAACAAATGACGGGCATTAATCATCAAGGTCACAGCCAGAGCCTGCAGCGGATGGAATGCGCCAAGCAGCATATTCGCCGCTACAAACTCCACGGAACCTGCAAATACCGTCAGGCTCATAAGCATCGGATACCAGAAGCTGAAACCGGAAACATTCATATAAATCCCATAGGTTATCCCTAAAAACAAAAAACCTGCGAAAATCGGTATCGTGTGAGGAAATGCCGCCCGAAAAGCTTTTTTTAACATCTTTCCCCTGGTATTCTCCTTCATTTGTAAAGCGCCCCCTTACTCTACGCTGCCAATCAGGGAACGGATATCCTCTATCCCATACTTTTCCATATATTCCTCAATCCCATCCACCACCTCTACCGTAGTATAAGGATTGACAAAATTCATTGCCCCTACCGCCACAGCCGTAGCGCCTGCCAGCAGGAATTCCAAAGCATCCTCCGCATTTGCAATCCCGCCCATGCCGATGATGGGGATTTTCACCGCCTGCGCGGCCTGGTACACCATGCGCACCGCCACCGGTTTCACCGCAGGCCCGGAAAGCCCTCCCGTCCGGTTCGCGAGCACAAACTTCCTCTTATGCACATCAATCTTCATCCCTGTCAGCGTATTAATCATCGATAATGCATCCGCCCCCGCCGCTTCCGCCGCCCGCGCCATCTCCGCGATATCCGTCACATTCGGGCTGAGTTTCATAATGACAGGCTGCCTGGCCTTTTTCTTTACGGCTGACGTAATCCCATACAGGCTGTCCGCTTTCTGTCCAAAAGCAATGGCGCCTTCCTTTACATTCGGGCAGGACACATTGATTTCCAGCATATCCGCCTTCGTATCCCCCAGCCGCTCCACCACTTCCAGATAGTCTTCCACCGTCTTTCCGCACACATTGACTATAATCCTTGTATCATATTTTTCCAGAAAAGGCATGTCCCTTTCCACGAAAACATCAATTCCCGGGTTCTGCAAACCGATCGCATTCAGCATACCGCCGTAGGTTTCCGCTATACGCGGCGTCGGGTTGCCCTCCCATGGCACATTGGCCACTCCCTTTGTCACTACTGCCCCCAGCCGGTTCAAATCCACAAACTCAGAATACTCCATCCCCGATCCGAAGGTTCCTGACGCTGTCATCACCGGATTTTTGAACTCCACGCCTGCTATCTTTACTTTCGTATTCATTTCTTTCCTCCTGATTCCATTCCTGCAACTACTGTTTTTTGATCTCTGGTCGGATGGAGCTCTAAATATCCACATCGCTGGCCAAAAATACAGGCCCCTCCGTACAAATCCTTGCATTATGCACATGGGAATGGGCATCCTTCTCCACTGTCCGGCACACGCACCCCAGGCATGCGCCTACCCCGCAGGCCATTCTCTCTTCCAGCGAAATATAGGCAACTATCCCTTTCTCCCGGGCATACCGTTTCATTGCCCGCAGCATAGGCATCGGGCCGCAGGCCATAACCACATCCGCCTCCAGCCCGTTTTCCGCTATGGCATCCATTACATTTCCTTTCACACCCGCACTGCCGTCTTCCGTAGCCACATACACCCGCGCATACTTTTCCAAATCCTCCTTCAGGAAAAGCTGATGATCCCTGTAGCCGACGATAACTGCCACACTTTCCGCTTTCCCCTCCTGCCTTAAATCCTTTGCAAGCTGCAGCATCGGCGGAATCCCGATCCCCCCGCCTGTCAGAAACACCCTTTTGCCCTCCGCCGCATCCAGCGGAAAACCGTTCCCCAGATTTCCCAGCACATTTACCTTCCGGTTTACATGATATCCGGACAGTTCCGCTGTCCCTTTCCCTGCCACACGGTATACGATACGCACCCTTCCGGCCTCCCTGTCAGCCTCGCATATACTGATCGGCCGGGGCAGCAGCGTCCCTCCGTTGCGCGGATAAACGGACAAAAATTGCCCGGCCTTAGCAGTCTGCGCCAAATCCGTCTCCATCCACATATCAAATATCCCGTCTGCAATTTCCTGCTGATACAATACCTTTGCTTCCGTTTTCTTCTGTCCCATATCCATCCTCTCCTGTTTAAAAACCGGCCGCGGCTATCCGCCTCTTGGGCTCCTTAACTGCCGCCCGATAAATATTCCGTTTCCCTTACACCGTCTTCCGGTAAACGATTTTCCCGCCGCAAACCGTGGCATACACCGTCCCCGGCAATTCCATCCCGCAAAACGGTGAATTAGCGGATTTTGACTCAAACCTGTCAACCAGCCATTTTTCTTCCCTTTTAAAGATTACAATATCCGCCGGCCCTCCTTCTGCCAGATATCCGGCATCCAGACGGTAAAACCTCGCCGGCCCCCACGCCATCCGTTCCAGCAATTCCCCCATTGTCAGATATCCCTTTTCCACCAGTTCCCGGATACCCAGCGATAATGCGGTTTCCAGGCCAATGATCCCGCTGGGCGCCACCGTAAGGGGTTTTTCCTTTTCCTCCTTGCTGTGCGGCGCATGGTCTGTCGCTATCATATCTATCGTCCCGTCCTGCAGGCCCTTGATGATCGCCAGCCGATCCGCCTCTTCCCTGAGGGGCGGGTTCATTTTCGCCAGCGTCCCGTGTTCCATCACCGCTTCCTCCGTCAGGGTAAAATGATGTGGCGTTGCCTCCGCATGGATATGGGGGTTCGACCGTTTCGCTTCCCTCACCAGCTCCACTGCCTCTTTTGTACTGATATGCTGTATGGAAATATCCGCACCGGTCCCCGCGGCCAATGCCAAATCCCGTTTCACCATATCGATCTCCGCCTGCCTGTCCGACCCGCCTATCCCGTAATACTCCGAAGCTTTGCCCCGGTTTACCCCGTTGTTTTGGATAAACGCGGGATTTTCCTCATGGAAACTCAGGGGCCTGTCCAGCCGCGCCGCCTCTTCCATCGCCGCCCTCACCACCTCCTCCTTCAGCAAAGGTATGCCGTCGTCCGTAAAACCGGCGGCTCCCGCCTCCCGGAGCGCTCCCATATCCGTCAGTTTCTCTCCCTTCATCCCTACCGTAATATTACCGCAGCTCAGCACATGGATTCCCGTCTGCGTCCCCCTCTCCAGCACATACCTTAACCGCTCCGCGCTATCCGCCGGCGGCTTCGTATTTGCCATCAGGACCACCGTAGTAAAACCGCCCTTTGCCGCTGCTTTTGCTCCTGTAAAAATATCCTCCTTATACGTAAATCCCGGATCCCGGAAATGCACATGTACGTCAACCAGCCCCGGTGCCACAACCATCCCTTCCGCGTCAAACACCCGGAGCTTTCCTCCCGCTTCCGGTGCCTTGATGTTTCCACGGTTATTCCCTTCCTCCTCAGCCAACCGGAAGTTTCCGCCCTCTTCCCCTTCCAAATCCTCCTCCCGGATCTTCGCCGCTATCCTCACAATCTTTCCCCGATCCGCCAGAATGTCCCGGACTCCCTCAACCCCGCTCCTGGGATCTATCACATATCCAGACTTTATCAGAAACATTTGTCCTCTCCAATCTCTTATCTTTTTCTGCAAACCTACGCCTGTTCCATCAGGCCGGAATGAAACCTGCCGGAAATTCATTCCCCGGAACGTGTTTGAAAAATACTTTCCGGCCGGTGCACCCCATTTTTTCAGTATATCTTATCCGAAACACAAACTCAATCAAAAACTACAGCTTTATCCAAATATTCCAGCTTTACCACCACATAAGGATAAGAAGCCCCGTCCTTCTCCTGTCCGTGATACAATTCCCGGTTCTCCGGTTCCGGGCCGATCAGGTTCGTATCTACATAAATAGCATTTGCCGTTAAATACAATTCGTTTACCGTAATACTGTATCCCCCTGTTTCCTGCCTCCCGTACCCCACACATATATACAAAAAATCCCCATCCTGATAAGTGAGCTTAAATTCCTTTTCCTTCTTTTCCTCTATCACCTGCTTCAGTTCCTCCGGTATATTCTCTTCCCCTAAAACCGTAAATTCCAAATCCTTTATTTTCTCATTTCCGTCTTTTGTCTCCACACCGCACCCTGCCAGGCAGAAAATGAAAACCGCCATGGCCATTCCAAGCAAAACATAACCTCTTCCCATGCCGCAGTATCCTCTTCCTTTTCTACCTATTTTATTGGCTGTACCGTTCAATTATACCTTTCTTACCAAATTTATCTTAGATTATAGTGGCATTTTGCCCCTTTTAATATTATAATGAATCCAGGGCGTGTAACACCCTGGAGCGTGTTTGAAAATTCATTTGAAAGGATCTTGGCTTATGATACGAATTGCATGTGTGGCACTATTTGTCATCCTGTTCCTCATTTTCAGCATACCCCTGCTGATCGCGGAATGGATCATCGGAAAATTTAATATGGATCTGAAAAACAGAAGTTCCCTGGCTATTGTCAACTGGGCATTCCGCGTATGTTTATGGTTCTCCGGCGTATCGCTTACCGTCATTGGGGAAGAGAAAGTCCCGAAAAACACTGCCGTACTTTATGTAGGGAACCACCGCAGTTATTTTGATATCCTGCTGACCTACACACGGGTCCCCAGGCCCACCGGCTACATCGCCAAAAAAGAAATGCTGCGTTACCCGCTGCTTGTGAACTGGATGAAAAACCTGCACTGCCTCTTCTTAGACCGTGACAACATAAAAGAAGGCTTAAAGACAATACTGGAAGCAATAGACAAGATAAAGGCGGGGATTTCCATCTGCATCTTCCCGGAAGGGACCAGGAACAGAGTCCCGGACACATTCCTCCCTTTCCATGAAGGAAGTTTCAAGATTGCGGAGAAATCCGGCTGCCCGATTGTCCCGATGTGCCTGAATAACTCAGCCGCCATTTTCGAAGACCATCTTCCGAAAATCCGCCGGGCACACGTTATTCTCGAATATTGCGATCCCATCTTCCTTTCAGAGCTTCCCAAAGCGGAACGGAAATTTGCGGGTGCCCGCGTACAGCAGATTATCCGCGAAACATATTTCAAAAATAAAGAGCTTGTATAAATATACACAGCCGCTTGCGCGATGCCCCGAAAAAAAGGAACTGTAGAAAAATAAGTGATACAGATTGCACAGGATATCTCTTCGAGTGTGCAAAATTATGAATTACATACAATGCTCAATGCACCTACGGGCTGTGTATGGAAAGAAAGCGCTGAGCGTACATAATTGCCCAAAAGCCTCAGCGTAGTGAGCTGCGCTGAGGCTTTTGAGCCTGTGCAATCGGAGAAATAGACAAGCCAGGAGGTGTCACTTATTTTTCTGCTCTGCAGTTCCTAAATGCAGGCTGCCCTTCTCCCTGGCTTTCGCCACACCGATTCCCATCAGCATAAAAATCAATGGCGTGCCGATAATCTGCTGATAGCAAAGCAGATCATGTGCCATATAGCCGATTACAGCCAGTCCCATGCCGAACATTACCGCGCCGTTCTTCTCTATGGCCGACTTAAGCAGCCTGTATGCCGCCGACACGAAAATCCCCAGATATATGGCTCCCCCTACAATCCCATAGTTGACCACTGAGCTAAACCATTCATTATGTACATTGGTTATCGTCAGGGTCGGCCAGAATTCAGTCATGGCCTCTCCCATTAAATCATAGGAATAAACCATAAAACAGTCCGGCCCGCAGCCAAACAGTTTTCTCCACACATTATAATCCGCAAATACCGACGCGCCGACCCGCCAGATAAATCCTCTCCCCTTCCCCCACTCATAATCAAAACGGAAATAAGTCTCCGTGGGCGAACCGGCAAAATACCCCTTCCAATGCAGGATAAAAAGGATAACCATGCCGATAATTCCCAGACAGACACCGAAAATATAAATCCCTCTTAATGTCTTTACCGTCCGCGCTTTCTCATCCCAGGGGATCCTGCCCTTTTTAACCAGGAAATAGAAAACAGCCGCTGCCGCCAGCAGCACATATACAACCCAGCTCTGCGCCGCTTTCAAATATACCGCATCTATCGGAACCATCCTGCCGGCAAATACCCTCTCAAAAATACCCACAACTGCAGTCGCCGCCAGCATCCCCATTACCATTTCCGTCAATGCAAGAAGCCTTTCCCTGCTTCCTATCGCCAGCCACAGCATCACCATCAGCGCCGCGGCAACCGCAATCATACCGCTGTCACAATTTATGAGCATTCCTGCACCGAACCCGAAACCGATGCAAATTCCCAGAAAGATTTTCTCACGGCCCTTTTCCGTCAGATAATAGATCCCCATCCCGGCCACCAAAAGTATGTTGGTATAGCTGGAGGTCCATGTTATCTGCCCCTGCGTTGTTACAAACAGACGCCTTACATCTTCCCCATACCCGTCATAGAGATGCGCCACATTAACGCCAAAGCGCTGCAGAATCATAATCCCGTTTACTATAATCACTACTGCCGCCGCCAGATATTCCAGGTATTTTAACTCTTTATACCCCCTGGAAATCCCAAAATATATCCCCACCAGCAAGATCTGCGTCACCATCCCCATATACCATGTATCTATTCCCCAAAAAGCAGTCTTGTGATCAACCGCGCCGGCAAAGGATATAATAACGCTGAGCATATATGCAAAAACAAACCAGTCCGCAGCAATCCACCCGTCCCCGAATTTCCATTTCGGCTGCTGTCCTTTGCTGCCCCTCCTCTTTCCGGCAAATGCCGCAGCCCCGCTCACAGCACTGACCAGCACGAAAGCCATGGAAGCATACAGGAATAATGCCCACTTTCTATAAATCAGCTCCCCATACCCCTTTCCCATAAATAGGGGATACACCGCGAGCATCAGGAACAAATAGATCTCCGTTCCCTGCACCCGTACCGTGTCAAATAAATCAGCCTTATCCCCCGCCCTGTTCCTCTTCATGCCCATTAAAATTTCTCCTATTCCAGTCCCGCGACTTCCTCTCCGATGCCACGCCTTGCAGAAGATATCGCGTCCCTAATGCATGGCCGCGCTGTCTCCTGGGCATCGGAGCGGCAGTCGCTGTTTGTTCCAGTTCCGCGACCGTCACTCCGCAATTTCTTTCACGATTTTGGAAAATTCCATGCCGTGGCTCGCCTTAATCAGTATGGTATCTCCCTTTTTCAGCACATCGTGCCATATTTCCAGGAAATCTTCTTTTCCGGGGAAATAATGGATATTCTCTGCCGGCATTCCCAGCCTTTCCGCAGTTTTCCCGGCTTCCTTATACATATACTCTGCCAGGCCGCCGATGCAGATAAGGACATCAATCCCTTTTTCCACCGCATAGGCCCCTACTTTCGCATGCATTTCCTTTTCCCCTTCCCCCAGTTCAAACATATCTCCCAAAACGGCTACTTTCCTTGTCAGCGCCGTATCCAAAAGGTCAATGGCTGCACATACGGAAACCGGGTTGGCATTATAGCAGTCGTCGATGACTACCCGATCCTCCAGCCGTATAATATGGCTTCTGCCGCCCACCGCTTCCACCTTTGCTATCCCGCGGCATATTCCCTCTTCGCCTATCCCGAATACGTTTCCTACGCAGGCCGCCGCCAGCGCATTGTATACCATATGCTCCCCCGGCAGAGGGATATCCGCATGAAACTCCTTATCGCCTATATATATTCTGGCACTGCTGCCAAACAGCCCCCTGTTCTCCACTTCCCCCGCATGGATCCGATTGCTCTCCCCGCGTCCGAAAGTTATTGGCTTCCTTCCCTTCACTTCCGTCACAGAGGCCAGCATATCATCGTCACCATTCAGGCAGACAATGCCGTCTTCCCCCATGAAGTCAAAGATCTCCGTTTTGGCCTTCAGTATTCCTTGCCGTGACTTCAGGTTTTCCAAATGGCACTGGCCGATATTCGTCAAGACACAGACATCCGGTTTTGCAATCTCACTTAGACGGTGCATTTCCCCGAAATCGCTGATTCCCATTTCCACTACGGCAATCTGATGGCAGTCCCGGATTTTTAATATTGTCAGCGGAAGCCCCACTTCATTGTTAAAATTCCCCTCGGTCTTCAATACCTGATACCCCTGTGCAAGCACGGAAGCGATGAATTCTTTTGTGCTGGTTTTTCCTACGCTTCCGGTAATCCCTACTACTTTAACCGCCAACTGTTCCCTGTAAAATTTTGCGATATCCTTCAGTGCCTGAAAAGAATCCTCCACTAGTATAAAATTCTCCCCATCTTCCATCTTCTCAGGGAGCTTTTCGCACACCACACCCGCCGCGCCTTTCTGCAATACCTGCGGAATAAAGGAGTGCCCGTCCGTCTGCTTCCCCTTTGTGGCAATAAAAAGATATCCTTCCTCCACCTGGCGGGAATCCAGGACTACACCGGCTACTTCTTTTTCCCCTGCCGCTTTCTTCTCTTCCGCAGCATTCCCTCTGTCCCCGCACGTACCGCCATATCCGCTTTCGGCCACCGCCTGCCGCTTCCCCCCGCAATACCATATTCCTCCGCAGGCCGCCGCAATATTTCTCAATGTGAGATTTTTCATCCTGTCCTACCCCTTCCCGTCTGCCCTTCCTATACATGATGCTGTGAATCGTCATTTTTACGGTATATCGTCTAATCCTTCATTCCTGTCCGGGAAAATATCTCCCTTGGCACCGATCCCTTCAAAAAATCCTCCCTGCGAAAACTTCCTCAGAAACATTCCTCCCCAGAGCGTATTTGAAAAATGCTTTCCGGCAGATTTGCGTCACAATTTGTGGGAGATTAAAAGCAATTATGCTTTGCCAAATGAAGGGCGCATAGCGGGCTATGTAACCTGAATTTGGCAGACCAAATGGTCAAGACTAATTTAGTCTTAATATCGCGCAAAGTGGTGAAGCGGTTACACCGCGTGCAGATGGTGGGAATGATTTTTCAAACACGCTCTAGCATCATATTCAGACACGCTCCAGCGCCGACCTCAATATCTGCTCGCACAATTCCCCAAAATCCATCCCCACTGCCGCTGCCTCCTGGGGCAAAAGCGATGTAGGCGTCATTCCCGGCAGAGTGTTGGCTTCCAGGCAGAAAATCTCCTCCTCCTCGCTCATCATAAAATCCATCCTCGCATAATTCTTTAAACGCAGCACACGGAAAACCTGCTCTGCCAGATGCTGCATTTCCTTCGTCTTCCTCTCGGAAATCTGTGCCGGGCAGGTTTCCACCGTACTGCCCTCCTGGTACTTATTCTTATAGTCGTAAAACCCGCATAAAGGCGCTATCTCAATCACCGGCAATGCCTTTCCGTCCATAACCCCGACAGAAAATTCCCTTCCTTTTATATATTGTTCAATAATAACCTCTTTATCATAGCGGAAACCTTCTTCCAGCGCAAGCCCATATTCTTCCTCATTATGGGCAATGCCGACTCCCACGCTCGATCCCCCGCAGCACGCTTTTACCACACAGGGAAAAGGTACCGATTTCGGATCCAGATCCCCTTTGCCCAGACGTATCCCCTTCGGCGTAGGTATCCCGTGATAGTCAAACAGCTCCTTTGCCAGCCCCTTATCCATACAGAGCGCCGAACTGACATAATCCGTCCCCGTATACCGTATACCCATCAGGTCAAAACATGCCTGTATCTTGCCGTTTTCCCCGTTTTCCCCATGCAAAGCCAGGAATACGACATCGGCCGACTGGCAGATCGGAATGACATTCGGCCCGAAGAAACTCCTGTCCCCGTCCGCACGCAAGGCTTTCACCGCACCGATATCGGGATTTTCCTCTCCTACCGCACCGATTTCAGCCGCCCAGTCCTCATCCCTGTCAAAAATTGTTTCCGCATCGTCTCCCGTGTATCCCAAATAGACATCCAGCAATATAGCCCGATGCCCGTTTTTTTTCAAAGCCTCGTAAATCATCCTGCCGGAACTCAAAGACACATCCCTCTCCGTGCTGACCCCTCCGGCCAATACTACCACTCTCATACACAATCCCTCCGGTTTTTCCATATTCCTGTTTCTTCCTATCCCAAAACGTTCTTCCTATTCCCAAACGTTCCGCACAGCGCACAAAGGCACTCCCTATGTAACGCACTGCGCTGCCTACCAGACAGTATCTCCTTTTTTTACAAAATAAAGCGGATAAAGCCTGCTATATAGTAAAATATGCATTTATATACAAATGGAACCCGGTTCCGCGGCAATATACCTTTTCGCCTGCCGCCGTTTCCCGTTTTTCCCCTTTCGATTATAACGCGGACGGAATGGAACGTAAAGGCAAAAATAGCACTTAAACCGATTATGGTCTAAATGCTATAGTTTCGCCAATCTCCCGCAGCACGCGGCACGGGCCGCCAGCCGCACAGGCGTAATACATAATTTCAGAATTTCCCGCCTCCGCCGCCATGTGTACTCCCGGAGGATGAAGTATGCGTACTCGAACCTCCCCCGCTGTGTGGCGCGCTGCTTTCCTTCGCCCTCTCCGTCCGGGTAATATTCCGGTAAAGGAACAATTCATAATCCTTCGTAATCCGCAGGCTGTCTCGTTTCATATAACTGTCCGCCGCAATCTGGCTGCGGACCGAACGGAGGCCGTGCCGCATAACCCCCGTGGCAATCAGCGCCGTAACAAATCCTGCCGTTAAAGCAATCAAAAGGGCTCCCAAAGGCGAAAACGGCTCTGTCGGGACATTGTCAATATCATAAGGTGCGCCCGCCTTCGCCTGTGTTATGTAATCATCACACTGTACGGCAAATATATGGAAAGCTTCCGCGTATTCACCGTCGCTTAAATAAGGCAGGAATTTTTCAGACATGTATTCCAGCCCTGCGTCAGTGACAGCCGTTATCCCGTAACCGGAGGTGGATATATACCAGTCCCTTTCCTCCATACCGATAAGGAAGAGGATCCCATCCCTGTCCGTCCCGAAGCCATAACCGTTATAATCAAAAAAATCATCCGCATACGCCGCAGCCGATGCCCCTTCCAGGGACTCCACCGTAACCACTACGATATCCACCTGCTGCCGCTCACTGATTTCGTCCAGTTCTCCCGACAGTTCTTCTTCCTCGCTGTCAGAAAGCAGATCCGCCCGGTCAACCAACCTGGCCAAACCGCCTGCAGCCTCCGCCGTAACTGCCGTCGCAGCCGCCATAACAAAAGCCATGCACAGGCACATTGCAAAAAACACTGTAAATTTCTTATTCTTCCTTCCCATTGCCCGCCTCCCTACAATAAGCTGGCCAGATAAAGTACGGCATATACCGCCGCGCCGATAGCCCCTGTCAGCCCGAACAGCCATTTCCGGTAAGCCCCCTTATCCAGCGGCAGATCCCCTACCATCTTCCCGCTCTGCCCATTCATGGCAAAAAGATACTTCTGCCCATTCCATGTGGTATTGAGGAGCCATACCGGGAACAGCACATACTTTACTTTGCCATTGTTTAACTTTATACTTCCCGACTCCCGCGCAACCGCCGTATATCCCCTCACTGTCGCGGCGATGGCATCCTCCGTGCTCTTTCTTATGCGCTCATTCGCACGCTCCACGCTCTGTTCCGCATCCACGTCATATTTGTCCGCCAGATAACCCGCCAGATATGCCGTCTGGAAATCCACTGCCTTAGAAAAATCAAACGGCTCCAACGACTCCATCAAATCATCCGCCATCTTCCCGGAGCCGTCAACGGGCACATTCTCAAATGCAATACTCCCGCTTCTGCGCACCGCATAATAACTTGTTTCGGTATAATGATAATTGCTGTCGCTCCATGACCTGATTCTGCTCGCCTTATAACGCATATCCGCATCGGCATCGGCGTCAAACAGCCAGAAAGGGACATACACACCCTTCACTTCGTCAATATGGTTCTCATCCTTAAAGATCTTCGGCAGCAGGCGTTTTCCCATATAATGCTTCTTTAACGCCTCTTTTGCCGCCTGCTTATCCAGCTTGAACGGGATCACATAATCCGGTCTCAGCGAACCCGTAAACTGCCCCATCATGACAACCGGGTTGCCGCAAAACGGACAGGAAGCAGCGGCAGTATTTTCATCGCCCATAATTTCACCGCCGCAGGATCTACATACATAAGAACGCATCCCCTCCGTCTCGCCTTCCCGCCATCCGTCCCCTGTATCGGTCTTCCAGCTCATATCGTCGGCCTGCTCGCTTCTCAGCTCCTTATCATAATCCGCCAGCGTCTCCATCTCAAATTCCGTATCACAGTAGGGACACTTCATTTTTTGTATTGTGCTGTCAAAGGTAATCGCACCTCCGCAGCACGGACATTTGTACTCCTGTATTGCTGCCATCTGATTCCTCCTATTTCCCTTATATCCTGTCCTTCCCGTCAAAAGGATCCCCGCATTCGGGGCAGAATTTCGGCGGATGTGCAGGATCCTCCGGCTGCCATCCACATTTATCGCACCGGTACTGCAGCGCTCCCTCCGGCTTCTTTGCGCCGCATTCCTGGCAAAACCGGCCCTTATTCACTGCTCCGCAGGAACAGGTCCACCCTTCAGCCTGGGATGCCCGGGGCTGCGCTGCCTGCGCCTGTTGCTGCTGCCCCATGGCAAAGAGATTCTGCGCGTTCATACCGCCCGCGTTCATTGCCATTCCCATCCCCATGAAACCGGCCATCGCGCCTGACGTATTGGATGCGGCCGCCTTCATCGCATCCGCCTGGGCGCCCACAAGGGCAGCCCCCGCCATATTGGGATTTTGCATAACCGCAGTGCGCTGTAACTGCTTGATCATTTCCGCATCTTCCTCAGGAAGTGTAACGGAGCCCAAGGCAACACTGACTACCTTCAGCCCCCGCAGTTCCCTCCACTTCTTGGACAGCGCAAGGTTCATGGCGTTCTCCAGTTCCGTGTTGTGGGAAACAATCTGGTTCGGGCGCAGCTCCAAATCGGAGAGCCTACCGAACGCGGGCTGAAGCGCACTGATAAATTCCGTCCTGAGCTGGCTGTCCAGTTCCTCCCGTGTATACTCCTGGGCTACATTGCCGCAGACATAAGTATAAAATAATAGCGGATCGGCAATCTTATAAGAGTAAACGCCGGAACAGCGGACAGATACATCCACATCCAGCCCGATTTTGGAATCCACCACCCGGAACGGAATCGGGTTCGGCGTCCCGAATTTATTGTCAACCAGTTCCTTCGTATTAAAATAATACACCCTCTGATCTTTTCCCGTGTCGCCCCCGAAAGTAAAACGCTTTCCGATTGCCTTAAAAGTATCCTTTATGCCCGTCCCGAGGCTTCCCGCAAAAATGCTCGGCTCCGTTGAAGTATCATACCGGAACTCACCGGGCTCCGCACATACTTCAACGACTTTCCCCTGCTCCACAATCATCATGCACTGGCCATCGGCCACGGCTATCACACTGCCGTTGGAAATAATATTGTCACTCCCCTTTGTGTTTGAAGAACGCGGGCCGGTACGTTTCTTTCCTTTTGTAACCATAACGTCCTTCCCCATTGCCTCACAATAGAAAAATTCCTTCCACTGGTCGGCAAGGGTTCCCCCTAACGCCCCTATTCCTGCCTTGATAAGTCCCATAAGAAACTCCTTCCTTTCTATTATTCATATACCGTAGTATAAATCTCACCGCCGGTGCAGTCAAACGTGACCTAATCCGAATAAGCATAATGATCCATGGCATCGCGCATTTCATAAAGCATACAATAACTCCCGTCCGGCAGCTCCAGCTCCCCAAAGGCAGTACCCTCCGTTACGGCAAACGTATCAACCATATAAGGTTCAAAATCATCATCCCCGGAGGCGGAAGCCATATACCAGAGCGTAGTGATCTCATCGCCTTCCTGCAGGAGCCGCAGTTCCTTATCCGTCATGCCATTCTCGTCAATCCCCTGCCTCGCGCCCAAAATGCTCCAGCTTCCGGCAATAAAATCATATGCCACCTGTAAATGATATTCCTCGCCGTTTAAAAGCACCGGCACCGAATACAGATTGTAATCATCTCCCTCAAAACTAAGCTCCATGTAAACAAGATTTCCGTCAATCCCTCCCCAGACACCCCTGAAGTTGTCAGAGAATACACCGTTCTCCCAGTCGGCATCCATATCGTTATCCGTCCCCAGCAGCAGTATAAGGTCATCCTCCTCATCCACATAATATAAGACAAAACCAATACCCGCCAGGATATCATATGCCTCCGGGCCTAAATCCAGGAAAGAAGTCCCCGCTTCGTCCACCTCCAGCGTCATACCGTCCCAGCCCGCCGTTTCCAGGCTCCGCACCTCCGGCAATGTGTCAAAATCCATATCGGCTATGTACTCCATGCCGGAATCATCCAGCTCTCCTGTCAGCTCATACGCATAAAAATACTTAAAGGCCGTACTCGCACCCAATCCCGCATAGCCGTTAAAATCATCGACATCGCCGTTGTAAGAATAATAACAGGAAAGCCCCGTCGCCTCTGCGCGGTACGCCCCGCCCACCTGGTAAAGGACGCACCCGTCCAACGCATCCAGTACGTCTTTGGCGGACTCCAGCATATCGGCGCTCTGCCGCGCCATATGCCCCAGATCCACCATGTCCGTATATCCCTGCTCTTTCGTGTTGCCGCCATAGTTCTCACTCTGGACAGCAGCCCGTGCAAACTGCGAAAAAAAGCCGGGATCCGTGCAGGCCGCCGCCAGCGCCTCCATGCCGAAAACCTCATAAGCGTCCAGCAAAGGCTGTATTTTTGTAAGATCCGTGAGGGAAAGCGTGGTATTATCCTGCGTCCCGTGCTCCTCACAGCCGGCATAGTATGTATCGCAAATCACTTTGCCGAGCGCCTCGCCGTCCATCGAACTGTCCTCGGCCAGCGCCCCTGCCCATTGCGAATAGTTCCAGCCATTGGCAGGCTCTGTTTCCTCCGAAGCGACAAGATAATGGGCTATATCGGAAAAAGTATATGCCACATCCACCGTCGCCATCAGGCAAGTGTCAAAGCCAATCAATTCCAGGGGCTGTTTTTCCTCCGACGGCTCCCATACGCTGGAAAAAGCCGTATACATTTCATCCAGGGTCAGCGAATCATAACCGTACCGCTCGTCAAAAGCCGCACCCGATACAGATCCTCCGCCATGGTTCCAAAATATTACGGTTTTCACCGCTTTAGCATTTTTATTATAGGGAATACCCGCCTGCCATGTCAAGCAGCCTCCTTATGTTCCCAATATTAACAATGTCATTAACTTAAGCTTTTCGGGGTGCTGCAGACCATATATCTCAATCCGGACCATCGAAAGACGCCGGCACTTAGGCGCCGTGTTTTGGCGCCTTAGTACCGTTGCGTCTGCCGTGAGCGGAAGCGCGTCCGGATGAGATATGTGGTCTGCAGTGCTCCGAGAAGCTTAAGTTAATGACATTGAATATTAACCGTTCCATCCAGATAAGGAACTGTATGGAAATAACTTATACCTCTTGGCTTACTATAAAAAAGTCTCCCTGCCCCAATTCCATCACTGGTGATGCCTCATATACGGGCATGGAGATTTCCTAATCGAATAAAGGAAAAAGATCATATGATAAAGATAGCGTTTTGTGACGATGACATATCCACACTAAATGAACTCAATGTCCTGCTCGACCAATACCGCGTCAGACGCAACAGGGATATTACATATGCCGCCTTCCAAAGCCCGTTGGAACTGCTTTCCGACATCGAAAAGGGGATGCGCTTTGACGTCCTGTTCCTGGATATTATCCTGCCCGGTGAAAACGGAATCAGCGCCGCAAAGGAAATCCGGCAGTACGACAATACGGTAAAGATAATTTTTCTAACATCCTCCGCCGAATTTGCGGTACAGTCCTACACGGTCGGCACATTTTTCTACCAGATGAAGCCAATATGGACGGAGAGCTTTTTCAGGCTGATGGATTCCGTTATCGACGACTGCAAAAAATCCCGGCACCGCAGCCTGATCCTGCAGTGCAAAAACGGTATCTCCCGGATTGATCTGGAAAAACTGGAATACTGTGAAATAATCGGAAGGACACTTTCTTTCCATATGGAAAACGGGGCTGTCCTGGAAAGCACCGGGAGCCTCGACAATTTGTGCAGTGAACTGGCGCCCTATGGCAATTTCCTGCGGCCGCACCGATCCTTTCTGCTTTCTGATTAATATGGAATATGTACGGAATATTTCCTATAAGTCCATTGCCATGGACAGCCTTGCGGAAATACCCATTCCCCATGGGAAATGCTCCGAGATAAAAAACTTTATCTGGAATACGCATTTAGCAGAAAGCAGGTCTTCCTATCATGAATATTGTATCTACCATAAACCTTGCCTCTGTGGGAATCTTCGGCCTGATATTGTCCGCCGGATTCTGCGGCATCCGCTGGACACGGCGGAAGAAACTGGCCATGGCAGGCAGCATAGCTGCCATTATGCTGTTCCAGGGCATTATCCGCTTTTTTTCCGGCGTATATTTTGTCAGACACTTTTATCCTTTCATCACACATATCCCTCTGGCCGTCTCCCTCTGCATTTTGAGCGGCGAATTCCTCTGGCCGCTGATTTCTGTCCTGACCGCATATCTTTGCTGTCAGCTCCGAAAGTGGATCGCGCTTATAGCCGTAGCCATACTTTCGGGCGGCGCGCTGATGCAGGATACCGCCGAACTTATCCTCACCTTGCCGCTGCTTTGGCTCCTGCTGCGTTTTATCGCGCCGTCCGTCCGTTCCCTTTCCCATTACACAACAATGGAAAAATGCCGGTTCGGGCTTATTCCTCTGCTGTACTATGGGTATGACTACCTGACCTTGTTCCGCCCGGAACTGCTGTTAACAGGGAACCCGGCCGCAGTAGAATTTATGCCCTTCGTATGCTGCGTATCCTATTTAATGTTTGTGCTGCGTACCTCGGAAGATGAACGTATCCGTGTCCGTATGGAACAGACACAGGCCATCCTGCACCTGCAGATGACGCAGGCTGTCAGGGAAATCGCAGTTCTCCGGGAATCCCACCAGAAATCGGGACGATACCGCCATGATCTGCGGCACCATATGCAGTATCTCCTGTCCTGCATCGAAAATGAGCGGCTCGGACAGGCACAGGCATATATTCAGAAAGTCTGTTCGGAAGTTGAAACGGCAAAGGTAATTGTATTCTGTGAAAATGAAACCACTAACCTTATCTTCTCCGCTTTCTCCAGGCGTGCCAAAAATTGCGGTATCACAATCAACATCAAAGCAGCCATCCCGCAGGACATTCCTCTGCAGGAAAACGACTGGTGCGTCCTATTGTCCAACGCCCTGGAAAATGCCCTGCACGCCTGCCAGAAACTGACAGAAAAAGACTTGCCCGGCTCAATTGACGTCTCCGCATATGAAAAAAAGGGAAAAATGTTTTTACAGGTTTCCAACTCCTGTGAAGAACCTGTCCCTTTCTCCCATGGCGTTCCGGCTGCCTCCAGGCCGGGACACGGGATCGGCGTCCACAGTATCTGTACCATCGTGGAACATTACAACGGCATGTACTCTTTTTCCGTCCAAAACGGCCTGTTTATTTTACGCCTGTCCCTTTAAGTTTTGCAAACCGGCGGCCGGCCTCTTGCCCTGCTGTCGATTCATGCCGTTTCCTGTAGCATTCATGCGCGCCCCTCCCTCTCTTTGCAGAAAATGCTATACTGTTCCCGTAACCTGCATAACGGCACAATACATAAACCAGGAGGATTAAACCAAAATGAAAAAAATAATTTCTTATTTATTGGCAATGACAGTATGCTTCTCCCTGATCGCCTGCGGCGGCCCGGATAAGCAGCCCGCCATCGACGCCCACAACAGAGCCGGCGACGCGATCAACGAGTTAGCCGCCATTATCAACGCCGACCCTGAAACTTATGCCGATTATATCGATGAGATGAACACACTGGTCGATATGCTCAACCAATGCGGCGAGGTGCTGGAAAACGACGATACTTTGGAGCAGGACGCCTTTGACGAATGGGTGGAAGTATGCGGCGAAATCGAACAATGGGCCATAGATGCGAAAGCCGAGCTTGAGAATTAAGGAACTGTGCAAAACAAAGCATATGCAGCTATTTCCCGCCTGTGCAGCCGGCGTTCCGGGTTCTGCACAGGCGGAAGCTAAACGGGAAATTCCATAACAAATTTTGTTCCCTCCCCTACCGCAGAATAAACGCTAATCACACCTCCAAGTTCCTCCACAATGCCGCGGGCAATATACAGCCCCAATCCCGTTCTTTCCCTGTTATTTTCCCCCACATAGAAACGCCGGAAAACAAGCGGCAGCTCTTCCTGCGGAATACCGCATCCATTGTCTTCCACGGAAATATGGAGCTTTCCGTCTTCCAGGCCGGCCGACACCGTAATACTGCCC
>CANDKY010000013.1 GCA_947385425.1 uncultured Lachnospiraceae bacterium | reverse complement strand
TGACCGGAAATTCTTCCCTGTGTGGGACATTTTTGCACCTAACGCGGAACTGGAAAACAGCGTTAGGAGGAAAAATGTCCGGAAGGATTTCAGGGCACGGATGTGACCGGAAATTCTTCCCTGTGTGGGACATTTTTGCACCTAACGCGGAACTGGAATGGAGGGAACATGAAGCTTAGTATTATTGTTCCGGTTTATAATATGGCGGCGGACGGAAAGCTGGAATACTGTCTTGATTCCCTTGTCCGCCAGACGATACAGGATTATGAAATAATAGCGGTGGATGATTGTTCTACGGACAATTCCCTGTCGATATTACAAAATTATGAGAAGTGTTACCCGGATAAATTCCATGCAGTCCACTCGGAGGTGAACAGGCATCAGGGCGGGGCGAAGAACATCGGGCTGAAGCTGGCAAAGGGCGACTGGATAGGTTTTATTGACAGTGACGACTGGATCGCGGAGGATATGTATGAGCGGCTGGTTGCCCGGGCAGAGGCGGCCGGGGCGGATCTGGCGGGATGCGATTACAGCCTGACGCAAGAGCATTCGATGAAGGTAGGGCAGGTGGTCCCGAACAATAAGCGCAGCCAGAGCGGTATTTTGAATGAAGAGAGACGGCGGAGCCTGATATTGGACGGCGGCAGCCTGGTGGTAAAGATTTTCCGGCGTTCTATGATTCTGGAACACAAGCTTTGGTTCCCGGAAGATATTTTCTATGAAGACAATGCCCTGGGCAATTCCTATCTGGTGCTGGCGGAACATTTTGAATATATAGAGGAACCTCTATATTATTATTATCAGCATGACACGTCCACGGTACATACGATTTCCGAAAAAAGATGCGAAGACCGTATGGAAGCGGGACGGCTGATGCTGGGGGAGGCGAAAAGGCACGGATATTACGAAGATTACGTGCCGGAACTGGAATATAGTTTTACGCTTCTGTTTTACATCAATACGCTGTTTACTTATATGGCAGGCGTGGGAAAGACGAAATATGGTTTTGTGAAGGCAATGGGAAAAGAAATGAAGCAGACCTTTCCGGATTTTGAGCAGAATCCCTATTATCTGGCACGCACCCACGCGGAGGAAAGGAAACTGATCCGGATGCAGCAGAAGTCTACGCTGCTTTTTATGTTGTATTATAAAGCACTGTGGGCATACAGAAGATGGCGGAAAGCGCGGGGAAGGTAAGGAATTGTATGGAAATAGGGAGCATATATGAAGTGAATCCGGCACTTGCAGAAACGGCAGGGGCAGAAGACGGCGGGAAATTATCCCTGGCGGAGGTAAGGAAGTATGGGAAGGAATATTGTGTCTATACGGCCTCCTGCAGGGAGGCGATAGCGTTGGCCCTTAAAAGCCTGGAAGAGCACAGGGAGGATATCCCTAAGCGGTGCCTTTTGCCGGCGTATATGTGCGATTCCGTTTTTATCCCTTTCGTGCGGGCAGGGTGGGAACTTCATTTTTACCATATAGATAAGAGGCTGGCGGTAAGGGCGGAGGAATTGTGCAGGCGGATAGATGAGGTTAGGCCGGGGCTGCTCTTTATCCATCCATATTATGGTGTGGATACATGGAAGGCGGTGCGGCCTTTGTTCCGGGGGTGGAAGGCACAGGGGATATGCATAATGGAGGATGTGACCCAATCCTATTATCTGGACGGCGCCGGCGCGGAGGCAGATTATGTGGTGGGAAGCTTACGGAAGTGGTATCCGGTGCCGGACGGCGGATTTGTGGCTTCAAAAGAATGGATTCCCGATAAATGGCTGGAGGGGGAGGCGGCTTATGTCAAAATGCGGCTGGAAGCCCTGGAGGAAAAATGGAGGTATTTAAACGGGGCAGGCAGTAGTGTTTCGGTTTCCAAAAGCTTGGAGGAAAGGCAGAAAATAAAAGCAAAGTTCTTGGAAAAAAACCGGGAAGCGGAAGGGGAATTAGATCGTTATCAGGGGATAACGGGATTGTCACATACGGCAGAGCATATTTTAAAGGAGACAGATGAGGAAGCGGCGAAAGAGCGCAGGCGTGAGAATTACCGTTATTTGTATGGGAAGCTGTGCGGTAAGACCCGGTTTTCCCCTGTCCTGCAAATGGGAGAGGAAGGGGCAGGCATGGGGACGGGGAGTACACGGGAAGAGGGGGCGGCCCCGTTGTATTTTGCGGTTTATGTGAAAGAGCGGGAGAAATTGCAGGAATATCTGCGGGAACGGGATATTTATGCGCCTGTACTCTGGCCGGTGGGGACGGAAAACGGGGGGGATTTATCAGAGGATGAAACTTATATTTACGGGCATATTCTGGCCCTTCCGATGGATCAGAGGTACGGAATGGAAGAGATGCGCCGGATTGCCGAGGTAATGGAGGAGTATGAGCGGCAGGCGGCGGGAACTATGTGGACGGAAGGGAGCGGCGGTTTCCTGCCGGTAGTCGGTATCCGGGCGGATGCCAATGAGACGGTGGCAACGGGGCATGTGATGCGCTGTATTACAATAGCCAGGCAGTTGAAACGCAGGGGCGCCCGGGTGGTGTTTTTTACAGCGGATGAATACGGCCGGGAGTGGCTGGATCAGGCCGGGATGGATATGGTCTGCCTGCAGAGCGATTGGAAACATATGGAGGATGAAATTTTTCTGCTGCGGAAGGAATTAAAAAGAACAGGATGTAAAAAACTGTTGGTAGATTCTTACCAGGTAAGCGCGGATTATTTTGAAAGATTGAAAGACTTGTGCAAACTTATATATATAGATGATTGTTTTGACGGGATTTACCCGGTGGACATGTTGGTAAACTATAATGCTTACCAGGTGCGTTTCCCTTACGGGGAGGCTTATCATGGGAAGGCAAAGCTTCTGCTGGGGACATCTTATGTACCGCTCAGGGATGAGTTTGACAGGCAGGCCAGGGGGGACAGCAGGAGGATAATACCCGGGGGGGAGGGCAGTGGGAAGAACTCCCCGGAACGGCGGGCGCAGGAAGAAACTGCCGGAGAGACGGGTGAAAGCAGGTTTTACGGGAAGGAAGAAGCAGGGAAAGAAACAGGCAAGGAAACCGGCGCCTGGGAAATGCCCGGAAAAGAACCCGGCCAGGAAGTGAGGCATATCTTAATAAGTTCAGGCGGCGGGGACAGATATGATGCGCTCTGGGGGATATTGGCCGGGGCAGCGGCGGACGAGGGGTTTCAGGGTGTTATTTTCCATACGGTGGTAGGAAAGTTCCACAACCGAAAAGAAGAGTTGGAACGGCTGGCCGCAGGGTATCCGAATATCAGGCTCCACAGGGAAGTAAGGAATATGTCAGAATTGATGGAAGCATGCTGTGCGGCGGTTTCGGCGGCGGGTACGATGCTGTTTGAATTAAGCGCGATGGGAGTACCGACGGTTTTCTTTGTCAGCGCGGATAACCAGCAGTATGACAGCGAGTTTTTTGCAGCAGAGGACAGAATGCTGTTTGCAGGGGATATCAGAGAAGACAGATCCGGATGTATCCGGAGGATCTGTGATGGGTTAAAGAGGGTTCTTGGTGATGTGAAGCTGCAGGAACATATGCGGAAGGCATTGCATAGTGTGACAGACGGCAGGGGGGCTGAACGGATCGCACAGGCAATTCTGGAGCTTTGAGCAGGTAAAACAGGAAAAGGACGGACTATGGGTTCAATAGCGATCATAACGGCCCGGGGCGGCAGCAAAAGAATACCGGGTAAAAATAAGAAAGAATTTTTGGGCAGACCGATTGTCTGCTATTCTATCGAAGCGGCGCTTTCCTCCGGGTTATTTGAGGAAGTCATGGTGTCTACGGATGATGGGGAGATAGCGGACATTGCCGGAAAGGCAGGCGCGGCGGTGCCTTTTATGAGAAGCCAGGCCACAGCGAATGACTACGCCACTACGGATGATGTGCTGATGGAAGTGCTGGAAGAATACGAAAAACGGGGCAGGAAATTTGAATATATGGCCTGCATTTACCCGACAGCGCCGTTTGTCACGGCACAGAAGCTGAGGGAAGCAATGGCTCTTTTAAAAGAAAAAGATGCTTCAGGGGTTATGCCCGTGGTGGGCTTTTCCTTTCCGCCGCAGAGAGGGATGGCAGTGCGGGATGGCAGGCTGCAGTACTGCTACCCGGAAAATGCCATGAAGCGCTCCCAGGATTTGGAAAAGATGTATCACGACTGCGGGCAGTTTTACTGTTATCATGTGGAACGTTACCGGGCATGCAGGGGGGACTTGCCGGACGGCTATGTGCCGATGGAGGTGTCCGAAATGGAAGTGCAGGACATTGACAACCCCTCAGATTGGAAACTGGCAGAAATCAAATACCAAATGATGGTGAAAGCGGTACCGGAAAACAGCCAATGCCCCGGAAGAGCCCAGAAGAATTACTGACCGGCATTAAGGGCAGGAATTCTTCTGCAGGGAGTGGGCTCTGGAGGGGGATTGGCGGTACTGGAAAACAGCTTTTACCCAAGCAGAGCCCAGAAGAATTACTGACCAGCATTAGGGGCAGGAATTCTTCTGTGGGGGAAGGCTCTGATTGGGTAAAAGCGGTACTGGAATAGGAGAAGAAAAATGAAAATCGGGAAGCGTAATTTAGGGGAAGGGGAAAGGACATTTATTGTAGCGGAGTTATCGGCGAACCACTTACAGGATTACGGCCGGGCGGAGGCGTTGGTCCGTGCGGCGAAGGAAGCGGGGGCGGATGCGGTAAAACTGCAGACTTATACATCGGATACGATTACCATGGATTGTGATAACGATTTTTTCCAGATTAAACAGGGGACGATCTGGGACGGGACTACTTTTTATAAGCTGTACCAGGAGGCTTATACGCCCTGGGAGTGGCAGCCGAAGCTGATGAAGCTGGCCAATGAACTGGGAATGGAGTGTTTTTCTTCCCCGTTTGATTCTACGGCGGTGGATTTTATGGAGGAGATGGGGATGCCGGCTTATAAGGTGGCTTCCTTTGAAATAAGGGATATCCCGTTGATACGCAAGATTGCGAAGCTGGGAAAACCGGTGATTATGGCTACGGGCATTGCCCGTCTGGAGGATATTGAGAGGGCGGTGCGGGTATGCAGGGAGGAAGGGAATAACCAGATTATTTTGTTAAAATGCACTTCCACATATCCTACGCCGTACGAAGATATGAATATTAAAGTGATTCCTAATATGGCGCAGGTGTTTGGCTGTCTGACAGGGCTGTCGGATCACAGTATGGGAACTGCGGTGGCGGTTGCCAGTGTCGCGCTGGGGGCAAGGATGATAGAAAAACACTTCACGCTGTCAAGGGCGGATGGAGGGCCGGATGCGGCGTTTTCCATGGAGCCGGCCGAATTTAAGCGGATGGCGGAGGAAGTGCGTATCGTGGAAAAGGCATTGGGCAAGGTGACTTATGAGCTGACGGAGAAACAGGAAAGGAGCAGGGAAGAGGGCAGATCCCTGTTTGTGGTAAAGGATATGAAGGCCGGGGAGGTTTTCACGGAAGAAAATATGCGTTCCATCCGGCCCGCTTTCGGCATGTCCCCGATGTACTATGAAGAAGTGCTGGGGAAGAAGGCACGGGGGGATATCGCGCGGGGGACACCACTTTCCTGGCAGCACGTAATGTGAAAAGAAACTCTAAGGCGTCAAAGGACGCCGCCTAAGAGTTTCTAGGATTTGCCATGCGTAGCATTGCAAATCCATTTCACATGGAAGAATGCCCCAAAAGAGGGCATTCTTCCGGGCTATTCCGGGCTGATTTGTGTGAAAAGAAACTCTAAGGCGTCAAAGGACGCCGCCTAAGAGTTTCTAGGATTTGCCATGCGTAGCATTGCAAATCCATTTCACATGGAAGAATGCCCCAAAAGAGGGCATTCTTCCGGGCTATTCCGGGCTGATTTGTGTGAAAAGAAACTCTAAGGCGTCAAAGGACGCCGCCTAAGAGTTTCCAGGATTTGCCATGCGTAGCATTGCAAATCCATTTCACATGGAAGAATGCCCAAGGGGAGGGCATTCTTCCGGGCTGTTCCGGGCTGATTGGTGGGAAGAGAAGCTCTAAGGCGTCGAAGGTTGCCGGGAGGGAATGAAGGGCAGTATGGAGAAAAAGATGATGATTCTGGGGGCCAGCGCTTTGCAGGTGCCTGCGATTAAGAAAGCAAAGGAACTTGGGTATAAGGTAATTCTTGTGGATTATGATGAAAATGCGGTGGGTTTTTCCCTGGCGGATGTGAAGTTGGTGGTCAGTACTATGGATCAGGAAGAGGTTTACCGGCAGGCTCTGGTTTATCAGCCGGATGTGGTGATCACTTCTACCAGCGACGGGCCGGTAAGGACGGCGGCATATGTGAATGAAAAGCTGGGGAAACGGCCGGATTTGTCTTATATGGATTCTTTCTGCGCTACGGTAAAAAGCGATATGAGAAAGCGGCTGAAGGAAAACGGTGTCCCGATTCCGGAGTATTATGCGGCGGCGGATTTTGAAGGTTTCCGGGACGCAGTGGAACGTCTGGGAGGGTATTGTATCGTGAAGCCTGCCGATAACGCGGGGAGCCGCGGGGTAGTATTGCTGGAAGGGAAGAAGGGGAGCGGGGACGGAAGTGCAGGGCGGGAAGGCTGTGGGAGACGGGATGGAAACGAAAATGAGGGAGGGGAAGAGGGATTAAGGGCTGTTTATGAGTACAGCAGGAGCCATTCCAGGAATGGGGTGGTGATGGCTGAGGAATTTATGTCCGGCGCGGAGGTAAGCGTAGAGGCGCTGACGGTGGAAGGGGAGACGCACATCGTCGCAATTACGGATAAGTATATTACTCCGCCTCCTTATTTCGTGGAGCTGGCCCATTGCGAACCGAGCAGGCTGGAAAGGGAGGTGCAGGAGCAGATCCGGCAGGTCGCGCTGCAGGCAGTGAAAGCGATAGGGCTTTGCAACGGCCCTTCCCATACGGAAATCAAGGTGACTCCGCAGGGGCCGAAAGTGGTGGAGCTGGCGGCAAGGCTGGGAGGAGATTTTATTACATCCAAATTAGTGCCCCTTTCCACAGGGGTGGATCTGGTAGGGGCATCCGTGGAACTGGCGGCAGGCGGGAAAGTGGATGTCCGGCCGAAATGGCAGGGCGGTGCGGCGATCCATTTCCTCCCGGCAGGGGAAGGCATAATCCGGAAGATCTCCGTGGCGGAAGAGGTGCACCGGTTAGAAGGTGTGGAGGAAGTTGATATTTATAAGAAACCCGGGGATGAGGTGCATGGGACGAAGTCCAGCAATGACCGCCTGGGGCATATTATTACCTGTGCGCCTACGCCGGAGGAAGCCATGGAAATAGGAAGAAGAGCGATGGGATTTATTACGGTGGAATGGGAACGGTAAGAAAGAGCGGAAAGGGCAGTATGAAAGACAGGATATATGTCTGCCACACGTATTATCATGTATATGTGGCATGCTTAAAGGAATTGAACCTTCCGGCGCAGGAGAGGGGAAAGGCATCGCTGGTGCTGAGTACCATGTCCAATGATTTCGGTGATTTGCAGGGCAGGGCGCGGCGGTGCGGGCTGTTTGAAGCGGTATATATGTTTGATGAGAAAGAGGACATAAATTTTCCGGAAGTAATGAAATACCATACGGACCGGGGAAGCCTGTTTTCCAATATGCTGGCAAGGATAAAATATACAAAGCTTCTGGGGAAAATGCAGCAGGATTATGTGCCGGTGGATTTTAAAGAATACAGGGATGTTTTTGTTTTCTGTGATTCCGATCCGATTGGATATTATCTGAGTTATAAAAAAATACATTACCATGCCCTGGAGGACGGGCTGGACTGCATCAGCACTTATGACACGGCCAGATATGACAACCGGGGGCATTTTAAACTGAAGGCTTTTCTGGCATCCCTGAATCTTATCTTTATCCAGAATGGGTGGGCAAAGTATTGCCTGGATATGGAGGTGAACGATATTTCGGTTCTTCCCTATCCCTGTCCGAAATATGTGGAAAGGCCGCGCAGGGAACTGGCGGAAGGGCTGGATGCGGCCGGGAAGGATCTGCTGGTGCATTTATTTATTGCAGATATGGATGAAATACAGAAGAAGCTGGATATGGGTGGGAAAAACAAAATACTTTTACTGACAGAGCCTTTGTGCGGGCTGGATGTAAGGGAGAGGATTTTCAGGGACTGTATTGCACAGTATGGGAAAATAGACGGGGAGGAATCCGTGGTTTTGATTAAGCCCCATCCGCGGGATATATTGGATTACCGGAACGTATTTCCGGAATATATTGTGCTGGACGGGAAATTTCCTATGGAGGTGCTGAATTATATAAAGGGGCTGCGATTCCGCCGGGTGATATCGGTGTTTACGGTGGTGCACGCCATACAGTTTGCCGAGGAAATCGTTTATCTGGGGGAGGATTTCATGGATCAGTATGAGCCGCCGGAGGCGCATCGGCAAAATGAATTGATATAGGGATGTTTCATGTCTGATGATTGGGGAAGAACCTGTTCCGAAAGGGGCCGGGGCGGTGGCGGAAAGCAGCAGTGTTCCGGCGAAGCCGGCAAAACGGCGGGGAACGGCGGGCGGCAATCGGGAGGAGAAGAGAAATGGACAGCAGAGGGAATATATTATATTTGGTCGTCCCGTGCTACAATGAAGAAGAAGGGTTGGAACATGCGGCGAGGGTAATGCGGGAAAAAATACGGCAGTTGGTGAAGGAAGGGAAAATATCGCCGAAAAGCAAAGTGATGCTTGTAAATGACGGGAGCAGGGACGGCACATGGAAAATCATTTCCGGTTTATGCAAGGAGGACGCGGTATTTTCCGGTATTTGCCTGTCCAGGAATTACGGGCACCAGAGCGCGATTCTGTCAGGAATGCTGGAGTCTGCAAAGCATGCGGATATGGTGGTGACGATAGATGCCGATTTGCAGCAGGATATTGAAGCTTTGGACAAATTTATTGAATGTTACCGGAATGGCTGCGAGGTGGTTTACGGGGTACGGAACAACAGGGATACGGACGGGTTTTTCAAAAAAATGACGGCAACCGGCTTTTATAAGCTTATGGGGTTATTGGGCTGCAATGTGATGCAGAACCATGCGGATTACCGCCTGCTGTCGAAAGCGGCGCTGCAGGCTTTGACGGAGTACAGGGAGGTGAATCTCTTTCTGCGGGGGCTGATTCCCACTATGGGCTTTCCGTCGGATGTAGTATATTTTGATGTGAAGAAGCGGGAGGCAGGGCATTCCAAATATACCTTGAAGAAGATGATGGCCCTGGCGGTGGACGGCATTACTTCCATGAGTACCAGGCCGCTGCGGATGATAACCGTATGGGGCTTTCTGGTCAGTATGTTCAGTTTTGTAATGATTATTATATGCCTGGTGGATTGGATGACAGGCAAAAATGTACAGGGATATACGACGACTCTTGTGGTGTCGCTTCTGATGGGCGGCCTGACCATTTTTTCCCTGGGAGTGGTGGGGGAATATGTGGGGAAAATCTATATGGAGACAAAGGCGCGCCCGCGATATATTATTGAGGCTATGATCTGGAAGGAGAAGGAAGATTGAGCGGTATGGGAAAGGGAAATGAGAAGGAGTTTGATGTGCACGCGGACGATTATGCCCTGTCGCCGGGAGCCTCGGAGGATATCTTAAAATGCCTCAGGGCGGGGCGCCTGGACAGTATCAGCGTACTTACCAATATGTCCTGCTATGAGAAATATGCGGATCGCTATCTGGAAGAAAGAGGGGCGTGGAAGAAAGAGCCGCTGCTTACGGTCCATCTGAATTTTATGGAAGGGAAAGCGCTGGCCGGGCCGGGAGCGGCGCCGGATTTGGCGGATAGCAGGGGGTATTTTTGCATAAGCTGGGGGAAGCTGCTGCTGTGGAGTTTCTGCCCGTGGAAGTACGGAAAAATCAAAGAGGAATTAAAAGCGGAAATAAAGGCGCAGACAGAGGGGTTTATCCGCTGTTTCGGCCGGGAGCAGCCGCTTCGTTTTGACGGGCATCAGCATACGCAGATGATACCGGTGGTGTACTGCGCGCTTTTGGAGGTGATACGGGAAGAGGGATACCGGGTGTCTTATATCAGGGTGACGAAGGAACCGGTACTTCCGTTTTTGAAGGAAGCGTCCCTGTGGAGGACCTACCGCCCTGTTAATTGGATAAAGAACCTGCTGCTGAATGTCCTGGCGCCTGTAATGGAAAGGAAGGTGAGGCTAGTAACGGGCCAGGAGCCTATGTTCCTGTGGGGGGTGCTGCTCAGCGGGAATATGGACAGGAAGCGGGTGCACAGGCTTCTGCCTTCCATGAAGGGGCGGAGCAGGCAGAGGGGAAGGATATTGGAAATCCTGTTTCATCCCGGCTTCACTGCCAGGGAGGAGATGGGGGAGGAATTTACCAGCGAGGATGCGAAAGGGTTTTATAGCTCCGAGGGAAGACGGCAGGAATTCCGGACGGTAATGGGACAGGTAAAAAGCAATTATGGAATGCGTTTCAACAATAATACAAAAGGGAGAGGGACGGAGAAATGGATTTAAAGAATATTACAGTTAATACACAGAGCAGTATCAGGATAGAAGGTTCCAAAATATTATATTTTGACCCGTTTCAGGTGGAGGAGGACAGCCATGATGCGGATATTATTTTTATTACCCATGAGCATTATGACCATTTCGATCCGGATTCGATAGTGAAAATAAAGAAGGAAAGCACGGTTTTGGCAGCACCGACTTCTATGAAGACAAAAGTGCTTTCCGAAGCGGACATAATGATGGACAAGTGTGTTTTTTACGAGCCGGACAAGATATATGAGCAGGGAGAAATCCTGATAAAAACGGTAGCGGCTTATAACAGGCTGAAACCTTTCCATCCGAAAATGAAAAAGTGGCTGGGGTACATAGTGAAAATGGATGGGATTATTTATTATGTGTCCGGAGATACGGATGTAAACGAGGATGTCAGGAAGGTGAAGTGCGATGTGGCTATGGTCCCTATCGGCGGATATTACACAATGGACAGGAAGCAGGCGGCAAATTACATTGCGGAATTAAAGCCCAAGGCAGTTATACCGACCCATTATGGGAGTATTATCGGGAAGAGTACGGACGGCGGGGAGTTTAAGAAGGATTTGGAAGAAAGGGACGGGGATATCCAGGTGGAGCTGAGGCTGTAGGCGGAGCCGGAACTGGAATATGTTTGGTTCGGTTGGGAAATCAGGGGGTAAAGGGGGATTTATGAAAGGGATTATAGCGGGTGCAGAAAGCTTTAAAAACCGGGTGGAGGGCAGAGGCATGGCAAAATTTGAACAGCTCAAAACAGATTTTGAAGTACCGGAACTTTTGCAAAGTGATATTGATGCATTACAGGAGGGTGTGGAAAATGATGTGCTTTACGTAGACTGCCTGCAGGATGAGGTGAGGAGTTCGGCGCATGGCTGCACAGATGCGGGGCTGACGGAGGAACAGGCGGAAGAAATTATCGATTATTACTGCAGGAGAAGGTGGTAGGGCGACAGTGAGGGATTTTACGGATTGCGAAATAGATCTGACAGCAAATTATGGGGGGTCGGATAAAAAGAGAGGGATCCTGTATGAAGGTAAGCGGTATATGCTGAAAATGTCTGATAAAATTCCAGATGAAAAGCAGAATTCCCTGAATAGTTCCTACTCTAACAGTACGTATTCGGAGTACATTGGATGTCATATATTGGAAACCATGGGCTTTCATGTACAGAAGACGCTTTTGGGCAGAATTACTTTGGCATCGTCGAAGGGAAACAGGCAGGTTTATCCTGTTGTAGCCTGTGAAAATTTTGTGCCTGAGGATAAAACACTGATTGAATTTAAAATGATAGAAAGTGCATTACTGGATATTAAGCCGCCCCAAATTCCTTGGTTGGCTCATATATACGAGATTATGCAAAAGCCAAATGCATATTTTTCCGAGGAGTTTAGTCAAATTGCCATGGCGGCGTATTGGGATCAGTTTATAGCGGACGCATTGTTGGGAAATTTCGACCGGCATGCAAATAACTGGGGATATCTGGTAGACAGAAATACAAGAGAGGTGTCCCTTGCCCCGGTATATGACTGTGGTTCGTGCCTATATCCTCAGATTGCAGATGATGGGCTGGAAAGGATTTTGAATTCCAGTGAGGAGATACAAAAAAGAATTGATGTATTTCCGCAGGCTGCTTTGATAATAGACGGAAAAAAGGTATCTTACAAAAGGTATATCGCTTCCTTTGAGAATCCGGATTGTACGGAAGCGCTTATGCGGGTAGCGCCCAGGATAGATAAACGTAAAATATGTGATGTTGTCAGGGGCACGGAGGGGATTTCTGCATTGAGGAAAGAGTTTTATATAAAAATGCTTTTAGAAAGAAACAGGCAGATTATTATGGAACCGTATTTGGAACTTATATCCTGAGAACAAAACCGGAACCGGCTGTTATGGGAGGAATTCTTATAAGCATTGCATTTATACAGCCAGGTGTGCTAAAATCAGGAAAGAATGTGGAAGGGCGCCGTTCGCCCCATATGGTGGGGAGGCTGGACGGGGCGGCAGGAAAAGGAATGCAGATAAAGGAAGACAGATAAAGGTAAGGGCCGTATGGAAAAGATTTTAAGGAAGCTGAAAATATTATTGGACAAGCGGCAAAAAAGGATTATGGTTGCGTTGGTTTTCGTCATGCTGGTTGGGGCGGCGCTGGAGCTTCTGGGAGTGGGGATGATACTGGAAGCGGCAACCGTGATTACGGATCCGGACGTATTGGAAAAGAATGATATGCTGGCTTATATATATGAAGCCCTTGGCATGGAGAGCATGACGCAGTTTTCCATGCTTATGCTTGGGGTTTTGATTCTGGTTTATGCGGTGAAAAACGCATATTTGTTTTTTCAGAGCAAAATGCAGTTCCGTTTTGTATACAGTAATCAGTTCGCCACTTCCAGAAGGATGATGATTAACTTTATGCAGAGGCCCTATGAATATTATCTGAATGCGGACACTTCGGTTATCCAGAGGAGCATCACGTCGGATGTGAACAATATGTATGGGCTTATACTGAGCCTGCTGCAGCTTGTCAGTGAGATGATTGTGTTTGTCTGCCTGACCGTGTTCTGCCTGTTCCGTGATGTCATTATGACAGGGACGGTGGCGGTGCTGCTGATTGTGGTGCTGATAATTATCAAACGTGTGCTGAAACCGATTATGAGGAAAGCCGGGGAGGAAAACCAGGATTTTTACAGCGGGCTGTATAAATGGATTGACCAGTCGGTGATGGGGATAAAGGAAATCAAGGTTGCGAACAGGGAGAGTTATTTCATCAATGAGTATTGTAAATGCGGCGCGGGGTATGTGAGCGCGGTACAGCGGTATAATCTGTATAATGCGACGCCGAGGCTGCTGATTGAGACAGTGGCTATTGCGGGGATGATCCTTTATATGATGCTGCGGCTGGCATGGGGGACGCCGGTGACGGATATCATGCCCCAGCTCATTACGCTGGCTGCGGCTGCGATGCGGCTGATACCCAGTGCGAACCGTATTAATAATTACCTGACTTCTATTTCTTATTTCGAGCCTTTCTTCATGGGGGTTACGGACAACCTTCAGGAGGAAATACGGGATGAAAATGTAAATTATGATGAAATGGTGTACCGGACGAAAAAGCAGGTGGAGAAGCTTCCGGTTACGAAGGAAATCCGGCTGCAAAATATCACATACCGATACCCGAATTCGGAGGTATTGATTTTTGACCATGCCGAAATGTGTATCCCTGTTGGGAAATCGGTGGGCATTGTGGGGACTTCCGGCGCAGGGAAGACAACGGCGGTGGATATCCTGCTGGGGCTTTTGCGGCTGCAGGAGGGAGAGATTCTGGCGGACGGCGTGGAGGTGCGGGAGCATTACGAATCCTGGCTGAAAAATATCGGTTATATTCCCCAGACAATTTTTATGATTGATTCTACGATACGCAGGAATGTGGCTTTTGGCTGTCCGGAGGAAGAGACGGACGATGAGAAGGTGTGGACGGCGTTAAAGGAGGCACAGTTGGATGGATTTGTAAGGGGACTGCCGGAGGGGCTGGATACGGGGATCGGAGAACGGGGGATACGTATTTCCGGCGGCCAGAGGCAGCGGATCGGTATTGCCAGGGCTTTGTATGAAGATCCGGAGGTCCTGGTGCTGGATGAGGCGACTTCGGCGTTGGATAATGAGACGGAAGCCGCGATCATGGATTCCATAAACCGGCTGCATGGGCGTAAAACGCTGATTATCATTGCGCACAGACTGCAGACAATAGAAAAATGCGATATCGTGTACCGGGTGGAGGATGGGAAGATACTCCGTGTGAAGTCCTGAAGCGGTAAGGTACCCAAAGAAAGGGATAAAAAAGGTGTTATTATATGATAAGGTTTGCAATAGATATGTATAAGAAGTATGAGGAGGCTGTGAATTACCTGTTCTTCGGGGGATTGGCTTTTGTGGTCAATATGGTTTCTTATGCATTGGCGGCATGGTTTCTGGGGGCGGATGAGGAAAAGGTGCTCCTGGTAATGGCGGCGACCGCTTTTGCCTGGGTGGTGTCGGTTTTGTTTGCTTATTGGACGAACCGGACGTTTGTGTTTAAGAGCAGGACGAAGGATAAGGCGGGGGTTTGGAAGGAGTTCGGCGCTTTTGTCAGCGCGAGGGTTGCTACCGGGCTGCTGGAGCAGGTGATTGTGGTAGGGATGGTAACGGTAAGCGTGGATGATATGATTGCCAAGTTTGTGGGGAATATTGTGGTGATTGTTACGAACTATTTTTTCAGTAAATTGTGGATATTTAAGAAAAAGAACGGGTAGCGGGACAGTTCCATAGGCAAAGAAGGGCAGAAAGGATTCCGGGATACGGACAGGGCGGGAAATCCTTTTCGGGGAGCGGGTATTCTTTGCCGGATGGTCCGGAGCAGAGGAGGGATCATGGGGCAGGTGAATCAGTCTGGGGCGGGGCGCCCAGGGAGGATGGCGAATTATGAATTGCTGCGTATCTTGTCCATGTTTATGGTGATTACGCTGCATTATATGAGCCATACGGGAAGCCTGCTGCGGCCGGGCGAGGCGGTGCAGGGCAGGCAGATTTTGGGTACGCTGATAGAATCTTTCTGTATAGTGGCGGTTAATGTGTATGTGTTGATCAGCGGTTATTTTCTGGCGGGGTCGGGATTCCGGGTGAAGAGGATTCTGGCGCTTGTCGGGCAGGTATTATTTTATTCGCTGATCGTATCTTTGGTTATGTTCGGTATGGGGTACTGGGACGGCGGGGGAGGATGGTATGAGTTCCTGCCGTATGTGTTCCCTTTGCATACGGAGCACTATTGGTTTGCAACTTCTTATGTGCTTCTGTATTTGTTTACGCCGTTTCTGAATGCGGCGGTGAAGCATATGGGGAAACGGCAGATGCAGGCGGCGCTTGCCGGGCTGTTTTTGATGTTCTGCGGGGTGAAGAGTGTGGTTCCGGCAGAGTTTGTGACGGATCATTTCGGATATGATTTTGGCTGGTTTTTATGCGTATATCTTCTGGCGGCTTATATCCGTCTGTATGGCTGCCCCGTCCTGGGTACGGCAAAGCGAGCCTGGGTGTGTTACGGGGGTTGCGGATTGCTGGTTTTTGCCCTGTCGGCATCGGCATATTTGTTTTATGGGAAAACAGGGGCATTGGCTTATCTGGTTGAATTGCCTTTTCATTACAATTTTATTTTGTGCCTGCTGGGCGCTGTCGGGCTGTTTCTTGCTTTCGGGTATGTAAGGATACCCGAGGGGAAGGCGGCGGACGGGATATGCCGGTTATCGGCATTTACTTTCGGTGTGTATCTGTTCCATGAGCATCTTGCCATACGGAATGTATGGGTGGGGTGGATTGAAGAGTTTCTGGGGCCGGTGGAGGGAACGGGCCTGTTGGGATTTCTGCTCCACTGGATTGCTTCGGCGGCGTTGGTGTATATGGCGGGAAGTTTTGTGGATGCGGTGCGGCTGAATATATTCCGGTTCGCAGGCAGATACCTGGCCCGGACACGGTTTGCGGCAAAAGTGCAGGGCTGGGATGGGATTTTCCATTAAATTCCGGCAAAAGCAGTTGTGTTGGATTTGGCAAAGTATTGCAAGGCAGGAAAGGAGCAGGCGATGAGGGCAGAAGGGAGGAACAAAATATGGGGTCGGATAGTGTTTCCTGTTGTGCTTCTGGTATTTCCTTTGCTGCTGGTAAATCAGGGGATTGATATTACGGATACGACGTATTCCCTGGGGTATTACCGGTTTATGGAGGAGATGGATGTAACGTGGGTGCTGGCGACTTATCTGGCAAATATGGCGGGGGCATTCATGATGAGGCTTCCTATGGGAGATACTTTACTGGGAATGAATATATATACAGGGCTTCTGGCAGCGGGGATTGCTTTGCTTTGTTATGCAGCGGCGGCAAGATGGATGCCGGCCTGGGCGGCGTTTCTCGGCGAAATGATCGCGCTGGGGTTATGCTGGTGCCCGACGACGATTTTATATAATTATCTGACGTATTTTCTTTTTGCGGCAGGATGCCTGCTTTTATGCCAGGCACTGTTTACGGACAGGGCGGTTTATTATGTGCTGGCCGGTGCCTGCCTGGGGCTGAATGTGATGGTGCGCTTTTCCAATCTGGCGGAAGCAGCTTTAATTTTGGCGGTATGGTATGCCGGATGGTTGTACAGGGATAAAATTGGGGTAACAATAAAGAGGACAGGTTTTTGTCTGGCCGGGTATCTGGCCGGGTTTGGCAGTGTGCTGCTCTTGATTGCGGCAAAGTATGGGGCAGGCGCATTCGGCAGTATGGTGGAAAGCCTGTTTGGTATGACGGGGGAAGCTTCCGATTATACGCTGTGGGGAATGGTTTCGTCAACAGCCGGCGCTTATCTGACGGGGTTTCAGTGGATGGCCTGTATGGTGCCGTGCGTGGCGGCAGGAATGGTTCTGTTTATGGTGCGAAAGGGGAAGTTTGAGAGGGGAAAGCGCCTGCTTTATTGTGCAGGAATTATTGTATTGCTGCGGTTTTATTGGGGACAGGGGATGTTTTCCCTGCGTTATTATAATGAAGGCTGTGTTTTTCAATGGATGATGCTGTTCCTTATTGTGTCCCTCGGCTGTGCGCTGGCGGGCGCCGCCGGGTATTTAACGGCGGATAAAAGGGAGCGGGTGGCAGCGGCAGTGGTACTTTTGGTTTTGCTGATAACTCCTTTGGGCAGTAATAATTACACGTACCAGAATATGAACAATCTGTTTCTGGCAGCTCCCTATACGCTTTGGTTTTGCTGCCGCCTTTTGCGGAAGACACGGGAGCAGGCGCTGCATTTCCCATGGCAGGCATTCCTTGTATTAATACTGTTTATGACATTGGTACAGGGGACTGGTTTTGGGTTAAATTATGTATTCCGCGACGGCATATACGGGGAGGCAAGGGACACACAGGTAAAAAACAGCGGCGTACTCCGGGGAATGTACACAACGGCCGAAAATGCGGAAAGCCTGTCGGGTTTGATTGCTTTCTGCGAAGAAAGCGGGGCGGCGCAGGAACCGGTACTGATATGGGGGGATGCGCCGGGGCTCAGTTATATCCTGGATGTCCCGTCGGCCATCTTCACGACCTGGCCGGAGATACCGAGCAACACATATAACGCGCTGGACCGCGCCCTGATGGAACTGGAAGGACAGCCCACGGTAATACTGCACCACGAGACAGGGAAACCGGTGGCGGAGGGGGAGAAGACAGACTTGATTCTGGATTTTATCGAATCCCATCCATACACCTGCATATATGAAAACAACAACTACCAGGTTTATACAGCCCAACCGGAATAAAAAACAGCATCTGTGTGAAAAATGCCCGGGAGGATTTCGGGACGCGGTTGCGGCCGGAAATCTTCCCATAGAGGGGGCATTTTTCACACAGATGCGGGACTGGAATAGGAGGACTTATGATTAATTTTAATGTACCCCCGTTTACGGGGAAGGAGATGGACTATATCCGTCAGGCAGTGGAAAACCAGAAGATATGCGGGGACGGGGAGTTTACGAGGAAATGCAGCGAGTGGATTGAAGAGAGGACAGGTACGGAAAAGTGCCTGCTGACGACTTCCTGTACGCATGCAACGGAGCTGACAGCATTGCTGGCGGACATTGGGGAAGGGGATGAGGTGATTATGCCTTCCTACACCTTTGTGTCCACGGCGGACGCTTTTGTCCTGCGGGGGGCGAAAGCGGTATTTGTGGATATCCGGCCCGACACGATGAATATTGATGAAAACCTGATAGAGGCGGCCGTGACGGAGAGGACGAAAGCCATTGCGGTGGTCCATTATGCCGGTGTCGGCTGTGAGATGGACAGGATTATGGACATAGCGAAGCGGCATGGGCTGTTCGTTATTGAGGATGCCGCACAGGGGATTATGGCTTCTTATAAAGGGCGGGCATTGGGGGCAATCGGTGATTTCGGCTGTTTCAGCTTCCACGAGACGAAAAATTACAGTATGGGGGAAGGCGGCGCTTTGCTTATCCGGGACAAAAAGTATATTGAGGACGCGGAGATTTTCAGGGAGAAGGGGACGGACAGGAGCAAATATTACCGCGGACAGGTGGACAAGTACCGGTGGATGAATTACGGTTCCTCTTATCTGCCCAGTGATATGAACGCGGCTTATCTGTATGCGCAGTTGGAAATGGCTGATGAAATCAACGAAACCCGTCTGGCGAGGTGGAACCGTTATTGGGAACTGTTATCGCCGCTGGCGGAGGCCGGGAAGATAGAACTGCCGTTTATACCAAAAGAGTGTACACATAATGCCCACATGTTTTATATTAAAACAAAGGATCTGGAAGAGAGGGGAGCATTGATTAACTTTTTGAAGGCGAATAATATTCTGGCAGTGTTCCACTATGTGCCGCTGCATTCGGCTCCCGCGGGGATAAAATTCGGGCGGTTCCACGGGGAAGACCGGTATACGACGAAGGAGAGCGAACGGCTGCTGAGGCTCCCTATGTTTTATAAGCTGACGGAGGAAGAAGTGGATTATATTGCCGGAAAAGTGAAGGAGTTTTATGGGGCTTAAGGGCTTTTATGTGAGGCATGAAAATAAAATACTGGCGTCGGCGCTGTTACTGTCCCTTCTGGTTGGGATTGGTATCCGGTATGATTATTATTATGATTTGAACGATGATGTAACAATGAAAGATACTTTGGCCGGGGTTTATACAGGGGTGCCGGAGGGGCATAATATTCAGATGCTTTATCCCTTAAGCCTGGCAGTCAGCCTGGTATACCGGGTGTTTCCGCAGGCTCCGGTGTACGGCATATTTCTATGTTTATGCCAGTACGGGTGTATCTGGCTGACAGCGGAAAGGAGCCTGCGGTTTGGGAAGAGCACATGGCATAAGGCAGGGATGGCGTTAGCGGAGGGGGCAGTGGCGGCGGCCTTTCTGCTGCCGCATCTGGTTTTTGTACAATATACGTTTGTCAGTGCAATGCTGGCGGCAGCGGCGGCATTTCTGTTTATTACATCTTGGGACGGGGAGCCGGGCAGTTTCATACGCAGGAATGTTCCGGCGGTTTTGCTGGCTGTCCTGGCATATATGCTGCGGACGGAGATGCTTTTGTTGTTGCTGCCGTTAATCTGTGTGTCGGGAATGTACCGTTGGTCTTTGGAAAAGGATATATTCAGCAGGGACAACAGGGTGAAGTATCTGACAGTGATCGGTGCAATCCTGGCGGGTATGGCGATGGCATGGGGGATAAATGCCGCGGCTTTTGGCAGCAGGGAATGGAAAGAATATGCAGAGTTTTTCAACAGCCGGACACAGTTGTATGATTTTTACGGGATTCCGCCTTATGAGGGGAACGAGGGATTGTATGGAGATCTGGGGCTGACGGAGAGCGGGCAGGAATTACTGCTGGAACAGTATAATTTCGGGCTGGAAGAGGGGCTGGATGCTGAGGATCTGGATCGGATATCCGAACATCAATTGGCGGGCAGGGCGGAAAAACAGCCTTTTGCCGCATTGCTCCGGGAAAAGCTGGGATTGTATTTTTACCGGAATATCCATAAAGAACCGGAAGGGTCGGCAGTGCCGGACGATTATCCATGGAATTATTGGGCGGTGGCCGGTTATATAACCGTATTCCTGGCAATGGCGGCATGCGCGGCGGGGAAAAAGGGGAAGGGATTTTACCGGGAGCTGGGGGCTGGCGGCGGGAAGCTGCTGTTTTTGTTCTGTGTGAGGACGGCATTGTGGATGTTTATATTGGTGCGCGGAAGGGATCCGGTACGCATTACCCATTCCTTATATTGGATGGAGCTTTGCATTTTGGCCGCTATGTTGTGTGTGGAACTGGACGGGGCACAGAAGGGGGAGAAGGCAGGTAAGGTGTTTTACGGGGCGCTTGCCCTGGTTCTGGCGGTCACTGTAGGATATGAGGCGCAAAAGTGCGTGGAAAGCACAGACAGGGAATATGAAGCCCGGGACGCAGCGAATGCGGTGGATAGGGGAATGAAGGGGTATTGCAGGGCCCATCCCGGGAATTTTTACTTTATGGATGTGTATTCCGCCGTTTCTTATCCGCTGGAGCCGTATCAGTCTACGCCGTATTCGGAGAAGATGTTTGCGGAGGTGGATAACAGTATAGGGAATTATGATATTATGGGCGGCTGGCTGGTAAAAAGCCCTTCGCACCGGAAGAAGCTGGAGGCTTTTGGGATGGATTCCATGCTGGAGGCTTTGTTATATCAGGACAATGTGTATATAATGGCGGAACTGCAGAAAGGTACGGATGTTTTTACTTCCTATTTCAGGGAATTGGGGGTGGAGGTGCAGTTGGAACTGACAGATACGGTATGCGATCTTATCGGGGTGTATAAAATAACATGAAAGAAGAGAAAGGCATGGTTTCGTATATGCGGGAAAGCAGGGTAACAGGGCAGAATATAGTGCTCCGGCAGATGGAGCGCACGGATACGGAAAACATTGTAAAATGGAGGAATAATGGGAGGGTAAGGAGCCATTTCATCTATAGGGAGACGTTTACGCCGCAGGGGCATGAGAAGTGGATAGAGTCGATGGTGGAGACGGGTAAGGTAGTGCAGTTTATTATATGTGAAAAGGAAAGCATGCGTCCCGTTGGCAGTGTTTATTTCCGTGATATTGACAGAGAGAAGGGGGAAGCGGAATATGGGATTTTCATCGGTGAGGATGATGCGGCAGGAAAGGGGTATGGCACCGAGACGGCGCGCCTGGCGGCAGGGTATGCGTTTGGGGAAATGGGACTGGACAGGCTGGTGCTGCGTGTATTCACGGATAATGAGGCGGCAGTGAGGAGTTATGAGCGGGCAGGTTTCGCCAAAAGGGAAGTACTCCGTGCGGTGGAATGTTCGGACGGTGAGAAAAAGGATATGTTTTTCATGAGCCTGGAGCGGGCGGAATGGGAAAAGAACAGCCGGGGCAGGGGGTGTCCTGGAGTGGGGGAAGCAGGCTGTGAGGGAGGGCAGAAGGTAAGTTTCGTGATTCCCTGTTACCGTTCGGAGGCCACGCTGCCAAAGGTGGTGGCGGAAATTAAGTCCGCTATGAAAGAATTGGGCGAAAATGGGAAAAGATATAGTTATGAAATTATACTCGTAAATGACAGTTCGCCGGACGATACATTCGGGACGATCCGGCGGCTGGCAGCGGAGGATGGGAGGATCCGGGGGATTAACCTGGCAAAGAATTTTGGCCAGCATGCGGCATTGATGGCAGGGTTCCATTATGCGGACGGGGATATCGTCGTTTGTCTGGATGACGACGGGCAGACGCCTGCCGATGAAGTGGGAAAACTGCTGGATGGGATAGAAAAGGGATCCGATGTGGTGTATGCGAAATATGAGCATAAGAAGCATTCTTTGTTCCGGAATTTCGGAAGCCTGGTAAATGAGGAAATGGCCAAGGTGATGCTGGGGAAGCCGAAGGAACTGTATGTGTCCAGTTATTTTGCGGCCAGGCGTTTTGTCGTGGAAGAGATGAAAAGGTATACGAATGCTTATCCGTATGTCATCGGGCTGGTACTGCGTACCACGAAACGGATCAGCAATGTGACGGTAAACCACAGGGAAAGGGAAACGGGGACTTCCGGTTATACGTTTGGGAAGCTGCTGGCATTGTGGTTTAACGGTTTTACCGCGTTCAGCGTGAAACCGCTGCGGATTGCCATGGTAATCGGAGGTATTTGTTCTGCTTTCGGTTTTTTGTATGGGATTTATACGGTGGTTAAGAAATTTATTAACCCGGATGTGCCTTTGGGGTTCAGTTCGCTGATGGCGGCGATTGTATTTATGGGCGGCATGATGATGGTGATGCTGGGACTGGTGGGAGAGTATGTCGGGAGGATGTATATTTCCATGAATAATTCGCCGCAGTTTGTGGTGCGGGAGACGGTAAACGAAGCCGGGGAGGGAACTGGGCAGAAATAAATTTACCAGATTGCGCCGAATATTTTTTTGAGAGTGCGGGACAAAAATCAGGCGAAAAGTGGTGAAGCGCAGTAACTTGATGTCGGAGAAATAGACAAGCAGGAGGATAAATTTATTTTTGCGCAGTTCAATAGTGCTGCGGGAGGATATAGGATATTCCGGGTGTGAAGAGGATGCAGGAAAACAGCAAAAAAAACAGCAAAAAAAACAGAATGGATTTGGCAGTATCCGGCGTGCTGTCCCTGGCGGCTGTGTACTGTCTGCCGCGGATGCTTAATTTGAAAGGAAATACGTTGGCGGTCAGCAATAGCTGGTTCAGTGTGTTGGCTTATGGGGGCATTTGGTTTTTGTGCTGCCGTTCCCTGCGGGATGTGCGGCAGGCGTGCGGCGGGAAAGGTAAAAGTGACATGCCGGGGAAATGGGGATGCCATGGAATGGGAGCGGCCTGTGCCATTGCCGGGCTGTTTTCGCTGTGCATTGCTTTCGGGGTGCAGTTGGATTGTTCGGAGAATGTGAATTTCCGGGATGGCGGAATGTGGCTGGCCGTGCTGGCCTGGACGGCCGTGCTGGCTGTTTGGATCTTCCGCGGGTGGATGTGGCTGGAACAGCGCGGGTGCAGGGGCGGCTGCGGCCGGGAGCCGGAGGAGGAAACGGCTGCTGAAAAACAGCGTGGGAGAAGGGACGGCTGCGGCCGGGAGCCGGAAGAGGAAACGGCTGTTGCGGAACAGCGCGGGTGCAGGGATGATAGAAAAACAGCGATATGCAGAGGGAGTGCGGATTCGGCAGGAGAGGGAGGGGACACGGCAGGACGCCCTGGAAGGGGCAGGGCTGTATTATGGAGGGGATGGACGGATGCCTGGCTCAGGAGGTGGGACGGGATGGCTGGGAGGAAGCGGGCGGTTATACGGATAGCTTTTTTCCTCCTCTGCTGGCTTCCGGTTTTTCTGGCAGTGTATCCCGGTTTTTTTGTTTATGATGCGCAGGATGAGCTGATGCAGGTACAGACACGCCGGTTTACTACCCATCATCCCCTTCCCCATGTACTGCTGCTTGGGGGGATTATACAGGCGGTGCATAAACTGACCGGATCTTATAACGCGGGGATTGCATCCTATACGCTCCTGCAGATGGCCGGAATGGCGGGGGTATTCAGTTATGTACTGTATTTTATGGAAAAATCAGGCGTGCGCAGGTGGCTGCGTATTGCCACCGCGCTGTATTTTGCATTTTTTCCGGTGAATGTCATGTTTGTACTCTGTTCGGCGAAGGATGGTATTTTCAGTGCTGCGTTGCTGCTTGTGCTTGTCTCGCTGACAGATCTTGGGATGCGCCCGGAGGGCTTTAGGGATGATTGGAACAAATGGCTGCTGTTTGGCGGCGGCGCATTGGTGATGATGTGTTTCCGGCATAACGGAATGTATGCTTTTCTTGTATTGGTTCCGGCAGTACTGCTTTTTTGCGGGAAAAGGTGCGGGCGGAAAATGGTGTGCAGGATGGTATTGCTGTTGGGGATTGTGTTCGGGGCATATACCGCTGTGACAGCGGGGCTGGCAGGATTGCTGTCCGCCGGGGGTTCGGAAAAACAGGAGATGCTTACGGTCCCGATCCAGCAGCTTGCCAGGGTATGGAATTATGAAGGGGACAGCCTGACGGAGGAGCAGAAGGAAACTTTATATGAAATTCTTCCGGAGGAGGCGCTTGCCTTTTATACGGCAAAGGTGTCGGACGGGGTAAAGAGGTGGTTTGTGAACGAGGCTTTTGCGTCAGATCCGTGGAAGTATGCCCGGTTGTGGGCGGAAGTGGGAATGAGGCATCCGTTCAGCTACCTGAATGCCTGGTTTATGACTTCCTATGGTTTCTGGTATCCGGATACGGTGATTGATGTATACCGGGGAAACGGTGTGTTTACTTTCACTTATGGGGACAGTTCCTTTTTCGGGTATGAGGTGGAATTGCCGGGGGAGCGGGAGAGCAGGATTCCCTGGCTGGATGAATGGTATCGGAGGCTGTCGTTGGAAATTACGCAGCAGAAAGTTCCGGCAGTGTCCATGTTATTTTCGCCGGGTTTTCTTTTTTGGATATTTGTGTTCACAGGAGGTTATGCTTATTACAGGAGGCAGTACGGGCTGCTGCTTCCGTTCGGCATGGTATTGCTCCTGTGGCTGACCGTGGTGCTGGGGCCTACCTATTTGCCAAGATATGTGCTGATTTTGTGGTTTGCCCTGCCGGGAGCGGCAGCAGTTCTTGTAAAAGGCGATTGATTGTGCTATACTAGAGCGTGTTTGAAAAATCATTCCCCCGATCTGTACGCCCCACTTTGCGCGATATTTGCACCAAATTCAGGTTACATAGCCCACTATGCGCCCTTCATTTGGTGCAAATCTCCCACAAATTGTGACGCACATCTCAGGGAAAGCATTTTTCAGACACGCTCTAGCGAAGATTGGTAAAATATGCCGCATAAAGGAAGACGGCCGGAAATAATGTAAAACGGTGCATATCGCAAGTCCTGCCTGCGATATGCGGGGATATAAGAATGGAGATTTCGTATGTATAAAGTGGTAAAGCAAAGCCGGGCTGTACAGTGTATTATCATATTGCTGACTCTTTTTGCCATGCTGACGGTATATCCGCTGCGGCTGTGGGAAGAGACGATCCCTTCCGTAAGTAACCAGAGAATGGCCGGTTCTTCCGACAGTGTGGGGGAGGATTATCTGCTGCAGCGGTTTATTGCGCAGTATGACCATTTGGGGACGATTAATTTATATGTTGTGGATTTTCAGAACGGGTGGGATTATGACCAGAGGGTGGATTATTTCCTGTTCCGTATGCTGGATTCGGACATGCAGATTATGTTTGAACAGCAGGTGGATGTGAGGTTTATCGATATTCCGGGTTTCTGCCCGATTTATATTAACGAAGATCTGGAAGTGTCAAAGGATTATTATTTTTTCCTGCAGGGAGTGAAGGGCAGCCGGGTGTGGTTCGGGCTGGAGGAGACGGAGAATGCCGGGACGCCTTATGTGAGCAGGCTTATTTATAATTATGATGAGCTGGAAGGTTATAATATTATAGGCGAGTACAATTATACAGTCCCTTTGCGCAAGGATAAGGTGTTTCGGTATGATGTAATACTGGCAGCGGTGATGGCAGTGCTTGTGGCAGCGGTGGAGCTGTATGTGAGGCTTACGAAAAAGGAACGGCTGGTTACTGTGGAGTACATGGTACGTATGTCTTTGAACGGGCTGACAGCGGCAGGGACTGCGGCCGCGCTCTGGTTTGTCAGTATACGGAGGCTGTTCAGCGGCAGGTGGGTGGATAATATTTTTTATACTGCCGGGATCCTGCTGGCCGGTATAACATTGTTTTATCTTGTTAACCAAAAGAAGGAGAGGGATAAGTATGTGCCGATAGCCGAAAGGTGGAAGAAGAACGGGGCCGATTATCTGCAGGCAATATTTTTTGCGGCGGCGATATGGGCATGCTGTAATTATATGAATGGCCTGTATGAAATCCATCACAGGGTAGCGGAGCGCCAGCTTATGGTTTTCCTGGCTTTGTCGGCGCTTGTGATGTGCAGGAAAAGGGATATCTGGAACAGGCTTACGTTAATCTATGCGGTGATAGCGGCCGGGGTTATTTTATGGTACCGAAGTATTTATGTGGATTATCTGGCTATGGATGAGTGGGATCTCAGGATACTGCGCTGGGGGATGGCGGCAGCGGCGCTTGGCGGCCTTTTGGCGGTAAGTATTCTCTGCCAGATCCTGAGGAGGCGGAAGAAGCGGATCGTGCGCCTGAGTATATGGTATGGGGCAGTGATCGGTGTGTTTCTGGCCCTTCTTGTAATATTCCGAAATACGAGATGGTGGACGGTAGCGATGGCCGTCGCTTTTGCGCTGTTTTATATCCGTTATGCATTTTGGGATAAAAGGGCGCATTTGCTGCAGAATATATGTAACGGGCTGGTGCTGAACTTTTTATGCAGTATGCTGTTCTGTTTTGCGCGCAGGCCGTTTTTGGCATGGATATACCCGCGTTATCCTTTTATTTTCCATACCGTGACCGTGACTGCGGTATATATGGCGTTTATTATGTGCGCGGCGTTTCTGGTGCTTCTGGGCCGTTATATGGAATATTGGAAGGGCAATGGGGAGCACATGATAAAATGTATGGGGAAGGAGCTGCTGTTGTTTGGCGTATCGGGGACTTATATGATGTTTACGGCGTCAAGGACCGGGTTCCTGGCAGTCGGGGTGATGATGCTTGCCGTATTTGTGCTGGCTGCCGCAGATATGGGAAAGCGCAGGATCGTGGGAGTTGCGTGGCTGGTTGCGGCTATGGCTGTTTCCCTGGCGTGGTGTTTCCCGATGATCTTTACGGCGCAGAGGCTTCTTCCGGCAGTGTGGGGCGATGTGTACCGGTATGAGGTAGAGGAGTTTCCCGATGTCATTACAAGGGGGGCGGAGCCGGATTCCATGTATTTTATTAACATAAGCCGGTTTATGGAAGTGTTTAACAACAAAATTTTCGGTATCCCGGAAGGCGGAAGCAATTCTTATGAAAGAAGCGAAGAGTACCAGAGGTATCTGGCGAAGCGTTACAATAATAAAGGGGAAGTGATCTGGGAAGGCGACATAGAGGAAATGGATATGGAAGACGGAGCCGCGGATGCGGCAGATGGCGGTAACGAGGCGGAAGGCGGCAATGCAGCAGATGGCGGCAGCGAGGCGGAAGGCGGCAACGCGGCAGATAGCGGCAGCGAAGCGGAAGGCGGCAATGCAGCAGAAGGCGGCAGCGAGGCGGAAGGCGGCAATGCGGCAGATGGCGGAAACGCGGCGGGAGCCGGGGGGACGGATACCGTCTCAAGCGGCGGGAGAACGCTGAATATTATCGGTACGAAGACAGAGGAAGAGCGCGCCGCCGATGATGCGGCGGCAGCGGAACGGGAGAAGGAAGCGCTGGAAGGTGATTTTACAAACGATGAGGAGGAAAAGGAAGAAGATGCAGGGGAAGACATGAGCGTGTATGAAAAGACGGAAGCTTATGCCAACGGCCGGATGGATATTTTTAAGGCTTATCTGGGGGAATTGAATCTGGAAGGGCATGATGAGATGGGGGCTGTACTGCCGGATGGTTCGCTTGCCGTACATGCGCATAATATTTATCTGCAGGTGGCATATGACCATGGCATTATTGTCGGTATCGTATTTGTGCTGGTCGGGGCGGCGTCCTTTGTACAGGGCTGTATTTACTATAAAAAGAAGAAGGAAGTGCCGTGCGCGGCAATGCCTGTGGCGGTGCTTACCGCGTTTGCCATGGCAGGGTTGGTGGAATGGATCTTCCATTTGTGCAATCCCGCGGGATTTTTACTGATGCTGGTACTGGCGCCTCTGCTTTTTGATATGGGTGAAAAGAACAATGGGAAAAATGCAGGAAAAGCAAGAAAAAAATCAAAAAAATAGAGAAAAGAAACCTTTCAATGTGAAGCTGTTTTACCGCCGTACGGCCCTGATTATTTATGATGTGATCAGTATTATATTTGCAAGCTATATGGCTGTAATGATCCGTTATGAATTCCGGCCGGATGAGGTGCCCGAACACTTCCTGGCGCCGATCAACCAGTTTCTCGTGCTGAATATTTTGCTGACCCTGTGTATTTTCTATTTTTTCCGGATGTATCACAGCCTGTGGGCTTTCGCGGGGGAAACGGAACTGCAGAACCTGGTGATGGCCGGCGTGGCATCCACGGTGGTGAACAGCGTGGGGCTGCAGTTTTTCAAGACAGCGGGGCAGCCGGTGCCGAGGAGCTATTATTTTCTATATATGTTTGTGCTGATCAGTATGATTTTTGCCAGCCGTTTTTCTTATCGGTTCCTGCGCAGCCATAAGCATAAGCTGCAGAATAAGAAAAATGTGATTTCGGTCATGGTTATTGGGGCCGGAGAGGCCGGGAATGTGATTATCAAGGAGATTGTAAACAGCAACTTCAGCACAATGGTTATAAAGTGCATTATTGATGATGACAAGGAAAAATGGGGGAAGTATATTCAGGGAATCCGGGTGACGGGAGGCCGGGACAAGATTGTAGAGAGTGCGGATATTTATGATATCGATGAGATAATCGTGGCGATGCCTGCCATATCCCGTTCGGAGATGCGCCAGATTCTGGAGATATGCAAGGAAACGAACTGTAAGCTGCGTTCTCTCCCGGGGATGTACCAGCTTGTGAACGGCGAAGTGAATGTGAGTAAGCTGCGGGATGTGGAAGTGGAGGATTTGTTGGGCAGGGATCCGATCAGTGTGGATCTGGATTCCATCCTTGGATATGTGCAGAATAAAACAGTTTTGGTGACCGGGGGCGGCGGTTCCATCGGGAGCGAGCTTTGCCGTCAGATAGCGAGCCATAAGCCGGGGCAGTTGGTAATCCTTGATATTTATGAAAATAATGTATATGATATACAGCAGGAGTTAAAAACGAAATATCCGGAACTGAAAATGACCGTGCTGATCGCTTCGGTGAGGAATACAAACCGGATGAATTGGATTTTTGAGAAATACAGGCCGGATATTGTATACCACGCGGCGGCGCACAAGCATGTGCCGCTGATGGAGGACAGCCCCAACGAGGCGGTGAAGAACAATGTGTTCGGCACATGGAAGACTGTGCAGGCGGCGGCTTTTTACGGTGTGAAGAAGTTTGTCCTGATTTCCACGGATAAGGCGGTGAACCCGACGAATATTATGGGGGCGAGCAAGCGGATCTGCGAGATGATTATACAGACATTCAATAATCATTACGAAACGGAATTTGTGGCGGTCCGTTTCGGGAATGTGCTTGGCAGCAACGGAAGTGTGATTCCGCTGTTCCGGAAACAGATTATGGCGGGCGGGCCTGTGACGGTGACCCATCCGGACATTATCCGTTATTTTATGACAATACCGGAGGCCGTGTCCCTTGTCTTACAGGCAGGCGCTTATGCGAAGGGCGGGGAAATCTTTGTGCTGGATATGGGGGAGCCGGTGAAAATCCTCGATTTGGCGGAAAATCTGATCCGTTTGTCCGGTTATCGGGTCGGTGAGGATATCAAGATAGAATTTACCGGGTTAAGGCCTGGTGAAAAGCTTTATGAAGAGCTTCTGATGGACGAGGAGGGCATGAAGGAGACGGCGAATAAGCTGATACATGTAGGAAGGCCCATAGAGATTGATGAGATGCGCTTTTTTGCCCAGTTAAAGAAGTTAAAGGAGGAATCGAAGAATGAGAGTGGGGATATCAGGCCGCTGATTCATGAGATTGTTCCTACGTACCATTATAAAAGTGAGGAAGGAGCAGGGTCATAATTATGGAAGGAAAGAGGATTTATTTATCGTCACCTACGATGCATGGGAAAGAGCAGGAATTTGTGAAGGAGGCATTTGATACGAACTGGGTAGCGCCTTTGGGGCCGAATGTCAACGGGTTTGAAAAAGAGATGGCACAATATGCGGGTATTGCCCATGCGGCGGCGCTGAGTTCGGGGACGGCGGCGATACATCTGGCGCTGCGTTTGCTTGGAATCGGTAAAGGTGATGTGGTATTTGTGCCTTCGCTGACTTTTTCGGCGACCTGCAATCCTGTCGTCTATGAAAATGCCGCGCCGGTATTTATCGATTCGGAGAGGGACACCTGGAATATGTCCCCGGAAGCATTGGAAAGAGCGTATGAGAAATACCCGGATCCCAAGGCGGTCATTGTAGTGCATCTATATGGTACTCCGGCGAAACTGGATGAGATTATGGCGATCTGTGAGAGGCACGGCACAGTGCTTATCGAGGATGCGGCGGAGTCTCTTGGCAGTACCTATAAGGGGAAGCATACAGGGACTTTTGGGAAGATGGGTATTTATTCTTTTAACGGGAATAAAATTATTACGACTTCCGGAGGCGGCATGCTGGTATCGGAGGATGAGGCGCTGATTGGGAGGGCGCGTTTCCTTGCAACCCAGGCGCGGGATCCGGCAAGATATTATCAGCATTCCCAGATTGGGTATAATTATAGGATGAGCAATGTGGTGGCCGGCATCGGCCGGGGGCAGTTATTGTCGCTGGAGGAGCATAAAAGGCGGAAAAAGGAGATCTATGCGCAGTATAAGGAAGCTTTTGCCGATCTGCCGCAGATAACCATGAACCCTCTGAATGTGGATGGGGATGCGAATTGCTGGCTGTCCTGTATGACCATCGCCGAGGGCTGCGGCGTAACGCCGGACAAAGTGCTGGATGTACTGGAACAGGAGAATATCGAAGGCCGTCCTGTTTGGAAACCGATGCATCTGCAGCCGGTGTTTGCGGAATACGATTTTATTACTGTGCAGCGGCAGGGGAGTGTAGCCGGGGATATTTTTGAGCGGGGGTTATGCCTGCCGAGTGATGTTAAAAATACGGAGGAGGATATGGAGCGGATTATCCGTCTGGTGCGGGGCGTGTTCCGGTGACAGGGACGGTATAGGCAGGTTCCTGAATGAGAAGGAAGATTACGTTTGCTATGGAATGGGAATGCGGCGCCGGTGACAGGGACGGGGAAAATGGCCGTGTACAGTTCTTTACGGCAGAAAATGGCCGGGAACAGCGGTGCGGGGAAGAGGGGGGGAAAAAGGCCGGGACTGCTCCGGCAAAACCGGAATAAGGGGAATGGAAAAAATAAAAGGAAATAAAACAAAAGGAAATAAAAGGGAATAAAACAAAATGTATAAAAAGTTCGTAAAACGATGCCTGGATTTCCTGCTGTCACTGGCAGCGATTATCATATTGAGCCCCCTGCTGCTGGTACTGGCCGTATTGGTCCGCTGTAAACTGGGTTCCCCGGTATTGTTCCGGCAGGAACGTCCGGGCAGGGGGGAGAAGATTTTTACCTTGTGCAAGTTCCGTACCATGACGGATAAAAAGGATGCGGAGGGCAGGCTTCTGCCGGACAGTGAGAGGCTGACAGGATTCGGGAGGATATTAAGGGCAACCAGCCTGGATGAGCTGCCGGAACTGTTGAATATTTTAAAGGGGGATATGAGCATTATCGGACCGAGGCCTTTGCTGGTTTCTTATCTGCCTTATTATACGGAGGAAGAACGGCTGCGCCATACGGTACGGCCGGGGCTTACGGGACTGGCACAGGTGAGCGGAAGGAATTTCATAGATTGGGACAGGCGTCTGGAAAAGGATGTGGAGTATGTGAGGAATCTGTCTTTTGCGATGGACTGCAAGGTACTCTGGCTGACTGTGAAAACAGTGCTTGGGCACGGTGACGGGGTGGCGGAAGATACGAATGCGGCAGAGGGCAATTTTGCACAGATACGTAAGAAAAGGCTGGAGGAAACAGGGGAATTGAAGAAAGGACAGGGCGGCGGAAGCTTATGAATATTTTGATTTTGAGTGCGGGGACGAGAAATAAAATCGTGCAGTATTTTAGGCGGGAACTTAAGGGGAACGGGAAAGTCATTGCAACGGACTGCTCCAATTTGGCGCCGGCATTGTATGATGCGGATAAGTTTTATATTGTGCCCCGTATATCGGAACCCGGATATGTGGATCTGATTCTGGATATATGCAGGAAGGAGAGCGTGGACGGGGTCTTTTCGCTTATTGATCCGGAGCTTAGCCTGCTGGCGAAGGAGAGGGACCGTTTCCTGGAGGTGGGGACAACACCGGTTATTTCGCCCTATGAGCTGGTGGAAACCTGCTTTGACAAATACAGGATGTATCAGATGTTATGTGGGATGCGGATACCGACCGGGAGATGTTATGTGGACAAGGAAGATTTTTACCGGGCGCTTCAAAACGGGGAGATCTCTTATCCGGTGTTTGTAAAGCCGGTAAAGGGAAGTGCCAGCATAAACATTAATAAAGTGGGCAGCGACAGGGAGATGGATGTCCTGTTTGGCTTATATGAGGATCTGATGATCCAGGAGTATATGGACGGCACGGAGTACGGGGCGGATGTGTATGTGGATATGGTGACCGGAAGGTGTACTTCGATTTTCGTGAAGGAAAAGATAAAGATGCGTGCGGGGGAAACGGATAAGTCGGTTTCCGTGAAGGATGAGAGACTGTTTGCCATGATAGAGAAGTTCGTGGAGAAATGCGGGTTTTGCGGCATGATAGATATGGATATCTTTAAAATAGGGGATACGTATTACTTTTCGGAGGTGAATCCGCGTTTTGGGGGCGGCTATCCCCATGCTTATGAATGCGGCGTGAATATGCCGGAGCAGGTAATCCGCAATCTGAAAGGGGAGGCAAACCGGGATTCCGTCGGCTGCTACCGCGCCGGCATTTGTATGATGAAGTATAATGAAGTTGCGGTTAAGGATATGAGGGATACGGAGATAGTCAGGTAGGATGGGTACGATACTTATATTAACAAATTCTTCCGGCGGATTGTATGATTTCCGCAATGAACTGCTGGTGGGATTGTTGGAAAAACACAGGGTAATCATCAGCCTTCCGGATGATACGAAGGTAAGGGAACTGGAAGCGGAAGGCTGCGGAATCATCAGGACACCCATCAACAGGAGGGGTGTGAATCCGAAGGAGGACGGGAAGCTGTTTCTCACCTATCGGAAGCTTTTAAAACAGGTAAAACCGGATTTGGTGATTACCTATACGATTAAACCTAATATTTACGGCGGATTTGCCTGCAGGCTGTCCGGGATTCCTTACATGGCAACAATTACCGGGCTGGGAGGCGCTTTTGACCGGAAGGGGTTATTCCTGAAAATGATTATTGCGATGTACCGGACGGGGCTTAAGAAGGCGGAATGCATTTTCTTCCAGAATACGGAGAATAAAGGGATTTTTGAGGGATACGGCATCCGTGGGAAGAAGGCAAGGCTTGTAAACGGTTCCGGTGTGAACCTTGTCCGGCATACTTTTGAGGAATACCCGGAAGGCGGGAAGACTGTTTTCCTTTTTGTAGGACGGGTAATGAAGGAGCGGGGGATTCTGGAATTCCTCGAGGCGGCAGTGCGGCTGCACAGGGAGGATGTGGAATTTGCCATATTGGGTTATTGCGATGAGGATTATCAGGAACTTTTGAATGATTATGAGGATAAAGGGGTTATCAGGCAATGGGGGTTCCATACGGAGGTGCATCCTTTTCTGGCAAAAGCCTGCGCCATTGTGGTGGCATCTTTTCACGAGGGGATGTCCAACGCGCTGATCGAGGCGGCCGCCACGGGGCGTCCGGTGATTGCATCGGATATCAGCGGCTGCCGGGAGGCTTTTGAGGAAGGTGTGACAGGGTTCGGTTTTACGCCGGGCAGTGCGGAGGAGCTGATAGGGGCAATGGAGAAATTCCTTGCTCTTCCACGGGAAGAGAAGGCCCGGATGGGAAGGGCGGCACGTGCGAAAATGGAGAGGGAATTTGACAGGAGAAAGGTGATTGGCGCGTATTTGGAGGAAGTGATAAAGTGCGAAGTGTGAAAAGAAGTTCTAAGGCAGCAAAGTACGCTGCCTAAGAACTTCTAGGATTTGCCATGTATGGCAAATCCATTTCACACGGAAGAATGCCTTGGAAAGCAGGCATTCTTCCAGGTTTTTCATGGCGGTTTTTTGCTGCCGCAGGGCGGCAGCATGTTGGTTAGTGCGGAATCAAGGATGTCACTATCCTGATTTAAGTACCCGCTGGAGCGGGCGAACGGGAGTTAGGTGCGGAATAGAAAAAGGAGGAAAATCAGATGGGATTTTATGAGAAGTTGGTGAGCGGGGAGGAAAAGCTTTCTTTGGTTGGGTTAGGTTATGTGGGGATGCCTATTGCGGTGGCTTTTGCGAGGAAGATTAAGGTGGTGGGTTTTGACTTGAATGAGCAGAAGATCGGGCTGTATAAGGCGGGGATAGATCCGACGAATGAGGTTGGGGCTGAGGTGATTAAAGGTACTTCGGTGGAATTTACGGCGGATGCTTCAAGGCTGCGGGAGGCAAGGTTCCATATTGTGGCGGTGCCTACGCCGGTAAATGAGGATCATACGCCGGATTTGACTCCTGTGGAGGGGGCAAGCCGGCTGTTGGGTCAGAATCTGACGAAGGGTTCTGTGGTGGTATTTGAGTCTACGGTGTATCCTGGGGTGACGGAGGAGATTTGTGTGCCTATCCTGGAGAAGGAGTCGGGGCTGAAATGCGGTGTGGATTTTAAAATCGGTTATTCTCCGGAGAGGATTAACCCGGGCGATAAGGTACACCGTTTGGAGACAATCACGAAAATCGTGTCCGGCATGGATGAGGAAACTTTGGATACGGTGGCGAAGGTGTATGAGCTGGTAGTGGAGGCCGGGGTATACCGGGCGGAGTCTATTAAGGTAGCGGAAGCGGCGAAGGTAATTGAAAACAGCCAGAGGGATATCAATATTGCGTTTATGAATGAGCTTTCCATTATTTTCCATAAGATGGGGATAGATACGAAGGCTGTGCTGGAAGCGGCGGGGACGAAGTGGAATTTCCTGAATTTTGCGCCGGGGCTGGTGGGCGGCCATTGTATTGGGGTGGATCCTTATTATCTGACGTATAAGGCGGATGCGCTTGGTTATCATTCCCGTATTATTCTGGCCGGAAGGCGTATTAACGATGATATGGGGCGCTATGTGGCGGAGAACCTTGTTAAGAATCTGATTAAAACGGATATTCCGGTGAAGGGGGCGAAGGTGGCTATATTAGGCTTTACCTTTAAGGAGAACTGTCCGGATACAAGGAATACAAAGGTAATCGATATTTATAAGGAGCTGGGGGAATACGGGATTACGCCTGTGGTGGTGGATCCGGAGGCGGATGCGGAGGAAGCGGAGAGGCTGTATGGTATTTCTTTCCGGAAGCTGGAGGATGTCAGGGATATGGATGCGGTCATTATAGCGGTGGCGCACAGGGAATTTTTGAAGCTGTCCAGGGAGGAGATTTCCGGGTTCTTCCAGGCGGGACATACGGAGAAGGTGTTGATGGATATCAAAGGGCTGTTGGATAAAGATATGTATCGGGAAGGATTCCTGTACTGGAGGCTGTAATGGCAAAAAAAGCGAGACCGCTGGTGCTTTTTCTGTTGCTTTATATCGGTTTTTTGAGTACGTTTTTTGTGTTTGGGGCGGGGGTATACAATGATTCGGACCAGTATATCAGGATGCATATACACAGGGAGCCTTTGTACCCGCTTTTCCTGGCAGGGCTCAGGGCTGTGTGGCCGGAGGAGGAAAGCTGGCTGACGGCAATGGGAGTTTTGCAGAATCTGTTTGCCGCGTTCAGTATATGTGCGATGGCGGAATATGTTGCACGCCGGTTCCGGCTTCGCTTTTGGCAGGAGGGGGCGGTGGTTTTCCTGGGGGTGATGCCCTATGTGACGACGATGTTTTTTTCGTCCCTGCACCTGCTGATTCCGAATTCCGTGATGAGCGAGGCTGTCTGCCTGCCGTTTTTCATGCTTTTCATGCTGGAATGTTTTAAGATCGTTTTGGAGAGGGACAGGAGGGCTGTCAGGAGGGCGTCGGCGGCGAGTCTGCTGCTTGCTTTCCTGTTGTCTTTGGCAAGAAGTCAGATGATGCTGGCGATTTTGATGTGGCTGGTGGTGACGGGGGCGGAAATTATGTTGTCAGGGCCGTCCCGGGAGAAAGAAAGGAAGGGCGGAAGAAGGGGAAAAAGGATTGCGGAGGATGGCCGGAGGCCTGTGCAGGCAAAGCGGGAGGCTATGCCTGTGCCGGGAGGGAATGCCTCCGATTGGGAGGAAGCTGCGGCAGTAAAGAGGATACGGAGGAAGGGCAGGGGAAAGAGCCGGTCACGGAAACGGATATGGAGGGACAAAGTTCTGCGCCTGCTTTTAGCCGTTACTCTGGTGTTCGGCATTTTTTCCCTGCGCACGCTGGCAGTGAGGAGTTATAATCTGGTTTTTAACGGGCATTTCATCAATAATACGTATGGGACGGTGAATACGCTCACGAATGTCCTTTATGCTGCAGACAGGGAGGACGGGGAGCGGATAGAGGATGAGGAGGCGAGGGTTTTTTTTTACCGTATGTATGATTTGACGGAAGAGAGGCAGGCTAATTATAAATATGCGGGGAAGTCTTTGCGGGAAAAGACGGAGCATATTGAGGCCTGGCATGATACGGTCAAATATGAGATGATAGAGGATGTTTTCTATCAGTATTATGATAAAAATGTGACGAGCGATTATATTTATCAGAATCTGATGGCAGATGAGGCCGCAGGGAAGATTATGAGGGGGATTCTGCCGGGATGTTTCCTTAGATGGTGCGGCAATTATTTACTGATAGTCCGTTATGGGCTGGTGCGCAGCATCGCGGTGGTGCATCCGTTATTAAATTGGGCGGCGGCTTTTATTTATCTGTCGGCATTTGGGATGATGTGCCTGGCATATCATAAGGATAGGAGAAGCCCGGCAGTGCGTCTGATGGCGGTTTCTCTGCTGGCTGTGGCGGCGAATGTGGCGGCGGTGTCATTGACGATTATGTGCCTGTCCAGATATATGGTGTATGGGTTTGTCCCTTTTTATATCGGGTATTTTCTGCTTGTCCTGGAATGTTTTGGGAGGTATGGGAAGGAAGGGCGGAAAGTGTTGGCCGGGCGGTTGGGGAGAAATGCTTTTTTCGTCGCGTTCCGGGGACGGGGGCGGCAGGACAATACTTCAGGCGGCATTTTTCAGGCACGCTCTAAGGGAAAGGCTGGTGAGGGCGATGGTTGATCCGGTGAATAACCGGGGGTATTACGAATATAGACGGGTAAATACAAAAGCCGGGACAGGGATGGAGAACGGTGAGAAATTCTCTTTGGAACAGGGCAATACGGAAAAGGACTCTGAGAAGAAAGGGGAGGAAAAGACCAAGGTAGAGGCGGACGGTGTCATTGCGGAATTTTCCGGCCAGTCAAGAGGGCAGTACGGAGGGAGCAAAAGCAGGGAAAGAGCGGAGGGCGGGGAGACGCCGGGGATTGACTTTGGCCAGACGGTGGAGCGTGCCAGGGGTTTTATCGGCGGGCTGTGGAAATCAGTCACAGAGCTTTTCGGCAGTATCAGGAATGCGCTTTGGGATTTCTGGAATTCGGACAGTCCGGGGGCGGCAGGAGACAGTGCGGGAACGGAAGAGGGGGCACAGGCTATAGATGTCACGGAGATGTCGCAGGAACTGGAGGGGGAAACCGGGCTGGATGTCATAGAGGCGGAAGGCGTGGTTGAGCGGAGTGCCGATACGAAGCTTTCGGGAATGGAGGGCCGGAGGGCAGAGGCGGAGCGGTATCTGGAAGATCGGGGACAGATGGAGCGCTATGTGAAAAATTCGGATTTGCTGACTTATTATGACAGGAGCGGGCGTATTGTGCAGATGAACGGGGCGGATAAGAGCAGGATACTGCATGGCGATACCAGGACATCGAGAGGGGTATGAATGGGGCGGGAATGGAACTTCCGTTGTGGCCTGGACAAATGTTTTATTGGAATTATTGAAAGCATTGGAATCATTGAAAGAATTGGAATTATTGAAAGGAGAGTTGCGGCATAACCGCAGTAGGAAAAGATGGGATATAAGGATTTGGAATTTGACAAAAAGAGTGTTTTCCTTGTGACGGGCGGCGCCGGTTTTATCGGCTCCAATCTTTGTGAGGCGATTCTTGCCATGGGGTATACGGTGAGGTGCCTGGATAATCTTTCTACGGGGAAATATGAGAATGTGGAACCTTTTACAAAGTCGGAGAGGTTTACTTTTATCAAAGGGGATATCAGGGAATTAGATACCTGCCTGGAGGCGGCAAAGGGAGTGGATTATGTGCTGAACCAGGCGGCCTGGGGAAGTGTGCCGAGAAGTATAGAAATGCCTTTGCTGTATGAGGAGATCAATATCCGCGGAACCTTGAATATGATGGAGGCGGCAAGGCGCAGCGGAGTGAAGAAGTTTGTATATGCGTCCAGTTCATCGGTATATGGCGATCATCCCCAGCTTCCGAAGAGGGAAGGTGCGGAAGGGAAGGTGCTGTCCCCGTATGCTTTGACGAAAAAAGTGGATGAGGAGTATGGGAGGCTGTACAAGGAGCTGTATGGGCTGGATACTTACGGGCTGCGTTATTTCAATGTATTCGGCAGAAGGCAGGATCCGGACGGGGCTTACGCGGCGGTTATACCGAAATTTATCCGTATGTTACTGCATGGGGAGACGCCGGTGATCCATGGGGACGGGAAGCAGTCCAGGGATTTTACTTACATTGATAATGTGATCGAAGCAAATTTGAGGGCATGCCTTGCATCCGGTGAGGCCGGAGGGAATGCGTTTAATATCGGCGCCGGGGGCAGGGAATTTTTGATTGATGTCTATTATGATTTGTGTAAGGCCCTGGGTGTGGAGATGGAGCCGATCTTCGGGCCGCCGCGGCTGGGGGATATCAGGGACTCCAATGCGGATATTTCGAAAGCGCGGAAGATGCTGGGGTATGATCCGGAGTATGATTTCGCGGAAGGGATTCAGTTGGCGATTGACTGGTATAGGGAGAATCTGAAGTAAGGATTCTTTAAGGGACTGGCAGACGGAGCCGGATTGGAAATTGGAGACAGAGAAGGGGTATGGCATGAAATATAATGTGGTGGTATTTGGTGTAAAAGATACATCGGAAAATATAGTGGAATTTATCCATCAGAATATCTGTCCGGTGGATTTGGTGATTACGATCAGCAGGGAGGTTCTGAATAAGAACCAGGTATCCGGGTTTAAGGGGCTATCCGTGCTGACGGATAAGTACGGGATTCCGGTGTTTGAGGCGGACAGTTATTTCCTGACGGATGACAAAACAAGGGCGTTTATGGAGGGGAATGAGTTTGAGATAGCGGTTTCCATGGGATGGCAGAGGCTGATACCGGCTTATGTACTGGATCGGTTTGCCTACGGGGTGTACGGTTTCCATGGCAACAGCGGGTATCTTCCCTTCGGGCGGGGGAGATCGCCGTTGAACTGGTCAATTATTTTAGGCGATACGCGGTTTAACCTGAATCTGTTCCGTTATGATGAGAAAGCGGACAGCCCGAATGTGTTCGCTACGGAGATGTTTTCCATAACGCCTTATGATGATATCAGGACGGCGCAGTATAAGAATATGATTTGTTCCAAGAGGCTGATCAGAAAACTGTTACGGGCATATCAGGAAAAGAATATTGTAATAAGGACGGAGTCAAAGGATTTTGATTCCTGGTACAATAAGAGGACGGCGGCGGATGGGAAAATTGATTTCCACGGGAGGACGAGGGAGATTTATAATCTGATCCGCGGGGTGGCGGCGCCTTTTCCCGGGGCTTTTGCCATGTGCGGGGGGGAGAGGGTTACGGTATGGGAAGCCCATCCTTTTGATGAAATAATTGATTTCTCGGCTTATGCGCCGGGGGAAGTGGTGGATGTGTTTGACGGGAAACCGATTGTGCGGACGGTCGACGGGTCGCTGCTGATTGACCGCTATGAGTGCGGGCGGGAGCTGGGCGTGGGGGACAGGCTGGAGTAATAGGGACAGACGGGAATCAGACGCATTTCTGATACTAAGATAAAAAATTACCTGTACGCAACCGGAAAGTTGTGGTATGCTGATTTTAGTTTAAAGTAGAAAAACCATATGAGTATAGTTGCAGAATACCGCAGGAAGATACGCAGCCTATGGGATATAGGGTGGAAAGGGGACAAATGAAGAAATACCATGTATTAATGGCGAAAAGCAATCCGGAAACGGAAGGGTTATGGCTGCCCTTGTGGATGCATTTAAGGGATACTGCGGGGGTAATGAAGAAACTGGCAGTAAAATGGCTGCCGGAATCCGTTTTCTGTGCGGCCGGTATGGATGGTGCGCAGTTTCTGGCGGTATCGGTCTATCTGGCCGCAGTCCATGATATCGGAAAAGCCACATCTTATTTTCAAAGTATCATTACAAAACCCAGTATAGGGAAATATGAGGAAATTAACAGCATGGGGTTTCTGGTGAACAGGGAGTACCGGGAACCGGGGAAAACCCCCCATGCGTATGCCGGGCAATGGATCCTGCAAAATGACGAGGATGGGTTCGGAATCGATGAAAGACTTGCCATGGTAGTGGGGGCTCACCATGGCAAGCCGGGCAGTGTCTGTTCCTTTATGGGCGAGCCTGATTTGATGAAAAGGTATCCGGTAAACTTTTTTGGTGCGGAGGGCGGGGAGGATATAAAGAAAGTGTGGAAAGATGCCTGGGCCGGGATCGTAAATCAGGCGTTGGGGCTGGCGGGGCTGGATTCTCTGGACGGGCTGCCTGGCTTGACCCTGGAAGCACAGGTGCTTTTGTCAGGGCTGTTGATTATTGCAGACTGGATTGCCAGCAATACGGCGTATTTTCCCCTGATTCCCGCGGAAGATTACGGGGAGGAAAGCCTGTATCCGGCAAGGGTCAATGAGGGATGGAGAAAATTATCTTTTCCGGACAGTTGGGAATCGGAAACCAATTTTATGGACAGCGGTATGTTCAGGGACAGATTCGGTTTTTTGCCAAATGATGTTCAGGAATATGTGTTGAAAGCAGTTAATTCCTGTGAAAATCCGGGGATTTTTGTGTTAGAGGCCCAGATGGGGATAGGGAAAACCGAGGCGGCGTTGGGGGCAGCGGAGATATTGGCAGCACGGAAAAAGGAAGGAGGTATTTTCTTTGGACTGCCGACCCAGGCAACCAGCAACGGGCTTTTCCGGCGGCTGTATGATTGGGGGGCACGGGTTTCGGAAGAGACGGCAACGGCGATTACACTGGCCCATGGTTCCGCAGAGTTTAATGAGCAGTATAACCGGCTGCTGATGGAAAGCAAAGCGTATATTGAGAATGGGGAAGAAGAGCAGGACGGGTTGGGGGTACATCCGTGGTTTCAGGGGAATAAGAAAGCGCTTCTGTCCAATTTTGTGATAGGGACAGTGGATCAGTTCCTGATGGCGGCATTGAAGCGCAGGCATTTTATGCTGAGGCATATCGGGCTGGCGGGGAAAGTGGTTATTATTGATGAATGTCACGCCTATGATGCGTATATGGGTACATATCTGGAACGTGCCCTGCAATGGATGGCAGCCTATGACGTGCCTGTCATTTTGTTATCCGCAACGCTTCCGGCGGATCGTCGCAGGGCTCTGGTGGAGTGTTATGCAAAAGCACGCTCAAAGTTTTTCCTGCGCAGGAGGAAGCCGGAGATTGTATGCAGTAAAGAAGGATGGCATAAAAGCAGCGCCTATCCGCTATTGACATGGACGGATGGGGAGTGTATCAGGCAGGAGGAGATAAAGCAGGAGGCACAGGGGAAGCGGGTGAGAATAAGCAGGCTGGATTCTATGGAGGAAATGACGGAGTTATTGGAGGAACGTTTGGGGGAGGGAGGATGTGCCTGTATTATAGCCAATACGGTAAAAAGCGCCCAGGAAATTTATGCCGTATGTAAAAAAGCAATGAAAGATGTCCGGATCATTTTGTACCATGCGCAGTTTATTATGCCGGATCGTATAAAAAAGGAGGAGGCGCTGCTTCATGGGATGGGAAAAGCTTCCGGAGATATGGACAGAAGAAGGCTTATTTTAATAGGAACGCAAGTACTGGAGCAGAGCCTGGATTATGATGCGGATATTATGGTTACGCAGCTTTGTCCTGTTGATTTGCTTCTTCAGAGAATCGGAAGGCTGCACAGGCATGTGCGTGACGGACGCAGGGGCGGCTGTTCGAGGCCGCAGAGATTACAGGTTCCGGAATGTTTTATATTGGGGGAAGGGGATAGGAGGTATGATGCCGGCAGCAGGGCAGTTTACGGCGATTATCTCCTGATGAGAACGGATAAAGTCCTTAAGGATGGAATCCGGATACCGGAAGAAATCCCGGAACTGGTGCAGAAGGTATATAATCCGGAAGACAACCTGGGGCTGGAAGGGAGAGCATACAGCGAAGCAGTTGAGGAGTATGGCAAAGTACTGCAGAAAAAGAAGATGCGTGCAGGGAATTATCTGATGATGGAGCCGAAACCCAAAAAGGGAATTGACGATTTACTTTTTAACCCTGAAAGGTCAGAAGATAAATTGGCGGAAGCATGTGTAAGGGACGGGGAAGCTTCCCTTGAGGTTTTGTTGATGAAAAAAGGAGCGGACGGGAAGATATTTTTTGTCGGAGAGGATTCGGTATCCGGGGATGGTTTTGAGGCTGGGGATGGGTTCCCGGCGCAGCAGCCTCCGGACAGCGCGGCAGGGCGGAGGATTGCCGCGCAGCGGTTACGGCTGCCCCATCTGTTCAGTACGGTATGGAACATAGATAACACGATAAAAGAGCTGGAGGATATAAACCGCAGGGAATTGGCGCAGTGGCAGCAGTCGCCATGGATACGGGGGGAATTGGTTTTGCTGCTGGATCCGAATAATCAGGCTGGGTTGGGCGGGTATTTGCTGTCATACAGTTATGAAAAGGGATTGGAATATGTGCGGGAGGAGGGAAGGGATGAAAGAGAAGGAGTTTAATTTGTTGGAGGAACCTTGGATTAAGGTCAGTACGGTGTCTTTGGAGCGGAAAGAGGTTTCTCTGGCGGAAGCCATGCTGCATGCACAGGAATATGCGGATTTATCGGGGGAGATGCCGACGCAGGATGCGGCTGTACTGCGGGTGCTGCTTGCAATAGCACAGACTGTTTTTTACCGGTATGATGAAAACGGTGAAGAAGATGAGCTGTCCGGGGAAAATGATGCGGATGAAGATGCGGTAATGGAACGGTGGAGGGATTATTGGGACAGGGGAAGCTTTCCGGAAACTGCTGTGAGGGAATATCTGGGGGATTATAGTGAGAGATTCTGGCTGTTCCATCCGGAGACACCGTTTTATCAGGTGAAGGATCTGCAGTATGGGACGGATTATGGGGCGGAATGTTTAGTCGGAAATATGAAGGAAAGCAATAATAAAGCGACGAGGCATCATTTCAGCATGGCGGAAGGGGAAAAGCTGGAACGCTTGGATTATGCGGAAGCGGCAAGATGGCTGATTTACTTAAATGCATATGGCGTAAATATAAAGCCGGACAAAAAAGCACCGGGAACGACGCAGGCCGTAGGGATCGGGCGGCTTGGGCAGCTTGGGCTTGTAATGGTAAATGGTGAAAACCTGTTCAGGATATTAATGCTCAATTTATGCCCGTTGAAAAACGGGAGTGATCTTTGGGGTATGCCAAAGCCTGCCTGGGAACAGGAAACATGCATGGAGCAAGGGAGGGAGATTGCGCCTCCGGATAATCTGCCGGAGTTATATACCATCCAGTCCAGGCGCATTATGTTAAAAAGAGAAGATGGGGCGGTTATTGGTTTCCGGGCTATCGGCGGGGATTTTTATACGACGGCGGATGATTTTAATGAACAAATGACTCTTTGGAGGGAAGGAAAAACAGAAAAAAAGGCACAAAATAAAATTTATATTCCAAGAACACATAGCTCGGCAGTCCATGCGTGGGAGGAGTTCCCCACCTTGATGTGCATGGAAAACGAAGGCCATGTCCCGGGAGTAGTCCAATGGATGAATCAGTTAGGGAAAGAAAAAATATTGTTTCCGGATACTTTGGTTACGTTCCGGATGGTTGGGACGGTATATGGTGATCAGATGAAATATACTTATGGAGACTGCATCAATGACACGCTTATGTTGTCGGCCGGTCTGCTTTCCGACTTCGGAAGAGGTTGGATCAGTGCTATATCGGATGAGGTCGGAAAGTGCCAGGCTGTTGTGAGAAGCGCCCTGAGTCATTTTGCCATGAGTATGAACAAGCTGTTTTGTGGCGGAAATAAGAAGAATGGTGTAAAGGACACGTTAGTCCGTTCTTATTATTGCCTGATAGACAACGCTTTCCGTGCATGGCTGGCAAGCATTGACCCGGTTAAATCCAGCCGGGAGGACAAACTGGCAGAGTGGGAGGAAAAATCCTGCCGGTTTGCCAGGCAGACGGTAGAAGATTTCATTGCGATGAGGAATATTAATATTTATGTACATAAAGAGGAAGAAAACCGGATGATTACCGTTCCGCAGGCTATGAACAGTTATTATAGGGAATTGTATAAGATATATCCAAAGATGCTATAAAACAGTAATCCCAACGCCGGAGCACAGAGGAAATACAGGATGGATGGAGTATGAGTGAAGTCAGCCGGTATTTGTTCTGCAGGGAAGACACCGGCGTAGGGATTACGGAACGATACTGCAGACTGCCAGAATTTACAGTAACGCAGCCAATGTCATTAACTTAAGCTTCCCGGAGCGCTGCAGACCACATATCTCAACCGGACGCGCTTTCGCGCAGCGGCAGACGCAACGGCACTAAGGCGCCAAAACACGTCGCTTAAGTGTCGGCGTCTTTCAATGGTCCGGATTGAGATATATGGTCTGCAGCACCCCGAAAAGCTTAAGTTAATGACATTGGTAACGCAACCCGAAAGGTACCTGAGGCGGTCTGCAGTGTGCAGTATAAATTAGGGAAGAAAAATGAGCAGAAAATCAGAAATAGGAAATTTTGTAGGTAAGAAAATTAGAATGTATCAGGCAGTTTCGGAGACTGGCGCAGGAAAAGCAATGATGGCTAATTTACGGCGGGGAGCAGGGCATGAGCCGGGGGAATTGCCGGAGCTTTTTGGGACAATCCTGCTGGACATGCCGGAGGAATTTATGAGTAAAGACGGAATTGCCACAAAAAAGGAGTGGGCGTGCTATATCGCCCTCACGCTGTATGCGCTGCATCAACAGGGGTATGACCTGAAAAGCAGGCCAATGCATGTGAATGAGAGTATCAGTATAGGAAGGGCTTTGGCGCAACTGGCAAAGACCTCTGAGGACGTTAATGCAGAAAAGCGTGCGCTGCAAAAGCTTAAGGCATTTGCAACGGCAGTGGATATGAGGGAGGCTTCCCACCATCTGCGAGGTATTATACAATTGTTGGGAAACAGAGGGATACCCATTGATTATGAAATGCTGGCGGAAGATTTGTATGAATTTCAGTTTGCGGATGGTAAAAACCGTGTCAATTTAAGGTGGGGACAGGATTTTTATTCCCGTGGCAGCAGGCCGGACGGATCCGGAAGGAAAGATGGGGAAGTTTGATTTTGAGATATGGGAATGTGGGTGTACCGGAAGTGGAAAGGAAGAAGAACAGGAGGTAAAAATATTATGAGTAAAAATTTGTATGTTGATTTTCATGTAATCCAGACGGTGCCGCCAAGCTGCATAAACAGGGATGATACAGGAAGCCCTAAAACGGCGGTATACGGGGGGACTCTCAGGGCGCGGGTTTCATCCCAGGCGTGGAAACGGGCGATGCGGTTAATGTTTAAGGATATCTTTACTTCCGATCTTACCGGATACCGTACAAGGAAAATGAAAGCTCTTGTTATGGATGAAATATGTGCCGGATATCCGGATATTGACAGGGAAACGGCGGAAGGCATGGCTGTACAGATTCTGGATTTGGCAGGAGTGAAGCCGGACGATGATAAAAAAGAGGTATTGTTTTTCGTGAGCAATCTGCAGGTTGGGAGCCTGGCCAGGCTTGCAGTGGAATATCATAACGATACTTCGGCGAAAAAGGAAAAAGAGAAGAAATTTAAAAAAAGCGCGGAGGATGCTTTAAAAGATAATCCGAGTGTGGACATACTGTTATTCGGGCGAATGGCAGCAAGCAATCCGAGCCTGAATTACGACGCGGCGGCACAGGTGGCGCACAGTATTTCCACCCACACGATTTCCAATGAATATGATTATTTTACGGCGGTTGATGACTGTATACCGGAGGACAGTACAGGGGCGGGCCATATTGGTACTGTAGAGTTTAATTCGTCTACTCTTTACCGGTATGCGACCGTGAATGTCAGGGAACTGGCGCAGGCGCTGCAGCCGGATGAATTGAAGCTGGCATTGAAAGGGTTCGCGGAGGCATTCGTCCGTTCCATGCCTACGGGAAAGCAGAATACATTTGCCAACCGGACGCTGCCGGATATGATATATGTCACATTGCGGAGTGACCAGCCAGTCAACTTTTCCGGTGCGTTTGAAAGGCCGGTGCCGGCGGGGATGGAGGGATATGTGGTTAATTCGGAAAAGGCGCTTTTGGCACAGGCGAAAGAGGTGTACGGGAATTATGCGGCTTCTCCGGAAAAAGCATGGATTGTCGGGGGAATTGACGGAGATTTTGCACCAAAGGTTAATTTGGCAGAATTGTTAGAGAATCTGGAAAATGAAATTGGCCGATATTGTGAGGAAGGGAAGTGATACCTTGTATACATTGTTGCTCCGATTCAGCGCCCCTTTGCAGTCATGGGGGTCTGAGTCGATGTATGATCGCCGGGAAACGGATTACATGCCGACGAAAAGTGGTGTGACAGGAATGCTGGCGGCCGCACTGGGGAGAAGGAGGGATGAGCCGGCAGAGGATTTGGCAGGGCTTTTTTTCGGGGTCAGGGTTGATCTGCCGGGAACCAGGCTGGAGGATTTCCAGATTACTCATATGGGAGATAAGCTGAATGCGAACCTTTCTGAACGGGTTTATCTGAGCGACGCTATTTTTCTTGTGGGATTGGGTTGTGAGGATATTGTATTTCTCAGGAATATCGAGTCGGCGCTTAGGAACCCGGGGTTTAGTCTTTTTCTGGGAAGAAAATCGTGCCCTCCCACATTGCCGTTGGTTTTGGGGATACGCGAAGCCGGCCTGGAATCCGCTCTTAATGAGGAAGAATGGCTTGTGCCGGAGTGGAGAAGAAAATCCCTGTTTCGTTTTACAAAAGAAATTCCGCTGCGTATTGTGGTAGACGGCAGGATTGGCGATGCGGTGAAAAAGGATGTCCCCATTTCGTTTTCACCTTTCAGGCGTGAATACAGGTACCGTTATATGAGGGAACTGCCGGCTAAAATAGTGACCCAGGGTATGTTTCCTGTTTCGACAGGACATGATCCTATGATGGAACTGAGGTGATGAAGATGTATTTGTCAAGAATTCCGTTGGATATATCAAAAAGAAAAACACAGGTGGCTCTTGTTTCACCCAATAAATTCCATGGGGCGATAGAAGAAGCTTTTGCTGAAAGACAGTGCAGGAACCTATGGAGAATCGATAATTTAAAGGGGAGGACATATTTACTTCTTCTGAGCGAGTCTGAACCGGATCTGGAATATATCGCAGGACAGTTTGGGGATATACGTGATTGCGGTGAAACAAAGGGGTATGAAGCGCTGCTGAACAGAATACGGGAGGGCTCCGTCTGGCATTTCCGCCTGGTAGCAAACCCTACTTACAGTAAGAGGAAGGGGGAGGGCCGGGGGAAGGTGACGGCGCATACGGTGGAGGAATTTCAGCTTCAATGGCTGGCCGGCCAATCTGTGAAAAAGGGTTTCCGGATTGTGCCTGATACGGTCAGGGTGATGGAATCAAAATGGAAAATTTTTAACAAACGGGATACGAAACATAAGATACGGATTCTGGAAGCAGCATTTGAGGGAAGGCTGGAGGTGGAAAATGAGGAAGTTTTTAGAGATACGCTTATTACCGGTATCGGAAGGGAAAAGGCGTATGGCATGGGATTGCTGACAATTGCAGGAAATGGGGGCTGAATGGAAAAGGATGCGGGAACAGTAAGAAATACAGGGGCGGAAAGGGATACCGGAGCAGGAAAAGATGCAGGAAGAATTAAAAATGCGGGAATGGAGAAACCGGAAATCCAGGCATTGCCGCGTATTCAGGATCGTATGACATTTATCTATTTGGAACATTGCAGGATAAATAGAGATAATGGTGCAATAACAGTAAAAAACCAGGAAGGGGTTACAGATATCCCGGCAGCGGCGATATCTGTCCTGCTGCTTGGGCCGGGAACCGATATTACCCACAGGGCAATGGAACTGATTGGCGATGCAGGAGTGACTGTCATTTGGGTCGGCGAACATGGGGTGAGGTATTATGCCCATGGCCGCGCACTTACGAATCATTCATCACTTTTGCTAAAGCAGGCGCAGTTGGTAAGCAATGAGAAGAAACATATTCAGGTTGCAAGGGCAATGTACCAGATGCGGTTCCCGGAGGAGGATGTTTCGGGGTTGACTATGCAGCAGCTCAGAGGGCGGGAGGGGAGCAGGATACGTTCACTCTATAGGGAACAGTCAAAAAAGTGGAAGGTGGATTGGGACAGAAGGGAATACAGGCCGGATGATTATCAATCCGGAGATCCGGTCAATAAGGCATTGTCCGCCGGAAATGTATGTTTATATGGTTTGGCCCATGCGGTGATATGTGCACTCGGATGTTCACCAGGATTAGGATTTGTACATGTAGGCCATGAATTGTCTTTTGTATATGATGTTGCGAACTTGTATAAAGCAGAAACTACAATACCGATTGCATTTGAGATGGCTGCGGAGAACTCGGAGGATATAGGAAGCGCTGTCAGACGCAGGTTGAGGGATGAATTTAGGAAAGGGCATATCTTGGAGAGGATGGTTCATGACATAAAATTTTTGTTAGCCGATGATGAACAGAAGGAAGAGGACTATGAGAGCACGCTATATCTTTGGGATAACATACAGGGGGAGATAGAGCATGGCATTTCCTATGCGGAAGATGGTGACGAGGAATGGTAGTGCTATGTGTTACAAATTGCCCGCCGGGATTGCGGGGAGATTTGTCCAAATGGTTAAATGAAATTAATACTGGTGTTTATGTGGGAAGGCTCAGTGCCAGGGTGCGTGATGAATTGTGGGACAGGGTCTGTACTAATATCAGAAACGGCCAGGCAACAATGGTTTATTCGGCAAATAATGAGCAGAGGTATGTCTTTTTGGCACATAATACGACGTGGACGCCGGTTGATTTTGAAGGTATTACTTTAATGAGGAAGCCTCTGGCACAGGCGGAGACTGAGGAGAATGAGGTTTTGCCACGGGGGTTTAGTAAGGCGGCAAAGTATCAGAAAGTAAGCCATTTGAAAAATAGCAAAGCGTCTTCGGAGTATATAGTGATCCATACGGAGGCAACCGGACAGGATTTTAATTTGGACAGGATAACAGAAATTGCTTTACTTAAAATAGCCGGGAATGAAATAGTGGATCAGTTTGAATGCCTTATAAAATCTGAAAAGAGTCTTTCGGCGGATTTCGGACGGCTAACAGGGATTACGGATGATTTGGTGAAGGCAAAAGGGCTGAGTGAAAAAGAGGCATTCGATAAAGTCCAGGAGTTTATTGGGGATAATCTGGTGGTTGGCTATGATATACAGTTTCATGTGAATTTTGTTAAAAGGCTTGGCCAAAGGGCAGGGAAGGATAGTATAATAAAAAGAACCAGGGATGTTCAGCATATTGCACGCCGGGAGTTGGATGATTTGGAAAATTACAGAATGGAAACGGTGGCTGAGTATTTTTCGTTAGATGTCGGTAAGGTGCGCAGGGCCTTGGATGATTGTATTTTGGTGTATAGGATCTATGCGAAACTAAATGAATTGTGATGATTGGAAATTTGAAACAGGTGATTTTTCGCGGTTTTTTTAGTGTTTTCCCCGCGTGTGCGGGGGTGATCCTGCTTCATGCAGATTTCTTGATAAGTCGAGATGGTTTTCCCCGCGTGTGCGGGGGTGATCCTACAGTGTAAAGTACCCACTTTGGAT
>CANDKY010000012.1 GCA_947385425.1 uncultured Lachnospiraceae bacterium | reverse complement strand
CCTGGGTCATGCCCCTCTGCATGCGGTAACTGCGTACATTATTGCCAAGCGTCCAATAAAATTCCATGTCCATAAATATCCCCTTTCACAACTTTTTTACCCGAACGAACCCACAAAACGATTCCCACCACATATATAGGAAAGCTTTTGCAATGTCAAAAACGCAGCTCCCTGATATCCTGCAAAGTTTCATCATAGGCATGCCCCTTTCCAAACAGAAGTGTTGTTCCAAGCACAAATCCTTTCACACCTTTGGGGCCATATTCCAGAATTTTATCCGCACTGCAGGCACCATCCCAATAAATCTCAAAATCCATTTCCTCTTTTAAGGCAAGCAGTTTTGTGATTTTCTTACCTACATAAGGCAGATACATCTGCCCGGCATTTCCCGGATTTACTGACATGACCAGAACCTTCTTTACGATGCGGAGCATCTCCATCACTGTCTCTACGGAAGTGCCAGGATTTATAGCAATGCCTGGTATCATACCAGCATTGATAATGCTCTGTAATGTAGTGGAAGGATGGTATTCCGCTTCCGGGTGGATATATACTGTGTCCCCCTGCCTTAAATGATCCAGGAATAGCTGGATACGGTTGTTGGGATGTTCGATCATCAGGTGAACATCCACAGGCTTTGTGGAAGTCTGGGTTATGTATTTCATATCATTTAAAGACATAGCGAAGTTTGGCACATACCTGCCGTCCATGATATCTATATGGAAGGAGTCTATGCCGCCTGCTTCCAGGTTTTTTATTTCTTTTTCCAGGTTCCCATAGTTGGCGCACATCATGGATGCCATTAATTCGAATTGCATATGTTTTCCTTTCTTAAAAACCTCATGCCCATAACAAAAATGGCTCAATTTAACATAAACCTGCCTACATGCTCAATTCCTCCGTCCTCTCCTAAATCCGTTGATAACGGAACAGAATCATTGTAATGCCACATTAACAGCTTTCTCAAAATACGTAATCGTCCTCTGTAACCCTTCCTCCAAATTAACACGCGGTTGCCAATCCAGTTCCTTCTTAGCCATGTCAATCATTGGTTTCCGCCGTACCGGGTCATCCTTGGGCAGCAACTTATGTATAATTTTTGATCTGCTCCCAGTGAGTGCAAGCACCTTCTCCGCAAGCTCCAACATCGTAAATTCCTCAGGGTTTCCTAAATTTACCGGCCCTGTAAATCCTTCCCTGCTGTTCATCATGCGGATCATTCCTTCCACCAAGTCTTCTACGTAACAAAAACTCCGCGTCTGCTTCCCGTCTCCATATATTGTAATATCTTCATTTTTTAGCGCCTGGACGATGAAGTTCGAAACCACACGTCCGTCATTTGCATTCATGTTCGGCCCATAGGTGTTAAAAATACGGATTACTTTGATATCCACACCGTTCTGCCTGTGATAGTCAAAAAACAGTGTTTCCGCCGCCCTCTTACCTTCATCATAGCAGGAACGTATTCCTATAGGGTTTACATTTCCCCAATATTTCTCCGGCTGAGGATGCTCATTTGGGTTGCCATACACTTCACTGGTAGATGCCTGCAAGATTCTCGCCTTAACTCTCTTGGCAAGCCCAAGCATATTGATTGCACCCATTACAGATGTCTTCATCGTCTTGACCGGATTATACTGATAATGCACCGGGCTTGCCGGACATGCCAGATTGTAAATCTGATCCACCTCTACTAATAATTCTTTTGTCACATCATGCCGTATCAGTTCAAAATTGTGCCTGTCCAACAATCCTTCTATATTACTTTTAGAACCGGTAAAAAAATTATCGATACAAATGACATCGTTCCCTTCTTCCACCAATCGGCTACACAAATGGGACCCGATAAATCCTGCACCGCCGGTTACAAGGATACGCTTCATACATTCACCTCCCCTGCAACTGCCCCTACACCGATCTGATAATAATCTATCCCATATTCCCTTACACGCTTCGCATCATACTGGTTCCGCCCGTCAAATATTACCGCTCCCTTTAACAGACGCTTGATCTCATAAAAATCCGGGCTGCGGAATTCTTTCCACTCAGTAATCAGTATCAGGGCATCTGCATCTTTCAGCGCCTCGTACTTGTTATCACAGTACACTATCCCCTCATTACCTTTTAAATAACACTCCCTTGCCTCACAGACAGCCTTCGGATCATATGCCCTGATCTTTGCCCCGGCATCTGTCAACTGCTTTAGGATTACAATTGCCGGAGACTCCCTCATATCATCCGTATCCGGTTTAAAAGCAAGCCCCCACGCGGCAAAAGTCTTTCCCGTCAGTTCATCGCCAAACAGTCCCTTAATTTTCCAGACAAGCACGCTCTTCTGTCTGTTGTTGACATCCTCCACCGACTGCAGAAGCTTCGTTTCATACCCCACACCGTCTGCTGTCTTAATAAGCGCCTGCACATCTTTCGGAAAACAGCTTCCGCCGTAACCACATCCTGGATAAATAAATGAAAATCCGATACGCCTGTCACTGCCAATTCCACGCCGCACCTTATTTACATCCGCCCCAACCCTCTCACAAATATTCGCAATTTCATTCATAAAAGAAATCTTAGTCGCAAGCATGGAATTAGCGGCATATTTCGTCATTTCCGCGCTTGGGATATCCATCAGGATAAAGTTCTCCGTATTCATCACATATGGCTTATAGAGTTCCCGCATAACCTCCTCAGCCCTCTCCGAATCAACCCCGATAACAATCCTGTCCGGCTTCATGCAGTCGGCAATTGCACTTCCCTCCTTCAGGAACTCCGGGTTTGATACCACATCAAACGTAAGACTGCTGCTTCTTGCATCCAACGCTGCCTGCACAGCCACCCGGACTTTTTCTGAAGTGCCTACGGGAACGGTAGACTTATCCACAATAACCATATATCGCTTCATATTTTCACCAATATTCCTGGCTGCCGTAAGCACATACTGAAGATCCGCCGAGCCATCCTCCCCCATCGGCGTTCCTACCGCAATAAAAACTACTTCTGACTCCTCCAATGCATCTTGTATATCCGTGGTGAAATTTAATGTTTTCACCGCATAATTCCGCTCCACCATCTCAGAAAGTCCTGGTTCATAGATTGGAATAACCCCTTTCCTCAATTTTTCAATCTTTGCTTCATCAACATCCACACACCACACAATATTACCCATCTCTGCAAAGCATGTGCCTGTAACAAGCCCCACATACCCGGTTCCAATCACTGCAATCTTCATCTTTCTGCATCCTCCATTGCCTGCATTATCACCTGATCCATATCCAGATACCGATATGTACCAAGCCTCCCTCCAAACCGGAGATTGTTCTCTTTTTTTGACAATTCCTCATATCTTCGGTATAACTCTCCGTTTGCCATATCATTTACCGGATAATACGGCTCATCCCCACACTTCCATTCTGCCGGATATTCTCTGGTGATCACAGTCTTTCCCGGATTGCCGGCTCCAAATAAGAAATGCTTATGTTCAATAATCCTCGTGTAAGGATGTTCCGTATCCGTATAATTCATCCCTGCAACCCCCTGATAATTCGGAATATCCAGAACTTCCGTTTCAAAACGCAGGCTCCTGTATTGCAGGGCGCCAAAACAATACCCATAATATTCATCAATCGGCCCGGTATAAATGATAGTCTCTGCCCGTGAAGCCAGCCGGGATTTATCATGCAGAAAATCCACGCCAAGCTCGACTTCCGCCCCGTCAAGCATTGCCTCAACCATACTTGTATACCCTGCTTTGGGAATACCCTGATATGGATGGTTAAAATAATTATTGTCAAAAGTCATACGCACCGGCAGTCTCTTAATGATAAATGCCGGAAGTTCTGTACAGGGCCTCCCCCACTGCTTCTGTGTGTATCCCTTGACAAGTTTTTCATAAATATCAGTTCCAACCATCGAAATTGCCTGTTCTTCAAGGTTCTTTGGCACAGTGACCCCTGCCGCTTTTACCTGATCAGCAATCCTACACCACGCCTGTTCCGGGGTCGTTACATCCGGCCACATCTTAGCAAACGTATTCATGTTAAATGGCAGATTATAAATTTCCCCTTTATAATTTGCCACCGGAGAATAGACAAAGTGATTAAATTCCGCAAACCGGTTCACATATTTCCATACATACCCTTTATCTGTATGGAAAATATGCGGCCCATATTTATGTACATCGATCCCTTCCTCTTTCTCCGAATATATATTCCCGGCAATATGATCCCTCCGGTCTATCACAAGGCATTTCTTTCCCTGAGCTGTCTTCCTTTGCGCAAATACCGCCCCATAAAGGCCGGTGCCAACAATCAGATAATCATATTTCATAAATCCCTGTCTCCTCAGTAGCCTGCATTCTCATGCCACTTCCAGGCGTGTCCAACAATCGTATCTATATCCCCATACTTTGGCGCCCAGCCAAGCACACGCACTGCCTTTTCATTGCTTCCCACCAGCTTTGCCGGATCTCCAGGCCGTCTGGCAGCCGGAGTGACAATAAACTCCCTGGCAGTAACCCTTTTCACCGCCTCAACGATTTCTAAAACAGATGTCCCGGCAGTATTTCCGAGGTTAAAAAAATCTCCTTTGTTTCCCTCTTCCAGATAGTGAAGCGCCTTCAAATGCGCATCAGCCAGATCCATCACATGGACATAATCCCTGATACAGCTTCCATCCGGCGTTTCATAATCATTTCCGAATATTTTGATGTCCGCACGTTTACCGCTGGCTGCATCCAACACCAAAGGGATAATATGTGTCTCCGGATTATGACTCTCTCCTATTTTCCCCGCCGGATCTGCTCCGGCTGCGTTAAAATACCGCAGAACCACAAACTGCAATCCATACGCTTTCTGATAATCCCGGAAAATCCGTTCCACCATCAGTTTGGTCATACCATACGGATTGATCGGGTTCTGAGGCATATCCTCAGTGATGGGTACATACTCCGGTTCCCCGTACACAGCACATGTCGATGAAAAAATAATCCTGTTACATCCATGCTGCCCCATAACTTTAAGCAGATTCAATGTATTAACCACATTATTGTAATAATACTTCTCCGGTTCACCCACCGACTCTCCTACATATGCATAGGCAGCCAAATGGAACACTGCATCAATCCGGTACTCTGAAAATACCTTTTCGATATCAGCAAAATTGGACAGATCCCCTTTAATAAATTTTCCCCATTTCACTGCTTCTCTATGCCCGCAAACCAGATTATCAAAAACAATTGTCTCATAGCCCGCTCTATTTAATTGCATATTAATATGGGAACCAATATATCCGGCTCCTCCGCATACCAGTATTGCCATAATGCCAGCCCTTTCACGTACAAAGAATTCTCCCTGTGTGATATATCTTCAAGTCATCTTTGTGTACCATAAAATATAATGTTGTCAGACTTTCACTCATATATGCCGTGTACCTGTCTTCACGTTCTGTCCCTTTAGGTTTTGACAATTCTTCGATCCTGTCCAGTATCGGATACAGCCATGCACAATAATCCGCAAACACTTGCTTTTTTGCCAGTATCATATTGTAATTATAAAAAAATGGTTCATCAAAAATTTTATCGAGCACCGGCTCATAATCCGGATATAATTCTCCCACAACTCTGACCATCAGCTCCCAGTCTTCCTCCGATACATACCATGTATGCTGGACCCGGCTATCCGGATAATGGATCATAGGAAACGGAAGTACCACATCCACATCATTTGATTTTATCCGTTTCAAATCATCCAATGACAGATCCAGAGTCCTGCGGTAATGACATATGCCTACATACTCATCATCCGTATCCAACCGGTTCTTCCAAATCCAGTAGTGCGCTGTCATCTCACACCGATTCGGATTCTTCGATGAAATGTTATCGCCGGTGTTGTCATAAAAATCCGCTTTGCCGGATATATTCACTCCCCGTTCCACCGCCCTATCACACCCCAGATACAGCCTTTTGACATATACCGGAAACTCAGGCGGATTATTCAATGGCTTGTCCTTATAAAATGACACAGCATAAATTGTCAGTTTCGGTATCACTGATATGTCTCCGGCCAATGGCAGGGAATGAACAGATAAAAACTGCCCGTCCTTCTGAAAATACCGCTCCATAATACCTGCTTCCGTCCGGGAATCAAGCATTTTAAGATTTGTAAATCCATGCTCCCCCAACAGTTCCCTTATTTCCTTATGTATCAGTTCCGGGACTGCCACATATATAAGTACATCTTTTTTCCGGTTATCCGAAAACATACCGGAAACATTATCAAGAAGCATGACCGGGCAATTCCATATATCATGAGGATTTCCCTTCATGTCTGACACCAGAAAGCCCTTTATTTTCTTTTCCGGCTCCAATACCGCCAATGCCCTGTATAACCCTGCTGCCGTAGCTTTTGCCCCAAAAATATAAATATCCATATCCTACCTCGCTTTTACAACAGCATCGTAAGAAAACCCTTCCGGTATCTCCTCTTCCGCCCCAACCCAGCAAACCGCATCACAATACTGCGAAAGGATTAACTGCGAATACCAGTAACGTCCCGCCAATCCTTTCCCTACCAGAACCAGACGGCCCCCTTTAGGAATCTCACCATATGGTACCTGAAAACGCAAAGGAGCCGTAGTCATGGTCCCGCCTCCGGCCCGTGCAGCTTTAAAAAGTATCTCTTCCAATCTGTTGTCACGGATAAGCTCATACCACTCCCCGAGCCTGGGGTCATGGAAATAATCCTTCGTCAGGTCCAAAGCCCCGATATTAGGAAACACTTCCTCCCAATAGGTATCATATAATTTCTTCATGGATGCATAATCTGGCATTATATCGAAATACTCCCTCATAAGACGCAGGGAAATATTCACAAAACTAGGCTTTACAGCTTCATAAATCCCCATTTCTTTCAGTTTTCCCACAATTGAAAATGTCCCCCGGTAAGCTGCCTCGGGATATTTTGCCCTGGAGTCACACTGGCTTGCGCCGGTATGAATCCTGTAATTCACAAACGCCCTGTCCACCACAGCAATCCGCTCCGCCAAAACCATGCCAATCACGGAAATATACTGATCATCAGAAATCGGAATCGGTTCAAACCGGAGCTTATTCCGCATCAAAAGCTCCCGTCTGAATAGTTTGTTCCAGGCATAAAAGTCTCCGATATCAAATATATACTCCGGACAGTCCTTCCATGAAAACGGTTCAAAATCCGGTGCATAATATAAATCAGGATGCGGGCACTCCCCTGCAACCGTCTGCTTTTCGTGGTCAAAAAATTTCCCTTTCCAAACCACCACGTCAGCATCCGTACCCATAGCCTTTTGAAGCACAACCTCCAACATATCAGGATCAAAGAAGTCATCGCTGTCAAGAAAACAAACATAATCGCCGGAAGCCCTTTCAAGCCCTGCATTCCTTGCCGGCGCCGCCCCCTTCCCCTCATTTTCTTTCGTATATACCCTGATGCGGCCATCCAATAAAGCATATCTTTTCAGTACATCAAGGGAACCGTCCGCAGAGCCATCGTCTACACATATAACTTCAAAATCCCGATATGATTGCCGGATCAGCGACTCCAGGCACTGCGGCAGGAAACATTCCGAATTGTATACAGGCACAATAACTGATATCATCTTCTAAACCTCATAAGGAAGCACTATCTTTTCCTCCGGCACACCCATCTCCAGAGCTTCCCTCTCTATCTCTTCAAATCTCGTATGATGGGCAATGAGCAGATAATCAAACAATTCTCCCTGCCCTGCCAATACTTCCGGCCTTTCAATAGTTACCCCATGGAATCCCATACCGATTTTACCCGGCTCCTTATCTACTACTACAGTCACCGTCCCGCCGGACAATTGCACCGTTTCAATGAAAAATTCCCCTAACATTCCTGCGCCCCAGACAGCATATTTTCCGCCTGCGTTCATTGACTGCCGCTTCAGACTGACCTTCTCGTCGATATCGGCAAACCGTATCACCTTATCCTGCTCCCATGCCTTTTCCAACTCGTCAAAAGAAGCCATATGGGCAATACGGTCAAAACCAATCTTCCTGACAGAAAGCGCATCCCTGCACAATAAAGCCACATTTTCCCCCAACAGTAATACACCCGGATGGAAAATGCGCTTCCCTATCATATTCCGGATCTCTCCGGTATCCGCGCAATCAGACAACTTCAGAAGCAGCCATTCCTCTTTCCTCTTCAAAATCCTGTTCAGCCACCGTCCAAACATTTCATCGGCAGGAAAAGCCAATTCCACAAAATTCATCTCGAAAAGCACAGAGTTGTTACGGTTAAACCGATCCTCATACTTTTCAATATACCGGTCGCCGACAATGAACCTTTTGTCTTCCGGCTTAGACCCCTTGTCGATTACACCGTTTTCTATTTTCACCGGATTAATTTTTCCGGAGCGGTATTTAGGGCTGTTTACTTTCCTGATCATCTCATACAAAGTCGGTGAAAGGTCATCCGTCTCTTCCTGGGAATCACGCGTAAATGTATTGTCCAACGCAAAACCGCACAATTCACACCAATGAAGCTGATCGGTAAAATCTTCAGGCTTACGTTTCCACCATCCAGGTTCTATCCTCCACCCACCCGGCCCGTCAAAAAGCATATCCAACGCTCCCGCAACCTCACAGAAGAACGCCCCCTTCGGCGTAATTGTCGCGCTCCATGTATTTTGAATCCAACAATTATCGCGCAGCTTTATCCACTCGTCATCCGGGATGCCTAAATCCTTCCTGGCAAAAAGCCCTGGCTGATGGTAAGACGGATTCATGTGATCATTTAAATATTCCACAGAAAAAGTATCCTGTATCACCTCATAATACTTGCGGTAAGTACCGCTCATGTTCGACCAAAGCCCGGCTCCATGTTTCTTCAGGAAATGACTGCCGTCCGGCCTTTTACGCAGTACCTCGCTTTCAAACTCCCTCTGATGGACCGCATGGATGAAATCATGCTGAGGATATAATAATGTGTCCCATCCGCAGGGCCTGCCGAACTTCTTCTGCATATACCGCGCAAATCTCTCAAATTCCGGATGAAGCGTAGGCTCGCCTCCGATGATACCCGTCACACCGTCAAATCCATCCAATGAATCCACTGCGCGCTTAAAGGTGTCAAAATCCATAAAAAATGTCTTTTCATGATTTCCGCAGAAACGCGTGCAATTAGAGCATCGCATATTGCAGGCATTTGTAATGTCAATTTGTATAAATTCCATATCAGCAACTGAACGCATAAATTTCCACCATCCCCTATTCTTCCAAAAGTAACGGCGCTGATATACGCTCTTCCTCAATCCCCAAAGAACGAAGCCTGTCCCTGATCTCACGGTAATAACGCGATGACCCAATAACCACTTTGTCATACATCCCTCTTGAAGTTACAAGGTCCTCCGGTGAAATTACTTTCTTTCCGCCTGTCTCCGTCCCCCACTTACCGGAATCCGAATCGCACAGAGCCACGACCCTGCCGCCTGCTTTCTCTATTATCCTGACTGCCACAGGAGATACTCTGCCTGCTCCATATACCACATAGTCCTTCCCGCCCTCGATATGTATTGCAGACTCAATCGTATTTTGTGTTAACATCGCATTATCAAACGTGACTGTCTTTTTCTCATCCCACAGGGAAATGAATTCCTCTGCTGTCTTACATCCTGCGATTCTGTCAAATCCATAATCTCTAAGCGTATGCGCTTTTGGATGATACAGATACATCAGCCCATCCTTTTCCTCTGACTTTATGAGTGCAAGCTCGTTTTTACCACTCCTGCAGACATGGACTGTCCCCGGATTAATGGCATAACCCGACATAGTTTCCACGAAACCCCCAGAAAATTCTGTCCCCTGCGACGCACAGACAATATACATCCCGTCTGCTTTACTGTTCACACGGTTCATGGCATCTCCAAAAGTTGATTCCTCAGGCAGAATCTCTGCATACTCCGTTTCACAAACGCCGCCGATATGATTGGAAAAAATGTAAATTTTCTTAAACTGACCGGATGCGGAACGCAATGTCCTTTTTATCAGCTCTTCATCCATTCCTTTAACCTCGGGCAAAATGACAAGTACAAACCCCTTGGGATAAATACTGCGGTTATGCTTACCCAGACGGTTAAAATCATTGTCCTGATAATTATTATGTCGAACCAGAGAATCATTTCCCGCCTCATCCTTATAGTAAACATGAAACTGTCCCTTCTCCAATTTAGGACTGTTCAATTTCTTAAGCCGCTCCAAAAATGACGGGGATATATCATCCGCCCCCTCATTTGCATCCCTGGATCTTGTCTCAAGCGCAAGCCCGCACCATTCACACCAATGCAACTGATCGCCAAACTCATCGGGAGTGCGTTTCCACCATCCCGGTTCAATGGGCCAGCCGCCCGGCCCATCAAACAGCATATCTAAAGCTGCCGCAACCTCACAGAAAAATGCCCCCTTTGGAGTTATGGATGCACTCCAGTTCATCTGCATCCAACACTTGTCCCTCAGGGGATACCATTCTTCATCGGAAATCCCCAAATCTTTTCTTGTAACCATTACCGGCTGATGGAACGAACTCTCCGTATGGTCATTCACACATTGGTAAATAAATACATCCTGAATCGTCTCGTAATATTTCGCATAACTCGATACAAGGGACGACCACAATCCCGGCCCCTTTATCCTCTCATTCGTCCCTGCTTCCTCCTCATAGGCCTCTATCCTGCTGCGTTCCTCCAGTTTCAGGTTCCTCATAAATGTATTCGTCGGCGCAATCAGGTTGTGTTCGCCGCCCTTTTTAGGATATTTGGATGAAAGGTACTCGGCAAAACGTTCAAACTCCGGATGCAGCGTCGGTTCGCCGCCCATCATCCCTACCGTGCCTTCATAACCTTCCATCGAATCAACGGCGCGCTTAAACGTCTGGAAATCCATAAAAAACGGATGCTCATGATGTCCGCACATCCGCGAACAATTAGAACATGTATGTACACACGCATTGGTAAGTTCTATCTGAATTATCCGCATATCTTTTGGTGATCTCATTGTTTCTGTCCCTCCTTATGGTTAATATCTGTCAATAAATAACTTGTGCATTTAACCTGCCTGAATCTTTATCTGCATTGCCAGTCTGCACTCTGTTTTGGCCTTTGCTAAACATGCCCGACATAAACCAGAACCAAAATTTTCCCCTTCCTCGCAAAAGTCATGTGTAATCACCTAGAAAACAGGTGTGAATATAAAATCCCTGCCCCTGCTCAGCCCCAAACTTTCCAGTTTTTTTACAATTTCCGGATAGTATTGTATTGAAGCAATGATAATCAAATCGTAATCTTTCCGGCGCCCTATAAGATCATCCGGCTTCCAGACCAGCTTAGCATGATGTATCTTTCCATGTTTCACAGGGTTGGAATCGCAGTAGCCCACTATTATTCCTTCCCGTTCTATAATAGAACGGCTGAAACGGTACGAATCATTCCCTGTCCCATAGACAAGATAGCGTTTTCCGCTTTGTATCTCAAAACCCTCACCGATATCTTTCCATAACGCATCTGTTTGCCGGAATGACCTGTGCGGTACGGTATCTTCTCCTTCGCTTTTCAGTTTCTCATTCAAATATTCTACACAGGCATAGTCAAGCGACTGGTTTGCAAAGGTTGACTTCATTTCTGAAGATTGTGTAACAAAACCGTTTTTTCCATGGATGCGGTAATATGAGAGTTTTTCATGCAAGTAGCAAACATCCACATAATAGGTCGCGGCAAAGTTCACATAGTGATCCGCACATATCCGGAAACTCTCTTCCGGCATCGGAAATATTTTTTCTGCCAACTCTCTTTTCAAGGACATTGTTGATGTCGTAATGTCATAACTGTCCATCACACCGTATGTCCTCAGAATACGCGACCTTTCAGAATTAATGTCCGTATAAATATTCTGCCTGGTTCCATCCGAGAAATGCTTTTCATGGGCAACAAAACTGTGTTCTTCATGAGCCTTCACAATACGCTCCAGCTTATTAGGGAACCAGAAATCATCACTGTCAAGAAAAGCAATGATCTCCCCCTTTGATTTGGCAAATCCAGCATTAAAACACGAAGCCTGGCCGCCATTATCCTTTTTTATACAGCGCATCTTCTCCGGATATCTTTTCACATACGCTTCCATTACCTTGACTGATTCATCCTCTGACCCGTCGTCTACCATAACCAGCTCCCAGTCCGTGTATGTCTGAAACAGGACAGACTCAATTGCCTCATGCAGATAACGGGCATAATTATAATTGTTTATAATTATCGAAACCACTGGTTCATTCCTTTCCCTACTGACTAAATAACTGTTGTAATACCTGTTACATTATATTGAAGTGCATGATACCCAGTTTTGCATTCATCTGGCTTGTTCCTCATATATGACATCCTCTAAAGATATAATGTCACCGTCCCACTTTCTTTTTAACTCATCCTTGACCGCATTAAAGTATGAAATTGCAGTAACTACTATCACATCTACCTCCCAGTCAAATTTCGCATCGGACAACTTCTCCACATATTCAATACACTTAAAGAGTTCTTCTGCGCTTTCTGTTGAAAACCTAAGCCTGTCATCTGTGACAAGTTCCCTTTCCGACTCAATATCTGAAACAATTATAGGACGCCCATACTGATATGCTTCCAACACAACATTAGATGCCCCTTCAATAAATGATGGCAGGATTACCAAATCCGCCCAGAAATACTCTTCTTCCATAAATTCTTTATAACCAGTAAAAAACACCTTGTCTCCTATGCCATAATTTTTCACCTTATCTTCAAGACTCTTTGCATAATTCACATAATCCTTCCCACCCACAAAATGCACGACAAAACTTCTATCAGCATGCGCAAAAGCCATATCTACAACAATTCCCAGGTTTTTTATTGGCGCAATCCTGCATGGTACAAGAATATTCTTAATCTGCTTCTTTCTGGTATACCCTAACCTCTCCCTATATTCCTTTCCGTTTGGTATCACACGGATCTTTCTGGCAAATTCCAACTCCATTTTCCTTGCCGCACAAAAAGAATTCGCACACAAAATATCACATTCCTTTACGCTTAACCTGCATATTTCATCATTACATGTCCTGTTTCCATCCGAGCGTTCCGAATACACAGTTGAAATACCATTTTCTCTGAAAAAAGGAATCAATGGAGTATATGTCTGATTAAAAATCAAAACAACACGATACATTCGTTCCATATTCTTAATTACATATTCTCTGATGCTTTCCCTTTCCTGATACTCTGACCGATGGTACATATGAAGTTCAAAAAAATCCACAAACCGAAGTCTTTTCCGGTCACAATCAAGAAGAGAGTTTTTTCCCTTTTTCAATGTATTCAGGATACAGACATCCGCCAGTATATGTTTCTCCTCAAGAGAATAAATTATCTGTCGCATTTGTGCCTCAAGGCCGCCAAGCGTGTATTCCGGGAGCAGAATTAAATATCTGTTTTTCATAAATTAAAAATCCTTTACTAATCCCCACATTAGAGCAAAAAGTAACTACTGTGCTTTTAGAATCCGAACCGTTTTTGAAAAATATGCGGCCACAGTTCAATACACATCATATTTTAGTGTCACATCACGCAAATAGGATAATATTGCTTCACAGGAAAGGTATCTGGCAACAAACTCTTTCTGGTTTTCCACAATGCTTTCATATAAATTCTTGTCTGCATTAAGCATGTCTATTTTTTGTATCAGGTCAGACAGATCTTCTTTGACAGGAACATAATGTACCATTGGCTCCATAAAATCCATATACCATTCCTTATTTGGCCGGTCTGCCAATAAAAGGGGACGCCCTAACATCATTAAGGTTTTTACCCTGTCTGTCCACCCGAAACCCCTTACATCAATCAGATATTTAAACGCTGCCTGTTCAGGCATACTCCGGCGCGTTTTTGCTGAATGTTCTATCAGTAAATGTCCAGGATATTTTTTCGACAAAGCCCATAGATTCAATCTGCTATCCAATCCCAAAAAAGAGCCGATCCAGTATGCGCGCCCATCAGAATATGGCTTCCTTGCCGCATCCTTGCACTGTGCAGGCGTTGCGTCCTTATAAAAATATTTTTCCTCATTAAAACACGAACGGTAATCCGGTATCGGAACAATGATATCCTCATACACATAATGCCCAGAATATGCATGGACACATTTCCACTGGCATACCTTTGCATACTCATAAGCTTCATAGAGCGTATCACCAATACATATATGAATATCTATTTTTTTACCTGTAAAATCATCCCTGTATATGCGGAACATCTCGCGGTACATATCCATAGTAATATCCCCGCGTATATGGTCAATTTCGGCAAACAAATAGCTGTCGTTAAAATCATAGGCCAGATGTTCTGCGTCCCCATAAATATGGATCGTACGGCTAGGTATCCCATATTTTTCATGATATCCATAACCTGTACATGGAATGCCATCCTTATGGAGCAGTTCCGCCATTTCAATCCTTTCCTCCGTACGCTCCAAAGCCACAACGACACAATATGGCATATGGATTTTTTTTAATTGCTCTGTATTAATCACAGGTATGCCTTCTATCTCCCTGTCCGTGACATAATCATCACAAAAAAATGCTATGTTCTCTTTCCCATATTCTCTTGCAGCTTTTCTGCCAGTCTTTCCGGCACACCGGATAATCAGTTTCTTTTCCAAATCAATCTCATCTCCTAAAGTAAAGATTGTTTTTGATACATACTCTCAAAAGAATCTGCCTAATTATAACTGCCTTTTTCATATCATACCTCGTACAAGATATCCTCCAACGAAATAATTGGGCATTCAACTTTCTCACTCAACTTTTCTTCTATCTCATCAAAGAAAGTAATTGCCGTAACTATCACAGCATCTACCTCTTCCAATTCATCATCTGCAGATACAATATCCCAATCTGCGCATAAAGAATCTGCCCTTTTATCAACACTATATGCAATTTCCACCCCTGATCCTCTTAACTCATCTACAAGGGTTTCTCCTGCATAACTCATCCCATATATGGCAATGCGCTTGTATCCATTTTTTTCAAAATAAGATGCCAAACTGACTCCCTCCTGCTTAACTTTAACCCATTGATTCATCATCAAAAATAAAGCCAGATGCTTTTCAGACATTTTTTCTGCCTTATTCAATCTATTCCCTGCCATTTTTCCTATTACGCCGGCTCCAGCCGCTATTCCTGCTACTATTGACAATACCCCAACTGTTCCCTTTTTCATTTCCCTTCCTCCCTATCCCTTTATTATCTATGAAGCCTTTTATCACACCAAATTTACTGTCCCTCTTTTATGATATTATTCCATCGCTCCATAACCTTTTCCACGCGAAACATCTCTGCACGCTTTAATGACTGCCTTCTATATTTCTCATATATATTGTCCTCTGTAATTACTTTTCGCATTGCTTCTCCTAATATTACTTCTTCTTCAGAAATCTTTGAATTAATTCTAAATTTTCCAGATGGCATATTGGGCGTCAAAATACCATACTTACAAAAAACAACTGAATTTACATATCCCATTCCTTTGGGTTTTTTTACTATTTCACTGCATCCTCCAAACGAATCAGTTGTAATGACAGGAACCCCATAGTGCATAGCTTCTATCATGCTGTTGGGAAATCCTTCCACTTTTGATGCCATTACAAATACCCGGGCATTTTGTAAATAAAACGGTACATTTTCTGTAAATCCTGCAAATACCACATGATTTTCAATATGCAGTTTTTCACATAAATTTCTTAAAGATTTCAGCCTTGGTCCTTTTCCCAAAATTATCAGCCTCGCGTCTATTTCCCATTGACAGACATACGAGAAAGCTCTTATTATTCTTTCATGCTGTTTTACCAGTTCTAAACGCCCAACACATACTACCGCTTTGGATCCAAACGACCATGCATTTTCATTATCCTTTATTTCCAAATCTGCTACAGGCGTTGGTAATTTTATGAGTTTTTTTAATGGTATACCATATCGAAAATGCATGTCATTTAATGCATATTGAGTCAGCACCACAGTCTTGTCTGCTTTAGAATAAAAAAAGCGTACAATCCTCTTTTTATATAAAAAACCATTGAATTCTTCTCTCTTCGAAAGCACCGTACACATTACAGCAATCACAGTCTCTTTTCCCTTTGACAAAACATTCAGATAACTGAACTCCTCCATAAAGCTTACTGCTACATCAATTTTATATCGCATTTTGAGCTTTCGAATCTTAAAGGATGCTAAAAATAGTTTCATCAATCTCTCAATGTCACTATAATTTCCATCGGTACAACTTTTTATATTTGTCTGAATAATCTGTCCCTTTACCGGATAATCCTGCTTTATTTTTGTATTCGCTATGAAATAGTAAACATTATGCCCTCGCGCAATATAATAATTACCAAAAATCTGTGCTACACGCTCTGCACCGCCTCCACCCAATTCCGGTATTAAAATCCCAATATTCATATTTTCGTTCTCCCATACTTCAAATCATACATTACACAATAGACTAATTTCCTCTTTCATACAAATTAGGCGCTTATAAACAATTTCTTGCACAAGATGGCAAAATTTTGGTTCCGGTTTATCCGGGTTAGGAACTGCTGATAATATCATATACTCCATAAGGAACCGCTTTCCCGTTTTCTGGAAGAGGAAAATCATGATCGAGAACCTGTACAGGATGCTTCTTTGGTTCATATTCCGCGCCGTTGTTCTTGAAACTTCCTATGTTTTCCTTTTTCTTGCAGTCTACTGGCAAGACTTCTCCGGAATGCAAATACTTTTTTCCGGCAGTCAAAGTGTTTTAATGGATGCCGATTGCTGCCTATCGCCACTCTCATCCCGTTTATCCCCCATGCTTTCTCTTTGCATATTCCCTTAAGGAAACCCCTTTATATGAATTTCCTATTCTTTCAAACACGTTTTCCAAATGGCTATACATCCTCTCTACGCTTCTCCCACTTACAAATGTTGGGCTTCCTCCTGGCATCAGTTCTGATGAATGTATCATAAACTCCAAATAATCACATGAGTTCTTTTCAGAAAAGCTAATAATATTTATCATATCCTCTAAATTATTTCCATTAGGTCTTAGCCACATTTTCTTCCATATAATTTCTTTATAAGCTAGCGGATTTTTAATTACCGCACTTATCCTGTCATTCAATGGATAATCCATAATTGTCGGTGGCACTTCTAAAATTCCTGTTTTTTTCTCCTTATACAAATATTTTCCATCCATATAGTATGCTCTGTGAGGAAATTTTGTATAGTTGATTCCATAACATTCATATCCAATATTTCGCTGCCAATTGACTCCGGGAGTTACACTACAATCAACAATATATCCCAATTTCTGTAGCGCATGTATATACCATGGATCAATATACCATCTTCCTCCTCTATGGCTAACAGGCTTTTCTCCAAATTGTTTCCATAATAAACCTGTCATTAATTTCAACTTTTTCCACATCACATCATGCGGATATTCACCTGCATATGGATTATGGCTTCCTCTTTTATACTTTAAATCAAATACTGGCGGTGTATTCCATGCATGCATATGCATGCCTATTTCACATTTTCCATCCTCCAAACGCTCCTTTGCCATTCCTACAAAGGATGCGGCCATTGCCATTTCGTAATCTACAAGATAAGTTGGAATAAAATGATACTTTTCACACAATGCCTGAAATCTTTCTATATAATCTGCATTTTCCACTGTAATTTTTCTCATACCAGTTGATTTTATCACTGGCTTCCACAAGTTATCTCCTTCTGTATCAACTGTTATAATAAAATATTTGTTCATAAATCTCCTTATTCAGTCACTTCATTATTCTTCTCTCTCCTTTTATATAGAAGAATATACCGTCTTGAGTGTTCAGCAGCAGAAAAGCCTCTTTTTCTAATACATGTATACTTACTTCCTAAAATCTTTTCAAAATCATGACTGTATGGATAATTAGACGTTATTGGATACATAGTTTCAGTAACGATATATTTAATGTCATTATTTGAAATTAATTTTTTAAATTGCTCTTCAACAATCTTGTAGTCCAAAGAATAAAGAAAATTTATGGTTATGAAAATTGAAATTCTCTCGCCCTTAATATCTGGTGCAAAATTTCCCACCTGAAACTTAATACCCGGATGAACTATCTTAGCAGCCCTAATTACCTTTTCATTGATATCATATCCTGTCTTATTCTCTCTCTTAATATTAATTTTAGCTAATATATCTCCCAGTCCACAGCCAACTTCAATGACCTTTCCATTACATGCATTCCTGTCCTTTTCCAAGATTCTGTTACACCACTTTACTATCTCCATACCATATGGCCTTTGCTCTACAGGTATCACATGCCATTTGTGAAATCCAAAGAATTTTTGCAAAACATTATATGCTACTTCTTTATATCTCCACCCCATATATACCTTCTCCCTCTACAACAAGATCACTTAAAACTACAATACAAGATGGTTCCTGCATATCTCATACCAAAATGACGAATATAAAACTTATATTCAGGTACCAATGAATCTATATATCTTGGTATCTGCCACATATCCTCCGGCTTATGATAAATACAAATTGCAAGTTTGGGTTTATTTTTTTGAATTGTCTGTATAGCGCCTTCTAATGCCTTTAACTCTGCTCCTTCTATATCCATCTTAATAAAAGTCACTTTTTCATATACTACCGAATCAATATCTATGGTATGTACTTTAGAACTTGCCCCTTCTTCTCCAATTTTCCCTGATAAAACTTCGTTACCATCACAAAAGGCAATCTCTGTTGCGGAATCGTATAAACCCTTTTCAAATAACTCTACTTTCCCATCATATCTCCAAAGTTTATTTCTTATTATTTCCGCTTTATCCTTTTGTGGTTCAAAAGAATAAATTTTCTTATAGTTATTCTTTGTCCACTCAATAAACTCTTCGATGGTATCTCCATCATATGCCCCACCGTCTACAAATACCTCCTGATTCTCTTTGTCAAAAAAATCATCTATAAAGTACTCGCTTCCATTTTCCCGCAAATCCGTATAATCAAAAAATCCTGTCTTTCTTTTTTCTACAATACTCCTTACTACTTCTCTAGACCGCTCATCCTCCACACGGTTCAGCAGCCACTCAACATCTTGGTTATCTATGTTATCCTGCTGACACGTGGTTCTCAATTCCGAAGGCAAACTTAAATGATGCACCGAATAATAATTTTTCACTCCCATTGAATATAATTGCCTGGATATTTCAGCAGTAGTCATACAGCAAATCAAAACCACCACTTCGTCTAAAGTATAGTCATTCAATATAGCAGGAGAAAATACTGTAAGTCTACCAATCTTTTGATTTTGCTTACTGATATCATTATCCAAAAATCCTGCTACATCCCACGATGAGGCATAGTTATCTATATTTTCCCAGATTTTTTGTCCCCAATATCCTGCTCCGAATAGAAACACCTTTTTCCCTACAGTGATTTTTTTAACATCTCCCCATGTATCTACCATGAAATCTTTTTGCATGAAAGCTACCTCACTTTTTTCTTTAAACCTAAATTCCCGGATTTTTATATATAGGATGCCTCAACCACAATGCTTATGCGGATTTCCAAATTTATAGATATAATTTGTATAAGCAGAAACCCATTAAAGTCAAAGATTCTGTGCCTAGATACAATTTTTTCAGAAATCTAGATTTAAATATTCTACCACTGGCTCCATAATCTTATCCCATGTCAAGTGTTCTGCTGCGTATTTCCGCATCAATTCCTTATAGTTTTCCTTCAATGTTACTTTCTCATAGAAATCAATTACTCTGTTCATATCAATTGGCTCCGAATTATTTGGAACATTCAGCATAAATTCCCAATCAGGCGGAAAACGCAAATCTCGATATCCACATATAAAAGGGAGCCCTCTTGCACAATATTCAGAACCTTTTATAGGGGATCCTTCTTCTGCTCCCATTGCCTTATAAAACCCTAGCGATCCCACTGCCATATCCGATAAATCATACTGTTGATCCAATCTTTCTTTTTCAGATATTTCAATCCTTCCTAAAAATTCCACCTGTAGCTGAATGTGGTACTTTTCCACTAAATCTTCATAATATTTTTTTTCTGGTCCATCTCCAATTAATTTAAGTTTTAAATCATACTCACCTCCCCCCTTATAATACAAATACATTCCTTCTAAAAACCTTTCGTAGCCATGCCAGTATTGCAAAGTGCTCACCGCAATAAACACAATTTTTATATCCTCTGCTCTTTTTATACTAATTGGATGATCATTCATATTTATCCCATTCATTAAATTAAAGCATGGTTGCTCCCATATTTCCTGATGGCTGGAATAGGTTGCAATTCTATGAATATACCTGTTTATTTCTTTAACAAAAATAAGATTTTCTAGTTTAACAATTCCTTCTGCCACCTCAATATCATATGGATAAGTTGTAATTTCCAAAACAGACTTTATTCCATGCATGTTCTGATATTTTAGTAAATCTATAAACCACTTACTTGCACTAGAATATCTAATATATGTTTGTGTAACCTCATATTTTTGAATCCACTCTACTAATACTCCTACAAAATCTTTTATTGTAACAGCAGGCTCCGCTTCAAGGACCTCTCTTCCGTCCATTAAAAGCGCCTTGGGATATGACCAACCTGTATAGTATGCCTTACCTAATTCTCTTTCCATCGACTTTATCTGACCTTGTATTTTTCTGTGTACTCCCTGCGCAAAAAGAGCTCCAAAGTCAACAATTGTAATGTAAAAAAGCATTATTATCCTCCGAATTCTTCTAAAAAAATAATTTTATTATTCAATACAAATTCCTTTAATTCGTGATATATTTCCCTATAAAACTTTAAAGGTGTAACAATTACAGTTTCATCTTCATATTGATTACGGAAATCAGATATATTAATAACTGGTATATCATCCATCTCAACCAACAGCTTTCCACTTTTATCTACCACTGATAATACATTGACAAACGGGGTAATTGCTCTATAAAACTGTATACCCAGAAATCCTCCACCATAAATATACATATCAGACAATTTTCTTTTCTCAACTTCATTTTTTATAAAGTTTTTATCTAATAATCTACCCATCATGTTATAACTCTTTTTAAAAATTTCTGCCTCATATCCGTAAATATCAATTAACTCATCTCTATTTTTCATAGACTCTCCATTCCAAATCTATCTATTATTTTTTTCATAATGCAGATACTAAAGGTTACTGCTAAAATAATTTTTCCATCAAACCAACAATTTTCCTTGCGGCATTTCCATCTCCGTAATATAATTCCTCATTATTCTTATTTATCTGCATATGTATATCAAAACATTTATTAACCATATTAATATTGTCCTGATTATTTTGTGACATATTCTCTATCCACCCATCTTTTTGAAGATCTGGCCATACATTTATATCCAGCATATATAAACATTTTACACCTGCGAAATATGCTTCTTTTGACAGACCACCTGAATCCGTTATAACCATCCGGCAGTTTGATAACAGTGCTGTCATCTCCAGATACCCTAGCGGTTCTATGATATGAAATCCTTCTATCCCTACCGCTCTGTCTAATAAATAATAATCCTGTAATTTACCATATGTTCTGGGATGCATGGGACATATTACAGTTCTTTCAATACTCTTCACAAAATCAAGTATTTGAATCATTCTTTCGGCGTCTGACGTATTTTCCTGGCGATGCCATGTCATAAGAATGTATTCTTTACTTCTTACTCCATACTTCTCCATTATTCTTTCTGCATTAACTCTTTTTTTATAATAGAGAAACGCGTCATACATAACATCTCCGGTAAAACAGCTTTTCGCTCCTAATCCTTCCATTTCCAAATTTCTTTTTGAAGCTCTATCCGGAGTACACAGTAATTCCGAAGCATGATCTACGAAAATTCTATTTGCCTCCTCCGGATTCTCATATATTCCTGTTCTAATTCCCGCTTCTATATGTGCAATTGGAATATTCAATTTACGGACTACCAAAGCTGCTGCCAATGTAGAATTAGTATCACCATAAACAAAAACAACATGCGGATGATACTTTATTACTACAGTCTCTAATTCTAACATAATCCTTGCAGTCATTTCTGAGTGGCTACCGCCAGATACATGAAGATTTTCATCCGGTTCAGGAATATCCAATTCCCTGAAAAACACATCTGACATATTCTCATCAAAATGTTGTCCTGTATGAATAATGATTTCTTTATAACCTCTTTTTCTTATTTCCCTTGAAATGGGGGCAAGTTTAATGAAATTCGGCCTGTTTCCCACAATGTGCATAATTACTCTTTCCATGTCAATCTCCCTACAATTCAGCCAGACCTTTTAAATCATTTTTCTATCGTATAAATATTTACATTTCGGACAGAATAATCTGTACAAATCTGTTTGGACAACCGGAATATTTCATGTTCAACCACATGATGATGACAATATGGCCCCGCATAAATAAAAGTAATACGTCTTTTTTTCCTATGCCAGCTTTCCTCAATATTATCTATAACCTGACGGAATGTCTCGCCCTGAAACGGATTATACATAAAAAAATAATTGTATTCATCGAGTTCATTCTTTATAAGTGCCGCATCCCCGTTTATTATATTTTCAGAAGATACATTTACTTTTTGAAAATTATCCAACAATATATTATACAATGGTTTATCATACTCAACTCCTGCTATCTTTTGAACTCCGCTTTTTTGAAATAAGAGCAAAGCTCCTCCCTTACCACAGCCAAAGTCAAATACTGCATCTTCAGGTTTAAAAATAAAATTATCCAATACATCTATGAGAGGATACCCCATTCCTGGTGAATAATTTAATGCATCCTTCTTTGGATTCTCCATTTTTTCGACAAACTTTCTTTCCACAATGTCTACATTGAATCTGTTTTCCAGGTATTCATAATACGATATGTTTTTCCACACATTTTGACTGTTTATACTCTCATATAAATATTTTCTCGCATATATAAAATGAACATTTTCCATAAATCTCCGCTCTTTCAGAAATTTTTCCTTCTCTGTGTCATGTTCTCCTGACAAAATTACTGCACATGTTTCCGGAGTAATATTTTCTATCTCACACGATCTCATAATTGAAACTTTAGGATTCATGGAGCTGTCATCTACAATATATTCTATTCTCCTGTTAAACCGCGAAAATAAGTGATGTATGAACAGCCCGCTTAATCCATATCCCCAAAGCACTGTACATTTTCCATTTGAAAAATAAAACAATTTGTCTACAAATTCATCAAATTCTTTCCATATTTCCATAACAGTCTTCTTTTCCTTCTCATAATAACATCATTTTATTGTAATATTTTTCATATATATTCAATCTGCTTATTATGCATATTGAATATATGCTCTATAAACCATCCGCTTCTTTCATATCCCCCACAGAACTACTTTTTTCCATTAGTAAATTGAAACATTCTATTTACTATATTTTCAAACTCTTCCCACATTTTTATTACCTCATATTGAATTCCAAAATATTTCCTTTGATTTTTCAAGCCCTTTATTAAAAAGTAAATCAAGTGCTGATAACCCATATACAAATGGATGATTTCCTATCTGATCATATATAGGATGTTGAAAATTCTGATAAATTACACTAATCCCTTCTCTCCCACACTCTTCCACGTCCAGGTATTGCATACTCGCTCCCTGGCCGGCATAATATCTATCAGCACCAACTGCTTTACAAAGCCCCATTATTAGCTTCTCCTTTTTTAGGCCTCTGTCAATATTTATGTCACTCTGTAAAACTACTGGCGTAACTATCTCAAAAATCCCCCTCAGAATATTGACGCTATGTATGGTGACATCGCAGAGCAGCTCATGATTTTCAGTAAAAATAGGAGCAATTGCTTCCCATACTTCATCAAAATAGTCACATTTTTTATAGGATCTGATAATTGTACCCTTCTGTCTGCCTGTCCAGGCTTCAAAATCTTTGGTTCTAAGTTCCCTGTACTCCCGTTCATAATGATTATGCTTTTCACAGGAAATATTCAGGTATCTTATCTGACCGTCAGGATCAACTATACGATTTCTAAGCATATACGATCTTTTTTCCAACTGTACCATATCCATAAATATAAACTTATCCACACTTGCCATCTTCGCCAAATATCCCAGCCACGGAAAGTAATGCGGCTGATGAATTGCAGCCATCATATCCTGTCACCTCCTACCCTATGGCATCCTTCAGGTTTGTAAAGTTATCATTCAAATTATCATATCTTTCTGTTCCTGCCATATTTATAAATTCATGCAAAATTTCTTTCATGCTTTTTTCCTCATTATGATACCAAAAAGGATGGGTAAGGATATGCAGCCGGGTATATTCCCTTCTTCGAATGATGTCTAACACAGGCTCCCTCCAATGCATTCTTGAATCTGACAGATATTTAAACTGTCTGAAAAAAATATTTCCATATGAATTTATGGCTCTCTCTATCTCCATATCAGAATCCAAAATTATTTGGGTTGGTCTGTGATATGAAAAAACAGTAACATCCGTTTCTATAATTTCCGACAATATATCTAATTCCTTTTTTATTTCCTGCCCTACTTTGGCTGTATTTCCTGCTAAATTCGGGTATGCTGTTTCATCAAAATGAAGTCCGATTGTATGGCCCATATCCTGAATTTCTTTGACTATAATTCTGTTTCTGTATGAATGCATATTATAAAAACTGCTTGTCAGCAATACAAAATATGTACTTTTGACATTATGTCTGTACTCAATCTGTGCCAATGCATGCGCCTGTTGTAAGTCTATATCAACATCATGTCTCAAAATCACACATTGGTCGCTCTCTTCCCAGTCAGAATAATCCACTATCCCATATCCATTTTCAATCAATAACTTTAATAAGCCCACATATCCATCTGATGTAAATGTCATATATAATCTCTCCCGCTTACCGCATTTGCATCACTTTATTCACAACATTCCCCACTTCATCCATACTTAGGTATGGATGCACAGTCAAAGACAAACAGCAGTTACATATCCTCTCCGTAACGCTATAATCCAACCCCTTAAATTCATTTTTCTTAAAAGCCTTCTGCTTATGCATAGGCTTCCTATAATATACTGCTGTTGGAATGCCATTTTCTTTTAACCCTTTTATTGCCAGTTCACGTTTCTCATTATTTTGAAAGCATATTGTATACTGTGCCCAGCTTGAACCCATTCCCTCTTTTACAACAGGTACTTTCACAGCATCTTTTAAATGCCTTGTATATTCCATTGCTATCTGGTTACATTTATCAATCTCTTCATCAAAAAACTTTAACTTTTCCAGCAATACTGCTGCCTGTATTGTATCCAGCCGCGAGTTCATTCCTATCCGAACATTATCATACTTATCCTTCCCTTTTCCATGTACACGGTATGAACGAAGCAGTTCTGCCCACTCTTCATTATCAGTGAATACCGCCCCTCCGTCACCGTAGCATCCTAACGGCTTTGCCGGAAAGAAAGATGTTGTAGATATATCTCCAAAACTACAGGATCTCTGCATATGGATTTTTCCACCAAATCCCTGTGCAGCATCTTCCAAAACCAGAAGATTATATTTTTCTGCTATTTCTCCAATCCGCAGAAAATCCGCCGGCTGCCCGAATAAATCAACTGCAATAATTACTTTGGGCTTTAATGAAGTATTCTGTAATACGCATTCAACCGCTCGTTCAAGGCTTTCAACACTGATATTATAAGTATCCTCCTCTATGTCCACAAAAACAGGCGTCGCCCCAACCAGAGGAACAACTTCCCCACTTGAAAAAAAGGTAAAATCAGGTACAAATACCGCGTCGCCTTTTCCAATATTCCATGTCATGAGGGCCAGCTGCAATGCATCTGTTCCATTTGCACAGGTAATGCAATGCTTTACACCTGCATATTCTGCAAGTACTTCTTCCAGCTGTAGTATCTGCTTTCCCTGTATAAAATCAGTTTTAAAAAGCACACTTTGTATAGCACCATCTATCTTCTCTTTATGTAATTGATATTGCTGTCCTAAATCCCGAAATTCCACATCTGAACTCCTTTATTTAACAAAGTCTCCGGCCTTATATCCCAACAATATTCCCCATTTCGTCTACCTGTCCAACTTTTACCGCAGGTACTCCTGCTACCATTTCATAATCCCCCACATCTCTTGTCACAACCGCCCCTGCCGCTATCATTGCATATTTCCCTATTGTATGCCCACACACAATAGTTGCATTTGCCCCAATACTTGCACCTTCCCTGACCAGTGTTTTTTTATAATTTTCTTTTCCTTTGGGATATTTGGCGCGCGGTGTCAAATCATTGGTAAATACACAGGACGGCCCGCAAAACACGTAATCCTCAAGCTCAACTCCTTCATAAACTGAAACATTGTTTTGAATCTTGACACCGTTTCCAATCTTCACATTATTAGAAATATTAACATTCTGCCCAAACACGCAGTCTGTACCTATTTTTGCATCTGACTGTATATGGCAAAAGTGCCATATCTTTGTTCCATCTCCTATTGTTACGTTCTCATCAACATAACTGCTCTCATGTATATAAACAGACATCTCAAAATCTTCCTTTAAAGTCCATCGTTGCACAATCTTTAAGCGGCAGTGTGACACAGCATCCTTCCGCTGCAGATTTATATATTGCCAGTACAAGTTCCAGAGCCTTTCTTCCATCCATGGCAGTTACATACGGCTGCCTGTCCTGTTTTATGGCATTGATTACATCCGCATACAAAGGTGTATGCCCATAACCGTACACATTAGGCGGATTCTCGTGGAATCTTGCTTTTACTTCATCCGGATCATCCAGCATATCTGAAAATCTCCACTCTTCTATCACATTGACGGACTGTCCGCCAGCCTTAACAGTTCCCTTCTCACCAAATATATATAATGTCTCTTCCAGATTTTTGGGATAAACGTCCGTTGTTCCTTCAATAATTCCATAACTTCCATTTTTAAACCTTATCAGGGCAATTCCTAAATCCTCGGCTTCTATGTAATTATGGTTAAGCCTGTCCGTCATTCCTACTACCTCTTCAATCTCGCTTCCCATCATCCATCTAAGTAAATCAATATTATGAATACACTGATTCATCAATGCACCGCCATCCTGTGCCCATGTGCCTCTCCATGAAGCCCTGTCGTAATATTCATAATCTCTGCACCATCTAATATGAGCTGTGCCGTAAAACAATCTTCCAAAGCGGTTCATGTCAATTGCTTCCCGTATAATCTGGATTGACTTGTTAAATCTGTTCTGATGACATGCGCAGACCTTTACATGATACCTTATGGATGCAGAAATAATTGCATCAGCATCTGCCATGGATAATGCAATTGGTTTCTCTATAATACAGTTACAGCCATGTTCTATACAAAATAACGCATGCTCTGCATGTTTTCCGCTTTCGGTACAGATTGCAACAAGTTCCGGCTTTTCTGTATCAATCATTTCTTTATAGTCTGTATACTGCTTTACACCACTGCCTAGTTTAAACTTAAGCACTTTATCTTTCATGCATGATATTTCAATATCACATATCGCCGCAAGTTCAAGCCCATTGTTCTGTGCTGCTACAATATGATTTGGAGAAATGCGCCCACAGCCAATTAGTGCATACTTCATCCCTTTACTATCCTCTCAGTTTCTACCATTTTTATCCAAAAATTTCTGCCTCAATGTATATATTAGAAATTTTCAATCTATAATTGCAAAACTAGTTAACCATTTAACATCATTTTACTATAGATACTAGTTCCCACTTCATTGGACATTTTTCTGTTAACCCTAGTTGAAGCTGCCAGTAATATCTTTTGAAAAATTATTCTATGAAACCAGTTAACTTCATTAAAATTCTTTTCTAATGCTGCCATAAACGTATTCAAATATTCTTGTCCAAACGAATAAACTTTCTTTACTATAGTCATTTTAATAGCATCAATCTCCAACACAGAATTATCCTTAAAAGAAAAGAGCCCAATATATCTATCATCCTCCATATATAGCACTAAATATTTATGAGCCAAATAATAACTCGACAAACTTGATATGGATTCATTTTCTTCATTTTCTAAAACATTCACTTGAAATGTAACTCTGTCCACATATATAATTTTATTCGTTTGAAATGGTATAAACCAAATATAGTTCCCTGCCACTCTTGATTCTATAAAGGCAGGAGTATCATAAACTGTTCTTTCACAATCTAAAATATATTTTTCATTTCTGGCAAAGTTATAAATACCAAATTGTCTAGGAAAATCTCTAAGAATATTTGTCGAATTATTTTCCTTATCCCATATATATATTTCTTTACGATATCCGCTTAGCCAAAACTTACACCCATCAAAACTTATTGTATAAAAGCCTCCTTCTGCTTTCGGAATTGTATATACTGTACTTTTTTTTATTTTCAAATCAAATTGATATATATGATTTGAAACAGCAGACACACAATATATATTCATTCCAACTTTGATACTCTTTGCTATTTGTTTTTCTGGTGTATCGCAAAGTGCATAATAATTATCAATTACCTTTTTATCTATATTAATCTCAATAACTTGTTTTAAACCAATTGATACCGCAAATAACTTATTATCATATTCCCAGAAATCCACTATTGAAATTCTTACTTTATTAGGATTCTTTATATCAATTTGCTGAAAATATCTATCATTTAAATTATAAACCCATATCCTTTCTCCTTTATCTGGCATACAAAATACTTCATTTTCAAATTTTATACATCTCGAATTTAGCCGAAATTCATCTAAATTTGAATTAGGTATTTTTACTGCATAATCACATGTATTTGACTTTAAATTCAGACAACATAATATATCCCGTTCTCCGTCAACAAACCATGCCTCATTATTATCTATATACCAGTTGTCACTCCATATAAAACAATTTGAATTATCATTCATGATTGCTTTCCCTCTGCAAATTAATAACTAATGAATATAACTTATGAGTTTGCTCAATAAGTACATTTATATCATCTTTCATATAGCGTTTTTATCGCGTTTACCACTATATCCGATGTATCTAGTTTTTGTTCAAGTACCCTTTTTCCTTCTTTTATTATCTGCTTCCTTTCATCATCATGCGTTAAATAGTAATCTATTTTTTCATATAACTCTTGTTTATTCCTGTATACTACAATATCTCTTCCATCTTTAAAAAAATGACGGTAATCTGAAAACATATACTCAGGTTTTGTCTCTGCCTGAAAACACAAACTCCCATTTCTAATACACTCGCAAACTCTTCTATGTATTCCCATACCGCAATTAGCTCCTATATTAATCTTACTATATTGATAAGCCATCCGCAGGTCATCTGAACCTTCATCAACCATACCCATTGCATACTTTTTATAATTATCAATCTTATTCCAACCACTACCATATATTTTTAAATTATATCCCCGCTCTATTAACCAGTCTATAACAATATTTACATATTCATGTTGAATAATATTGAATATTACTGTATCTATCCATTTATCAATAAAACTGTTTTCATCTCTCACACATCTTTTAACATTCAACTTTTCATACATATTTATAACATTTTCACGTACCCAACTGCCATCTAGATTCGCTGTCTCACGCTGTTTTATCTCCTTTCTTACCAATGCCACCAATTCACTAACAAAATGCATAAGAATCCTGCCTTGAAAAGTCGATGAATTAATATTATAGCACCAATAATAATACTCAACCTTTTTATACATGCCCATAAAAGACAAATCACATTCATATTTCTTCTCATATTCTTTGTCTTTTGCCAACTTATTGCCTTTCCATACATCAACAAATGGAGCAAAATATATCTTCTTTCTAATATTACAATCATCTAATATCTTGTCTCTATCTATTCTATCTACATCCAAGACCGGTATATACAAAAAATTATTTTTAGGTAACTGTTGAAAATAATTTTTACCTAGGATAAGAAACTGTTCCATAAAATGATCACAATAAGTTATTACGCTAAGATTATCCGGAATTTTGATCGATAGATTTTTACTCGACACATTGTATAAAAAAATAATATTAGGTTTATAATCTTCTACAATCCTGTCAAAATCATTCTGACTGGTGTAATCAGCTTCAAATCCAAACTCTGATTTGTCCTTACAATTCATTCCATATTTTCCGTCAATCACCTTAAGCAGGTCTGTAAGATATGATATATAACCTGGAGTCCAAATCAGCACTCTAATAGCATCCATACTACCCCCCTATACGATAATACACGAATATAAATTAATATTAGTGAATATTTTGTACTTTTCTTCATTTGTTTCTATTTCATTAAAAAAATATAGTGTATCTGGGATCATAAACTGAACATTATCTGCCTGGATTATTTTATTCTCAGTTATATTCTCAGCGATAAGCTGTGCAGTAATTTCGCAATATGCTCCGCTGGCAATCACTATATAATCATAATCAAATTTTAATGCCTCGCTCTTCGGAATAAATTTGTATCCATCCCATAACTTGATGTCAGTTAAACCTGAATTGTCTGTAAAACCAAGAATTTCAACTTCATTAAAATCTAGATAATTACACAACCTCCTTGCCTTTATGCCTGTTCCCCAAATAAGTATTTTTTTCATCAATCTTCCCTTCTAAAATTAAATATTTTACCATTATCTCTTTTTATATAACACTACAATAATGGAAAAATTCCTCATCTGGCGAATCAGGATTATCATCCAACGTATGGAAATACTCCTCTATTTCCGATAAAGGAACTTTCTGCTCATCGCGAAATTTCTGCTCGGCAGAATAAATTAATGCTGCTGTCTTGTCCAAAGGATTACCACAAACCGGAAAAGCAGCCTGATAACTTTCCTGTCTCAGTACCGCCCCAATATGTACTGGTACTATCTGCTTCTTATCACTTAAAGCAAATACTGCAAAACATCTTTCACTATATAACAATTCAAATCCCATCGCTGAAAATGTTTTTATTACATAATCAACATTTCTAAAACAAGTAGACCCAGCCGTCTGGGCAACAAACAACTTGTATTCGCTATTGCGCATAAGTTGTTTGGCATATCGGAGATAGAAGCGTAATGACCACTCATGCATTTCTGCCAAATTATGATTTGAAACTATAATATCAGCTTCTAAATCATTATTACGCAATTCCCATAATTTCCAATATGGAATATGTATTATTTTGTGATTATCTATGCTGTTAAGTTTTTCCACAGAATCCATACACTCTACCACACAATCAGGGTCTAAGCCTTCCCATAAGCCATTTTGTGTCAGGTAAAATGCCTGCGTAATATCTGTAGAAATATATTTATACCCTGATTGATGCAGCAATGCCCCTAATACGCCATTTCCTCCACCTATTTCAAAAACTACAGGCAAGCTAATACCCTCCCCCAAGTATCTTATTCTACGCAATACATTCATGCTGGCAATTAATGGCGCCTTTACAACAATTCCCCTGCCATACCTGTCTTTTGTCAACCGGTAAATATCCTTTAATACTCCTTTCATCTCTTCAAATTCTTCATATGTAGGGGCATAATCGAAATTGTAGCCTCCATAGTATCTGTTAAACCTATTCTCATGCATAGAATCCAAAAATTTATATATCTCTGTCTCATCTCCAATTCGAGTAGGATATCCTCTCTTTTCAAATACTTCTGGCTGAAATGCTTCCAAAAATCTGACTGGTAAACTTTTCTTCCCCTTCTTCTCATGCTCATTATACTCATTAGCTGATAAAAACATTTTATATTCCTCCTTCATATTTTATAAGTTTATCTAATTCTTCGTCTTTAAAGCTTTTCTGCAAGTTCGCATGCAGAATCAATACACTGATTTATGTTCAGATATCTATATGTTCCCAGCCTTCCTATTGTATAGACTCCATTGGGAAGGCTATTAATGTATTTTAATGCCTTATCCTGCTCACTCTTAATGCTATAACTATACAATTTATTGCTGTGTGAAGGTATTTCCATCACCAGAAGCGTAGAATCTGCTTTATGCCCTGTCAGATTCTTATACTCTACAATTCTGGTAAATTTTTCATTATTTGGATAATGAATAAAATGATGTCCTTCCTTAAAAATATGTTCTGTTGGAAGGACAATCATATGAAAATCTCTTCCCATGTACCTCAATTCTCCGTAACACTTTTCCATAAGGTCATCCAGTGCAATTGTGGAAATGATGATGTCACCTTTTATCATTTCACCTGCAATATAAACTTCCTTTTTTTCCAAATCAACCTTTTCTATATTTGTATTTAGAAGAACTTCGCTATTTCTGACACAATATTCAAAAAACCTATTATAACCTGTTTCCTCAATTGGATATGCATGTAACTGATTTTCCGTTTCCGATGCCAGGCGACACATCCTATCTCCCCTCTGTATAGGAGATCCTTTTACCGACCATGAATAATCCTCAAACACTTTATTTGATTCTACTTCCCACATTTTTTCTGTGTATGTTTTTACATATTTTTCATACAACGTTGGGCCAACTGCATTTATCCACCCATCTTCCAAATTTGTCGCCGTATTTATTTTAGGCCTATTTTCTAATTCATGCAGAATCTTGTCCCGATCCGGCATAATCTGAATATCATCCCAATGAATTGGAAAACCATAAAATTGGCGATCCTGCTCATTATATGAATCCAACACCAAAGGAAATGTTCTTAACTTCACCACTGAATTAATATAATCAAAAGCCTTTCCATCTTTTATTGAAAGCGGTCTTGGCCCCTCCGTGTAAGGATGCCCGCCATAAAAGAACGTATGGCAGCCGCCGCCTAAATATCCATTTTTCTCTATAACTACCGTCTCTACGCCCTTTTTATCTAACTCATTGGCAACTGCACACCCTGATACCTCTCCACCTAATATAATCGCTTTCATATCTAAAATTTCTCCTCCCAAATTTGATATAAACTGTCCAAAATTTCTTTTATTGATTTAGCCGTATAACCATATTTTACCGCCTTAGTTACATCCAATGTAAAATAGCGTTTCTGTTCTGTATCTATACTGCTAACGGAAGATGTAGAATTATACAATTCTTTTAAATAGGCAACTATTTGCATTAACTCTATTTTTTCTGTATTACCCAACAAAAAAATTTCACCTTGATTCTCATCTGCATAATTACAAAGTAAAAGAATAAATTTTGTCAAATCATCTATATACAAAATATTATTAAACTCCCGATCAACATTGTATAAGTATATATGTTCATTATATCTAATTCTTTCCATTAAATTAGATATAAAATTTTTTCGCCAAATACCACCTACTACCCCTGGCAGTCTCAAAATATAATACGGTATTCCACTCGCAATAATAATTTTCTCAGCCAAATATTTTGTAGTTCCATACATATCCGGATTAATCATAACTGCCTTTTCACTCACTTCATCTATATTTATTTCTCCATATATTGAGTCTGACGAAAGATAGATAATTCGCTTAATACCATGTTCCCTACAAAATCCTACCATCAAAACGGCTGTCACAACATTATCCTGTATATACTTTTCTACATCTGCATTACTGACAGATGCTGAATAAATCAAAATATCATATAAACCTATATATTGGCTCATATCACTGTCTCGTGTCATCTCATATAACTGTATATTTTTTTCTTTTATAAGCCTATCCTTTATATAACTGCCTATATATCCAGTAGGGCTAAATAACATTACTTTTTTCATATTGTTACCTAAATCAAACTGCATAACATACAATCTCATCTAACCTATCTTTATAATTTCTTATATAAATTTTATAGTCCGGCTCATTGTTTTAATCAGCAAAGGAATCTCCCATTATGTTCCTGCACCATACAAATATATAGTTCTATCTTTAAATTTTTCCAGTAAGACTCCGACTCTCTTTTTTCTATCACTTTTCCTCCACTTACTCCCTATTCAAAAAAAATGAAGCTATAATCCCCTGCATAACCCCATTCCTGGTATAGCCATTCCCATTCGTCAACTGAATAATAACTTGAACAGGTAAGCTGCCAGTAAAGCATATTCACCTCTTCCCTGTCATCACGAAAAGATTCTACCATAATGTAACAGTTTCCTTTACTGACACGTTCTATTTCCTGTACGGCCTTTTTCAAATCATATATCTTCAAATTATGTAACGTTGTCAAAGAAATAACCAAATCAAATTCATTATTTTCAAAGGGTATATTCTGTGCCTGTCCATATTGCAGATTATCACGTATTTCCTCTTTTGCGTGTTCCAAAGCATATTGTGAAATATCAATACCTTTCACAATTAATCCTGGCACCACCTGTGTCAGTTCATACAACAGATGCGCCATACCGCAGCCTACATCCAGCACTTTCTGCCCCGACTTTAAATCATAATGTTCCGTAAGCTTCTGCGCAACGCTTCTCCATCTGCCATCATACCGGTAACCGCCATAACCATACTTCCGATCGCCATCCCAATAATCATATCCATACTCTTTTGCTATCTTCGCGCACTCTGCCTTGTCGTCACTAATCACGCGTCCAATATAATCACGTTTGGTTGCTTTATGCAGTTCTGATACAAAATCAACATATGCCATTATATAACCTTTCCTTTATTTTCTCACAAAACTGATGTACTGCTGTGTTCGCCCAAAAGCTGAAAAAAAATTAGGGTATTCTTCCATATCTATATTTTCTTTTTGCAATAAACACCTCAAAATTTGTTCAATCTCATGAAAAACATCAACAAACTGATTGTTAAAACACTCTTGCACCAATTTTTTCATTGAATGCATTTCTTCGACAATTTGGCCTATTGCATTTATATTTAAGTCTTTTTCATATTGTGTCTCAAGTTTTTTAATTTGCTCAAAAAATTCTACCAATTTATCGGCCTGCTCTAAAGATAGTATTATTTCAGGCATATTAGCTTGTAATAAACTTAATCTTTTTCTTTTAAACTGAATCCTACTCTCCTCTTTATAATCATACCATATGTCTTTATACCAGGAATAATCTGTGAACATTTGTGGTGAACTCCCCAATATATCAAATTCTTCTCCAAAATAATCTATTGCCTGCAACAATGATAATTCCATGCCATTTACAAGTGCCGGATTAAGAATTTGATCTTGAACCCAGTCCTCAGGCTTTCTTGACATTCCCCGCAATTTAGATAACTGAGGCGCAAAAAAATTTGTCAGCTTTTTGACTTTTTTATCATAATCTGAAATATCTGCTGTAAGCACAATCCCGACTAACCTTTTCAATGTTTCAATAAAAAAACAAACATCATCCCCGCACGTTATAACAATAATTCCATTTTCTGCCACTAACGCTGTTAAAGCATCTATTACCTCTCTCTGGTTATAAATTACAGGTAAAAATCCTTCTGCTATAATGATATCGTACTTCTTTTCTGTAACGTAATCTTCAATCTTACATGGAAAAATCTTGTACCGCTCTTCTCCAATACTGTGATAGTCAAAAAGATTTTTCATATCCTCTCTCCCCCGTTGATTTGCTTCTACCAAATCAACATGCTTACAATTCCAGTAGAAAAAAGCTAATGTATTATAACCCCCACCCGGTCCTACTTCCAACATTTCCGCGTCACGAAAAGCCATTATCGGAATTCCACACTGTCGATATAATTTCTTTCGTCTTTCAAAATGAATCTCTATGTCACTAATATCCTGTCGCACTGGCGATATGTTATGTTTTCCATAATATTCCAAGAAATCATTCTTCATACAGTTTAACCTCTTTAACCAATTTTACATTTCTATTTTATAATCATCTTCACTTCATCATAAACTTGCTTAATCCCAATTCCATTCATTTCTTTCACCTGAACATAGTCTCCGTATCCATTCGAAAACTTTTGTAATCCCATACGCTTAAATGCCACGCCTTTCCCAGATTCCGCTATCACTTCCGCTACCGCGCTGCCCAATCCGCCAATTATATTATGATCTTCTACTGTGATAATCTTGCCAGTTTCTTCAATTGCCCGCAAAATAATTCCTTTATCAATCGGCTTAATTGTATGTATATTGATTACTCTTGCATGAATTCCATCCCTTTGTAATTGTTCTACCACACCCAGAATATCCCCCACTATACTGCCAGTTCCAATAAGAGTAACATCTTTACCATCCCTTACAGTTATACCCTTACCAATTTCAAATGCATAATCTTCCTTATATATCTCCGGCTCCCTGTTCGTCCCCAGCCTAAGATACACCGGGCCCTCATGTTCATAAGCGGCTACCGTTGCTTTCCTCACTTCCAACGGGCTTGCCGGGCATAAAATAGTTAAGTCAGGCAAAGAACGCAGCCCTCCCAAATCTTCTGTTGAGTGGTGTGTCGGCCCCAGGGCACTGTAGACCTGCCCTGCTCCTGTCCCGACTATTTTTACATTCTGTTTCTGCAGACATATATCGTTCCGTATAAATTCAAATGCCCGGTATGCTAGAAACGCACCTATGGTATAGGAAAATGGAATTTTTCCACAGCTTGCCATTCCGGCCGCCATCCCCAGCATATTTGCCTCCGATATTCCAAGATTTAAGTACTGGTCCGCCAGATCTCTCCGGTATTTATCGTATACAATGGCACCGTTGTCTGATATCAACGCATATACCCTTTGATCCTGTCTGGCCAGTTCATATAATGTATCAAGATAAGCTGTTCTCATCCCTTCTGTGTACCTCTCACTTTTTGTAACATTTCAGGTAACCGGGCTTGCTGACTTTGTTCCAGATCTGCTTCCGTTAAGCCAAGTTCTTCCATCAGGACAGGAATTTCTTCCTCATTTGGCATGCGGTAATGCCATATCGGCACATTCTCCATGAAGGATACGCCTTTGCCTTTTATTGTATTTGCCACAATTAATGTCGGTTTTCCCTCCGCCCGTACAAGGAGCCCGTCCTTAATCTGGCCATAATCATGGCCGTCTATTTCAACAACATTCCATCCGAAAGCTCTCCATTTATCTGCAAACGGCTTCATATGGACAATCTTTTCCAAATCATCCATTGCCTGGAGTTTGTTATGGTCTACAATAACCGTCATATTGTCCAGTCCCAGTGTCGGTGCCGACAATGCACCTTCCCACACGGATCCTTCCTGGCATTCCCCATCCCCAAGAACTACATAGACATGGCTGTCCTTTTTATCCCTTTTATTGGCATAGGCAATCCCTATTGCAAATGACAGTCCGTGTCCAAGCGCGCCTGTAGACGCTTCCACACCGGGTATGTCGTGCATCTTTGGGTGCCCGCCAAACTTAGATCCTGGCTTCCCCACGTTCCACAATTCTTCCTCCGGATAATACCCTGCCTTTGCCAGTGCCGCATATAAGGCATAGCAGGCGTGGCCTTTGCTCAGAATAAATTTATCCCGCTCTTCCCATTCCGGATTTTTGGCGTCATATCTTAAAACATTGCCGAAATATAATACACTGATAATATCCGCCATGGAAAAGGAAGCACCCATATGGCCTCCTCCTGCATAATGTGCAGTCATATATATTTTCTTCCTTATGTCTTTTGCAATTTCCGATATCTCTGACATTTCTCCCTCTTGCTGCCTAAATAAAATTAATATGGTTCCTGTCCAGACTGTAAAAAGTATTTAACAGTCCATTCCTGTCGTCATAAACACAGTGATGGTTGCATTCCTTCTGCGGGTTAAATTCCTGGTATCTCTTCACAGTCTCCCGCAAAAACCACAAATCCTTAAAAGACTGGTTTTTCAGGTCACCCACAACCCCTTCCTTAACATAGGCTTTGTCATGGCAAAAATACACTTTGCTGTCTGCCGCTATTACCGTAAAAATACGGTTCACATAACACTTTTCATAACAACGGTGGAATACCAGCGCAGAATCAAAATCCCCTTCATATTTATTAATTACCCTGAATCCTCCGCCATTTAGCCCTTCTGCCCTGTGAATCTGCTCTATCGCATCCTGCTTAAAAGGTTCATGGTATTGGAATAAATCCTTTGTAACACGGGCTGTATACTTAATATGGTTGGCCCCCAGCTCTTTCACCATTTCTGCCATAGCATACACCTGATGTGCATTTTCATGGTTAATGACAAAATTAACTCCCAGTTCACAGCCTTCTTTTTTTATTTCCGAAAATCTGCGGACATTATCACATACCTCGCCAAAAGCCTCCGGCGGCAGCTTTCTTATCCTCGCATAGGTCCCGGCATCCGCCGAATCAAAGGAAATCCTGACCCATTTTGCATTGGCAAGTACGTTGGCACGATCCCCCTTCAGTAACTGTCCGTTTGTTATAATAGAAAGGTCAATTCCGGAATCCAGTATTTTCTGCATTGTCTCCACAATATGCGGATAAACCAGCGGCTCTCCCCCGCCACTAAACGTAACTGCTTTTACCCCCATATCCGATATATCTGAAATAATCTCCTGCATTTTCTCCCACGGGATCTGATCCTGTCGCTTCACAGAATCCCGCAGTCCCAATTGACTGTCCGCATAACTGCAATAGTAACATTTATGGTTACAGTAGTTTGTAGGTTTGATGCGGATATAAATTGGCGCTATCCTCTTTCCTGCCCCTATATCATCCAGTGCATGGGCATGGGCAAATATTTTCAAATTACTATATGGTGTCGCCTTTTCCATTTCCTTCTCCTGCTATATAAAATTCACATGCTCCCCCGGATTCTTCAAACTGTCAAGATACTTGTTGATCTCATCCAGCCTGCATGCATCCCTGCACACTTTATTAATATCCAGCCCATTCAGCCTGTCTGTAACTTCCTTCCGCCGGTGCCCTTCCCATATCTCTTCAAAAGTCTGCTCATATATATTCCCGTAACAAAATTCTTCCGTACCGATATGGGCCACGCAGGGCCATACATTCCCTTTTGCATCAATATGTGCCATAAAAGAGAGCCCGTAACACTGGCTGTAACATTTTTCGTGATGCATTTTCTTCATGGCATTGGCCCTGAAATAAATAGCAAAGTCCTCCGTGGCATACTCCTTTATTTCCTGTTCCAGCTCCAGCATGGCACCATAATCAATCCGGAATGTATTCTCACTATGTAAGTGCTGCGAGTATGGCTTGACGGTCAAATAATCCACCCCGATTTCACGAAGCTGCCCCGCCATGTCCGGCAATTGTGCCATATTGTCGGGCAGCAGCAGGCACTGCACACCCAAGGTCGTTTTGAGTTTCCTGTCTTTCTTGATTCTGACTGCCTCTGCCAGGTTAACTTTGACCTTATCTAAATCTCCTGCTTTCCCTCTCTGGATCTTATCGTAGGATGCTTCCTCCATACTTGCCACGCTGAAACGTACCCATGTAAATGCCCCAAGGCATTCCTGCGCTTTTTCCTTTGTGAATAACGCCCCATTGGTACTCATAGCCACATCCACGCCGCAGGCTTTGATCCCATTGGCAATATCCGGCATGTCCTTATTTAGAAGCGGCTCCCCCTCTCCGGAGCAGATAATGCTTTTCAGCCCTTTCCCGGCCATCCGGGATATGTCCCTTAAAATAACATCCTTCTCCAGAAATGCAGGCTCATATCCGATATAATCCACTGCGCAGAATACGCACCTGTGGTTGCAGGCGCCGCTAGGGGATATCTCTATCTCAATAGGGTAAATGTCTTCCCCCTTCATCCACCTGGCCACCGCCTCCGGATGGTAGATTAATTTATGTGAGTCCATTCTGATATTCTCTGCCATATTATCCCCCGCTACACATTCATCAACGTGCTTGCGAATTTCAGCACATTCACCTTTTCCACTGCCTCTTTATTCCCCACAATATTGGCTCCTAACGCCCCGCCTATATTGCCCATGAAAGTCCCTATCTCTACAGAAGCGCCTGCCGCCGTGAAAATCCCTGCCACCGCAAAGAACGCGTCCCCTGCCCCTACCGTATCCTTTACGCTTAATGTAAAAGCCGGGCATTCCTGTATTTCTCCGCCGGTTATCCCATAAGCTCCTTTCGCCCCCCTTGTCAGCCAGCCGTTTCCTTTCAGATGCTCCGACAGCCTTCCCAAACTTAATTTTTCATCCAGCGACGAATCCGGAAACGCAAGCTTCAGTTCCTGCTGATCCAGGGTAAAAACATCCGCCCTGTTATATTTAGTAATCACATTCAAGCCTTTATTCGCAGAGTTGGTCTGACAGTTGAGCGCCAGATATTTTGCATCCTCCTGCACAATATCCATAATCTCCCTGTTTACCACGCCATGTCCGAAATCGCATAGGAACACTGCATCATAGTCTGCTATTTTTTCCCTAAGTCTTTCTTTAAAATTTTTATAGGCTCCTTCCTCATACTGCATCTTTTCCGGAATGTTATTAATGGCGAATATCTTCCTGTACTCTTCACGCTTTTCATTGCGTGTAAGATACCTGTGTTTTATGATGGTTGGGAATTCTGAACTGTAGGTCAGCCTAAGCTGTACCCTGTCCGCCAGTTCGTCAAACAGACGCAGGCGCATCTCCTCCTCACTCCCAATAATCGACATCATCGTCACATCATCGGAAAAAGATGCTAGATGTCTGGTAATAGCCACCGCGCCTCCCAGATACTCTTCCGAATGGGAAAGCCTTGCGGAATATCCCATATCCTTTGACATCGTTCCCTGTACGCTGCAGTAAGTATATTTATCAATTATGACATCGCCAACCACCAACACTTTCAACGTACTGGCTTTCTCTGCATAATCCCTGATTTCCCTCATGGTATATCTGGTCTTAAAATCCTGCATGAAATGGATGACTTCGTCAGACAGCCCCGACATGGCCGTATTAATCAGCTTCGTGGAACTGAATACCTGTCCCGTGGTAAATCCAAGCCTTCCCCCATGCTTTTCCACCAGCGCTTTTTCGTCCGCAATCTTCCCGGTAATATCATCTTTCGCCTTCGCGTATTCCTCACCCTTGACATAAATGTCCGGTTCCACGCTTTCGACAATATCATCAACTGTATAATTTTCAGAAAGCATCACATAATCTATACATTCAATGGCTGACAGAAATTTCATGCGCATTTCATCGTCAAAATACGGCCTTCCCGGCCCTTTGCGCACGAATCTGGCCGCTGTAACCGATACCACCAGAACATCCGCCATCTCTCTGGCCTGCTCGAAATGAATAATATGCCCCGGATGGATCAGGTCGAATACCCCATGGCACAGGGCAATGGTTTTCCCATCTTTTTCCAACCCAGGCTTAATCTTTGTTTTAAATTCTTCTTTTGATACAATCTTATTCATAAAGGAATCTGCCCTTCATATCATACTAATGTTAATGGGGCTTATTTCCCCAGATATTTAAACCAGTCCTCTGTAGCGGCGCCGATGCTCTCCGGTGTCCATACCGGCGCCTCCTTCCAGTAATCAATATTGTCCAGGACTTTCTGCACACCTTCCTCAAAAGTTACTTTTGCCTTCCATCCGAGCTTGTCCTTAATTTTGGATGTATCGGCAAAAGTACAGTCCGGTTCACCCGGCCGTTTGGGAATATGGGTGATTTCTCCTCCCAACAGTCCGCAGAGACGGTTTACCGAGTATGTGCCGCCGCTTCCCACATTGAAGGTATCCTGCACCACATCCGAGACCGCCGCTGTATAAAAAGCATCCGCAATATCTGTCACATAGGTGAAATCCCTTGTCTGGTTACCATCCCCTACCACGGTAAAAGGTTTGCCTGCCAGCTTCTGCGCAAGGAAAACCCCAAACACTGCCCCGTATGTTCCCGAAGTCCGTGACCTTGTTCCATATACGTTAAAGAGCCGGAGTGTCACCACCGGTAGCCCGTACACCTGCCCCCAGTGCAGTACGGTTTCCTCCCCCAGTCTCTTGGTCAGCGCATAAGGATACTGGGGTCTGATTTCCGCGCTTTCCCTGGTAGGATATTCATCGGGAATTCCATAGCAGGAGGAAGAAGCTGCGTATATAAGTTTCTTAATATTGGCTTCCTTAGCGCATTCCACTACGTTATAGGTTCCCAGCACGTTGGAGGAATAATATTCCCAGGGCTTTTGAATAGAGGGGACAATATCCGCCAGTGCCGCGAAATGAAATACATAATCCACATCTTTGAACACCGGCTCTATTTCTCCCCTGTTTCTGATATCCATGTGGTAAACAGTCAGGTTCTCATTATCCTTCTGATGATGCAGATTTTCAGGCCTGCCTGTTGTCCAGTTGTCTATAACCCTTACCGTATGTCCTTCGGCCAGCAGCCGGTCCACCATATGGGAACCGATAAAACCGCATCCTCCGGTTACTAATGAAATCATATTGATACCTCACTTCCAGCTATAATATCAAAACCCTGCCCCATCCCGTTCCATAATCAGATCTACAATCTGCTGCAGTATCAGGTTGTGGATAGATTCCACAATACCATATTTTGTGCAGGGCACATACAAATTGACATCTCCCAGTTGCTTTGCCCTGTTGTCCTCAGAAAACCCTGTAAAGGTAATAACTTCCGCTTTCTTTTTTCTTGCGGTGACAATACCATTAATAATATTAGGAGAGTTCCCGGAACTGCTGATCGCCACCACCAGATCCCCCTCCCGTACAAGGAATTCCATAGGCTTTGAAAATATGTACTCATAACCATAGTCATTCCCCATACAGGTAGTAACCGCATTATCATACAAACTATAAGTATTCATCCCGCCATTTTTCATAAAATCCGCTGTCATATGACTGGCTATGGCAGAACTGCCCCCATTTCCAATAAAAAAGAGTATTGACTGGTTTTCTTTATGTTTCGAAAAAACATCCAACAACACCTGCAGCCCGCCCTGATAAACACTGCATTCCCCTTCGGCTTTTGTCTGTATTGTTGTACCATATAACTTTTCAATCAATTCTTCGATATATAAATGCTTCATTTCCGATTATCCGTTATCACTCTCATATTCCCCAATTTCTGTAAATCCACTTTCCACTATTTTCCAACGGTCAAATCCCCCATCCTGTCCATCCGCAAAACAGCCTCTGCTATTTCCAGGCCCTCCCAATCACCTACAAACAAATTCCCTTTCCCGCAATTACATAAATGCGGCTTGCACTTCAAACATGCCCCCAGCACTTCAGCTATTCCCGACAACTCATCCAACATTCCATGCCCTGCCCCAACTGCCATGGGATACTTTGCATACTGTGCATCTTCCACTCCAAGTATTTCCTCTCCCGGACATACCACTAAATCATCCCTTACCTCCCCCACAGTCACCGCCACCCCATGCAATGCAGCTTTCTCTATCACTCTGTAAATCATATCTGCATTCACAAACGGATATCTGACATCATGCAGCACATACAACTCCACATGCTGTCTTTCCTCTTTCTCAAACTCGCCCAATACCTGCTGTAAATTCTGATTCCGTTGGCATATCCATACCGGCTTATCTACACCATACTCCGTTTTCCAGCTTTCTATATACACTCTCGCATTAATCACATTTTCACTTCCACACCGCATCACGGCAATACAATCAATACAAGGATGAAAATAAAAAGTTTCCAAAGCATAGCTGTACAATTCTTTCCCTGCAAGCAATGTATCTGTTTCTACTCCTCCATCCTCTGCGGCATCAAACAATACTGCTACATTCATCCTTCTCTCCTGCTAACCACTATACAATCCCCGTTCTTCCATCTCCCTCACCTTCCCAGCCCTCTTATAAAACAACGCCCTGGAAATATTACAAAGTTCCGCCGCCTCTTCCCCCTTTATCTCCTTCCTCTTCCACATCTGATAAGCCTTATCAAAATTCTCCGTCCAGGGCCGTTCCGGCCTGCCAAACTGTACCCCCCGGCTTTTAGCCCGTTCTATCCCCGCACTCTGTTTCTGTTTCCGCGCCACCCACTCCGCATCCGAAGCATATTCCAGCATCGCCAGCACCACATCCCCCACCAGCGTCCCGAACTGCCCTCTGCCGCGCCTGGTATCAAGCTGCGGCATATCTAATACCACCACATCCGCTTTCTTTTCCTTCGTCAGCATTCTCCACTGCCTGCCAATCTCCGCATATCCATCCCCCAGCATATCCAGGCTCTGTATATAGAGCAGATCCTTATCCCTCAATTTCTTAAGGAGCTTCTCATACTGTAAACATTTACTGTCACTTTCATTTTCCTGCTCATCCCTAAAACTATCTATAAAGATATCCCTATCCCTTACCTGCATCTCACGTAGTGTAACTATCTGATTTTCCACATCCTGCTTCTTAGCCAATATGCGGATATACCCGTATATTTTCCCCATGGATATCCTCCTTTTTATTTCTCCAATCCAGAAAAGTATACTTTTTCGGATTTTCCATTCAATGGAAATCCTTCGTCAAATTGTTAAAAAAAAGTTACAAATTTACTTGCATTTTGGATGATATAGATATATAATGAAGTAGTTTTCAAAGGAGAAAAGGCATCCGAAAAAGTATACTTTTTCGAATGCCTTTTAATCATGATATATAACAGGATAATGGGACAGCAAAACACTCCCCCACATCCCGTCTTTTCCGCATAAATACGTGCTTTCCCAATCCCTCTGATAAGTCCTTCCACTACTTGCAGCACCGCACAGGGCGGTTTTGACGAAGATTTGTATTCCCAACAATTTTATTAATGATATTTATGGGGCATGTTACACAATAAAGGTTATTTTACCTTTGGCCGAGGCCAAGGTGTTGTTTATTTCTTAAACCTTGCTATAATAAAGATATGACCACACGATGTTCGAAATTGTAGGCAGAGAAAGAAATTATGGCAATAGAAAATATAATTGAAAAATAATTGCCGGATGATGCCCGCTTACATCGTTTATATCGCCGGGCTGATTTTATGGGAAAGGTTAAAGGCTTTAAAGAACAGGAATTAAATATTGACGATCAAATAATAGACACGGAATCTAATTTGTGGTACTTAATGCTGCAGAAGAATTTTCTAATTGGGAAACTAAAGTTTCTGAAATTATGTCAGCAGTAACAAGATTACTGTATGACTATGCTAATAATGAAAAATACTTAGCTTAAGCAAGGAGACAACTAAAATGGATATGAAAAAATGGTTCAAAGAAGCGCAGTACGGCATGATGGTGCATTGGGGGCTTTATTCCCTGCTTGGCGGCGAATGGGACGGAGCCAAAAGCAGCAGCTATGCGGAATGGATCCAGTCCAACCTCCGCATCCCGGGCGCGGAATACGGCAAACTCGCCCAGGCATTTAACCCGGTATACTTCAATGCCGATGCGTGGATCCGCTTCGCAAAAGAATGCGGGATGAAATACTTTGTTATCACAAGCAAACACCATGACGGTTTTGCATTATTCCGCTCAAAAGCCGATACCTTCAACGTTGTGGATGCGACACCCTTCGGAAGGGATGTTATCGGCGAACTTTCCGAAGCCTGTTATAAACATGGGCTCAAGTTCGGCCTTTACTACTCCCAGGATTTAGACTGGCATGAGGAACATGGCGGCGGATACCTTTCCGGGAATATCCCATGCGCCGGGCAATCCTGGTGCAATGACTGGGATTTCCCGGACAACAGCAAAAAGGATTTCGATATCTGCTTCCGGAACAAAATCAAGCCGCAGGTGGAGGAAATCCTCCGCGGATACGGTGAACTCTGCCTGATCTGGTTCGATGTGCCGATGACAATAAACGATGCCCAAAGCCGGGAACTGTTCGATCTGGTAAAGAAATACCAGCCGGACTGCCTCATTAACTCCCGCCTTGGAAACGGCGCCTACGATTACGTTTCCCTGGGTGACAACGAAATCCCTGATTCCCTCCCGCCGAACGAGGAATATGACCCGTCCAGGCTTAACTTCAATGACTGCGACGGCCCAAAACCGTCCCCCTACGGCCTATACGAAACTGCCGCTACCATAAACAACAGTTGGGGCTATTGTTCCTGGGACCATGACTGGAAAAATGCGGATCAGATTCTTGCAATCAAACAAAAATTAAACGGCATGGGGATCAACTACCTTTTAAATGTCGGTCCCGACCATCTCGGCCGGATTCCCGCAGCAAGCCAGAAAATTTTGCGTGAAGCGGCACGCAGGCTGTAAGAGCCTGTCTAAAATCTCATTTCCGCCATCTGTACTCGGTGTAACCGTTTCACCATTTTGCGAGATCTTTGCCCCTCATTCAGAGGGCGATGCCCGCTACTCCTCCCTCGTTCGGGGCAAACCTCTCACAAACTATGGTGCACATCTGACAAAAATCAGCTATATATCCCACTGTGCGCCGCTATCCCATCCCACACCATTTTCAGCCCTTTTTCCAATTCCTTCCAAAATTCATCTTCTCCGACTCCACATGCCCCCTGTGCCCGTGCACCTCACATGCATCCAATGCAGCTTCCAGCCGGGCAAATTCCTCCCCGGTCAGTTTCACATTCCAGCCACCGAGATTCTCCAAAATCCTTTCCCGGTTTTTTGAACCCGGGATCGGGACAACATTCGGATATTTATGCAGCATCCATGCAAGGGAAATCTGCGCTTTGGTTGCGCCCTTCTCCTGTGCATACCTGCCCAGGACATCCAAAACAGGCTGGTTGCCGATAATATTTTCCCTGGACAACTGGGGTACCCAGTTACGGACATCATCCTTTTCCTCAAACTTTGTCCCCGCCGTCACTTTCCCTGACAAAAAGCCGCTGGCAATGGGCGAAAAAGGAACCACTCCGATACCATGCTCCAGGCAATACGGGAAAATATCCGTTTCGCAGTCCCGCTCCAGGATATTATAGAGATTCTGCACCGCCGATACCGGCGCAACCCTGTCTGCCCTCTCCAACATCTCCCCGGAAACCTGGGACAGCCCCCAGCCCCGTATCAGGCCCTCTTTTATCAGCTTCCCCATAACTTCCGCCACCTCTTCCACCGGCACATTGTCATTCACCCGGTGCAGATAATAGAGATCGATATAGTCGGTACGGAGTTTTTTCATGGATGCCTCCAAATGCCTGCGGACAATCCGGTATTTTTCCTCCCCCGCCTGGAGTTCCTCCGCCCGGAAATGGAATTTCGTCGCAAGGACAACGTTCTTCCGGAAAGCCTCCGCCGCCTCCCCTACAATCTCCTCGTTATGCCCCGGATAATACAGCACGTCCCCATAGACCTCCGCCGTATCGAAGAAGGTGCATCCATACTCATAAGCATCCCTTATCGCCCCGATGCTGTACTCCCGCTCCGGGATCTGCCCGTACCCATGGGAAAATCCCATACATCCCATACCTATTTCCGAAACCTCTATTGCCCTGAGAAATCTTGTTTCCATATACTTTCACCCTCCCGAATAATTGATTGTGCTTTTCTTTCTTTTATACTATAATATACTATATACACTGTAAAATACAGTACATATTAGTTAATGCGGCATAAACAGATTTTATACTGCTGCCCCTCATTCGGGGGGCGATGCCCCACTACGCCTCCCTCATTCGGGGCAAACCTCTCACAAACTGTGGCGCACATCTGGCGAAAAGCAGATTTTAGACAGACTATTACAAAGGAGATACCCTATGGAACTTACCCAATTAAAACAATTTCAGGCAGTGGCAGAAAAGAACTCCATCTCCGCGGCAGCCGAAGAACTCCACATATCCCAGCCCGCCTTAAGCTGCGCGGTAAAAAAGCTGGAAAGCGAACTGGGACTGCCCCTTTTCCAGCATTCCGGCAATAAGATTCAATTAAACGAAGCGGGAAGGTTAGCCTTAAAATATGCCAATGCGATTCTCCTGCAGAGCAGGCAGATGGAAACAGAATTAAAAGAATATGCCAATAAAAACTCCCATATCCGGTTAGGCTTTTGCGATCCGGGCCCTATGTGGTATTGTGTCCCGCAGCTTTCCGTAATGGACGGGCAACTGGACTACGGTTATTACACTATGCCTCCCCGGGAAGAGGCTCTCTTATATGACGATAAATATGACATTATTATATCCTCCGGCAAACTGGATTCCACAGACATTATCAGCAAGCCTTTTATCAGAGAGCGGAAATACCTTTCCGTGGATGCCTCCCATCCGCTCTCTGCCGAAAAAGCTATCTCAGCCAGGGATCCCCGCATCCAATCACTTTTCCTTTTTACGGTAAACGGCTTTTTCCATCAAAAACAGCAGCCATTCTGGGAATCCGTCAAAAAGCAGACTGCCGTAACGGCAACCACCGATTATTTTTTGTTCAGCCAGATGCTCAAAAATCCGGAAATCATCACTACCACAACCGAAATTGTAAAACATTACCGCAACGACGGCCCGGGCCGCGTACTGATACCGCTGACAGACAGGGAACTGGAAATCCACTACCATATTTCCTACCCCCAGGTTAAAGAACACAGGCTTGAAAAAGTGATCCTTCTTCTGACGCAATGTGCGGAAAACATCTGAAAGCGCCTCAATCCTGTGCCTCAAACAGTAAGGAACTGTCCCAAAATAACTCTGCCTGTGCGGCTGGCGCGCTGTACCCTCCCGTCAGTTACTATGAAAAAGCCTCCCTGCCTATATTTTCATCACTGGTGATGCCACGCATTCGGGGCATGAGGATTTCCTAAGCAGCGTTTTTACAATATCGCTGTACGTAACCAGCGATACATTCCCCATCTCCTCCGCCCTCTCCATGCAGCCCTTTGTGAACCCGCTCTTCCCAAACAGGTATAAATGGACATTTTGATAGTGAAACAGCCTGCTCCGGTTGGCCAGCGTTTCCAGAACACCCGTATCCACCTTCCCGGCTGTCCACTTACACTCACCAAACAGAGCCGTATTTTTATCCTGCTCACCCATGATATCAATCTCCTCCTGGTTGCGGGTAGATGGATCCGTCCCCCACCAACGCCCCAGTTCCCTGAATGCAACCGGCGACCCGCCTTCCAGCAGCAGCCCCCATAGATACTGCTTACAAATTTCCTCAAAAACCTTTCCCATATAATCTGCCAGGAAAGGTTCAATCCTCCCGTAGGCCAGATCCGCGGCCCCTCTGGCAATTACAGAACTATTTTCCGGTACAAACCGATACCAGAACCGGAACATATTGTCGTCGATGACATAAACTGATTTTCTGGATGCCTTTTCCCCATAGGGTGTTTCCTTCCGCACCAGCCCCAACGCTGCCAGATTTTTTAAATAAGCCGTACAGACACTGGTATCCTCCCCCACTCTGCCGGCTATCTCCGACATCCGTGAAGAGCCGGTTGCAATCGCCGTAATAACCGCATTGTATAACGCCGGCTCCCGCACCTCCTGCTTTAACAGATTTTCCGGCTCCTCGTACAGGGAAGATGCGGGATTCAGAAACGTATTCCTGATATTGTCCCCTATACTCAGCCGATCATCCATCTGAAGCAAATATTGCGGTGTCCCTCCCACAATCCCGTAAACCAATGCCTTATCTTCCGCGGAAAAATTTCTAAAACAGCGGCAGGTATCCGCGAAATCAAAAGGCAAAATCTTCATCTGCGCCGTCCTCCGGCCATAAAGCGGAGCCTTATAGGCCAGTACATGATCCTCCATATATGACATGGATGACCCGCAGAGAATAAGCATCAATTTGGAACTGTCCTTATATCTGTCAATCAAAAGCTGTAAAGTGGAAGCAAGACTTTTCGAAGCACGGGCCACATAAGGATACTCATCAATTGCCAGAATCAGGCGCTCTTTTTCTGCCAGTTTAAAAACATATTCCAAAGCAGCCTGAAAGGAAACGAAGGCAGTCTCTGCCTGGATACCTGTCCCGAACTCAAGAATATTCTTACTGAAATTTTCCAGATTCTGCCTGTCGTTGCTCTCCACACCCATAAAATATATTGCTTTTTTCCCCCTGATAAAATGATTGATCAGAGCAGTTTTTCCCACACGACGGCGGCCATAAATAACGATAAATTCAAACTTCCCTGACCTGTACCGTATATCCAGGGTTTCCAACTCACGCTCTCTGCCGACAAACATATCCCTACCTCCGCTTTACACCCGCACCTGCCCATATCTATATCTATATCTATATCTATATCTATATCTATATCTATATCTATATCTA